>JBBAEA010000232.1:0-2505 GCA_041656175.1 Bradymonadales bacterium | reverse complement strand
GCGCGCAAAGCTCTCAGAAAATAAGAAAACAAAAATCGCTTTTCATTTCCTACCTACAAAGCGTTTCATCGCCGTCCTTAAAACAGCGCTGTCCGTCGGTACAGCTTTCGGGGCAACTCTCGCAATCTTGCAAAGCAATGCCATCAAGACGTAGGCAAAGATTTTTGGCAGCACAGTACTGCAACCCGTTGGCACAGCGATAATCGGCACAGATGCCAGCTTCGTTACAGCTAGCGGCTTCACGAAGAGTGGAGTTACTGCATTGCGCTTGCTCCGGGCAAGCTACAACGTAGCAAAGCCCTTCGTTGTTGCAAGCAGCGTGCTCGCCCGCGTCAGTTATGCAATCAATGGCTTTATCCGAATTTCCGGGGGCACAAGCTGTAGCGGAATTCTCAACGCAAATGTCATTGGTACTTTGATGCGGCAAACTCACACCGCGTTTAATATGGTAGCCTTCTACGCACTCCGAAATGATGCAGCGCCCACCTTCTGTGGCCGAAGCCCTCTTTAGCCCGACAATATCATGGCAATTCGACCCACGCATAAAACACATGGTTTCTTGAACATTTAGCGCATAACCCCTAGAACAGTTAAGTGGAACACACTCTCCCTTAGAGTTACAAGTGACTTCATTAACCCCTGTTTCTTTATTCTCAAAGCAATTTCTGACTTGCTGAGAATCAGGGGCTGCGCATTCGTATGCAGAATTGGGAACGCAACGAGTTTTATCGCTATTGAAATGGAAGCCTGTTTTACAACGAAGTATCTGGCAATTTCCGTCGTTTTTACAATAACCGTTAACGGCGTTTTGTGCTGTCTTACAATTCTTACAACTAGCGCCGCAATGACTGTCGTCGTTTTTACACGAATTACTGCTGCATAGCGCTGCAGAATCGCAATCCTCCGAGCTCGTGCATGTTCCTGAGACGCAGGTTTCCGTCGCGGCACAAACAGTATTACACGCACCACAATGACTAGGATCTGAGTCCATAGAACTCTTACTTATGCAATAGGGTGTACTTTCATTGCCACAATTTTCATAATTATCTTTACACAAATAATGACATGTTCCATTATTGCAGGCACTAGCTGTGCTATTATTTGGAATGTTATATGTACAATCTTTGTTACATGCTCCACAATGTAAAATATGGCTAGATTGAATATTAATACATGTAGCACTACCACTGCTGTCATTGCAAATGCTTTCGCCTGCTTCACAAGAAATATCCTTACACTCTCCTGCAACACATTCTTGCGAAACGGCCGAACAAACAGAACCTTTCTCATTGGTAGCGCAGTTTTTAGCTCCGCAAAAGTCTAAATCCGTGAGGGGGTCAATGCATCGTTCATTGCAAAGGATGAGACCATCCTCGCAGTGACACTGTCCTTGTCGACAAATCTTGTTATTGCTGCATTCAGTGTAGGAACCACAGGATTTGCTTGTACCAGTAGCGCCGCAATATTTCAGACTAGTCAGCGGGTTGATGCATTCGCCGTTGCAATATGCAAGCCCCTGCTGGCACTCAGCAACACAGACCCCCGCGGCACAAATCTCTTTCTCCAAGCAGCGATTGCCAGTACTGTTCTCTTCGCTGCTAGCATCGCAATCGCCTTTCGCGCCACAAAAGTCGCGATTAGACAAGGGGTCTACACACTTTGAACCGCACTTTATTTGTCCTAAGCCGCAGAGTGTACCAATTTCACATCGATAATAGCCATCTTCCTGTTCAACACACTTATGCCGCTTCTCGCACTTGCGCAACTCCTCGACCCACTTATACCCGCTCTGCATCTCCTCGCCCTCTGGCGGGCATTCCTCCCCGTAAATTTTGTCCGAATCCTGATCACAGCTTAGTAAAAATGGCAAAAGGCAAAGTATTAACAAAAACTGCTTCATCATGCTTTCTCCAAGTCTGGCAGGCGAACAGAAACTCCCAAAATGCAGGCGTTCAAAATCCGCAGGCAAAACATCACACCGCTCCCACGAACATTCTAAGCGAAATATATACAAAGTTCAAGAAAAGCAGCAACGCATGTGTATGTTGCACGAAGCTGAACGCTGTAAATCAATCCTCAGCGCATCATTATATAAGGGAAAGCTATAGGATATATGCGAAAGTTACCGACAATTTGAAGTTCTCTCACAGGTTTTTATTTTGTGGGGGGACTCCCCCCTCGCGTGGGCTTCCTCGCAAACTGCTGCAGCAAACGCGCTATAAAATGCCTTGTTTTGGCTCTAGCGCCAAACCAAGGCATTTTATGCGTTTGCAGCGCCCTTTGCTGGAATGTGTGCCCATCCATGGCACACAGCTCTGCGAGCCGCCTACGGCGTTCCGTTTCGACATCCGTGTCGAAACGAAGGTGATCCCACGCTACCCCCCAGATTTTGGCAAAGAAATTCGATTAATGCAAAAGCTTAAAAATCTAGACTTAAGTTTTGGGAAGTTCTGATTAATGCAAAAACAAAGCAGAGCTCCTTAAACAGGTTTGGGGTGATAGCGC
>JBBAEA010000231.1:0-2514 GCA_041656175.1 Bradymonadales bacterium | reverse complement strand
AAGATACCGTTCAGTGTCATTCGGCATAAGGTTGAAGTGCGGGGGGTGATCTCCATGACAGGCTTTTAAGCCCAAGGGGGTAGAAACGCTCACCGCACTTCGTGCTATGCTAGCTAAACATAGCAATGGATTACTTACAAGGGGGTAGTGGCAAACCAGCGCACAGCGCGGGGTTGACACGTAGGGGGAAACTTCCCCCACCATGAAAAAGGCTAGCTTAATCCGAGTGTTCCTAAAAAACCGCAGCCTTGTAAGCCTTCGAGTTTTCGTCGCGTTTGTGACAGCGATTGTTCCATATGGTGTGGAATGCAAAGTAGCGATTTTTCTGTGTTAATATGCGTTTGGATTTTGCTTAAGAAGGGCAAGGTTTCCCTTCGCCGCGAGGGCTAATGAACATGAAATTGATGGTGGTAAGCGATGTGGTATAGCGCGGGACAGAGAGTTACGATACGTGGATACAAGATTAAAGGGGGCATGATTTATGTTAGCAAGAAGCCGATAATGTTTGGCGGCTGGGGCGTGCATGGAAGTGTGATTGATAGGAAGCTTCCAGTGATAGAGTCTGAGACGCCGAATGATTATAACGGCTACTTTGGTTGGAGCTATGTTTGTATGTCGGCCGAAAGCCGCGGTCTCTATCTTAAATGGTTAGCTGGCGGGCGCTCAGATCCTGATGCCGATATTGCTTGTGTGCTTTTGTTTTTAAGCGGGCTAGAGCATAGGTTATGTGTTGATGCGCAAAGGGAGGCTGTTACGGCAAGCGAAAGAGCTACCATTGTTCAGGAGATTCTTCGGCTTCTAAAGATTTACGCTTCGCGTTTTGAAAATTATTTCAGTTATCCCATTAAAATACTTGCTACGGAATGGATGCTTTACCAGAGCAATACTGAATTTCCTAACTACCTGAGTACTTACTGCAAAAAATGTTCCGAAGCCTTTATTTTTATCTTGTCAAGATACGCCACGGAATTACGGCCGCTCCCTTATGACATCGCTCTTGAGTGGTTATATTTACACCCAGAATTTGGTTTAAGGACACCCTCGTATTGTTATAAAGAGTTCAAGGAATTATTTTCCTATCGTTATGAGCAGAAGTATGGAGAAGGGATCTTGGTTGATCTTGAACCAAAGGGTTTGCATATTGAATACAACTCCGGGTCTCGCGAGATCAAAATGGCTCTACTTCACTTCGCGCCTATGTGGCTTAGATTGACGCACAATCTCCCCTATGTTCGAACGAAAGCGCTGGAAGAATTGGATGACTTAGCCAAGAAATGTGCATTGGAACTCGTGGACTATGAAAGAGTGATAGTGCGCATTGAGCATGATAGCAGGTATTTTACCAAGTCTGTTGATCCTAAGTCATTCTCTGTCTTGGCGTTATTACCAGATGCTCTAATCTATGATTCGCCAGCAGCCCGTAAAGGCGTCTCCGAGCTTGAGCGAATGTGTGAAGACGGCGTGTGCGCTATGACCGTAGAGGCGATCTTTGCGCACTTTGGCATAAATCCGCCTTTAGCAAAAGACAGAAAGGAGTCGATTAAAATTGCCGTTTTCGCTGAAAAAATGGGTTTTGGCATCATTCCCGATCATCGATTCCATGGGATAGACCCCAAGTTAAATGACGAAGTCATTATCTTCCCAGAAGGTTATGGCGAGTATTTTTACCCCAGCAGTCGATATTGGGCACATTGCATCTTAGTTCATCACGCTGCCATCGTTGTAAGAGCCGATGAGACCCTTGAGCCCGTCGTTAAGGCGACGCTTCAACGCCTAATCTATGGAAATCCTGATTTAAGTTGGGAAGAGCGAACTGCGGTATTGGCGTTTTTTCAGTGGTGTTTGCGCTACCCAGAGCAGGCCGCCATGATCGAGCTAGAGTCGTTTAAGGCTAGCGAAACTCAAAAAAAGGCCATTTTTAGCGCTTTGCTCTTCGAGGCCTGTGAAAGCAGAAACGTTAGCAAGGAAGATCAGAAACATTTGAGACGACGTTACAGGCGTCTTGGCATGGATGCCAAGCAAGTAAAGTTCGATGTCCGCGCTTTGGAGGCAAGTAACGAGCCCTTAATCGTGACACTAGGAGATACGACGTTTCAGTTTTTAGTCCCCCCAACGCCTATGGCTTCACAGTCGATGGACGGGCGCTCAAACGATGCGTTGTACGAGCGCCGCTTGCAGGAAACAGCGCAAGATGGGGATGGGCTAGTAACCGTATTTGTGGCCCCTGAAAAGCCCACCGATTCCTTATTATTACTACCCGCTCCCCCAGCGCTCGCCTCAAAATCGCAGGATTTGCGCCTAAACGATGCGTTGATCGAGAGTTGCATGGAGGAGACGCGCCAAGTACAAGAAATTCTAGAAACGGTTTTTGTGCCTATAGAAGAACCCGTTGAAGCTGACGTGACGGCGGCTAGCACTGCATCAGATACGCCCTTGAACGCATTGGACAAAGAGCATCAGGACTTTCTCCATTGCTTGCTAACAAAAGAGAGCTGGGAGCGCAGCGCACTCATT
>JBBAEA010000230.1:0-2521 GCA_041656175.1 Bradymonadales bacterium | reverse complement strand
CAGGCTTGCGTTCGATTGCGCAAATCTAGTCTCATTGAGCCATCAACTCGCAAAACACTTAGTTTTGCTCGTTTCGGCTCCCCCTCCGCGGGGACACCCCGCGACGCCCCGTCCAGTTTTTGGCGAAACATGATTTTGCGGCTGCCCTACCTCAATACTGCTTGCAGAGCGCGCTAATCTTGGGCTTTTTGCTTTGTACTTGCTACGGGCAATTCTGAAGTTTAGTGATGCTGGTTCAACTGTATAAGCCGTGCTCAACGATGTAGTCGAGTACGCGTTTCGGGATAAGACCGCGACAAAGCTCTATTTGTCCGCTAGCGATCCGTTCTCTGAGCATGCTTGATGAAACGTCGACTAGCTCTGGCGTTTGAAGAGGTGATTCGTAAGGGTAGCCTGGACGAGGAAATACGAAGAACTCAGCATGTTCGTGTAGCTCATCTGCGTTTTTCCAGTTGGGGAGATCGACGACGAGGTCAGAGCCGATGACGATGTAGATTTTAGCGCCTGGATAGCGTATTTTTAGCTCGTGGATACAGGCTATAGTGCGGCTGTTGGGTAAGTTGAGCTCTTGCTCGATGCGCGAAATCGTGACTCGCGGCATGTCTTGGAAGGCGAGTTTTAGAAGCTGGTAGCGAGTCTCGAAGCAGGGGAGCTTTTTATGGTAGGCGTGACGAAGTATGGGCGCAACCAAGGTGAGAGCATCAGGAAAAATACTTGTGAGATAGTTGGCTGCAAAAACGTGTGAAATATGTGGTGGATTAAACGAACCACCGTAAAAGAATAGTTGCTTAACCATAGCTACTCGCCGATTTTGCTGTCTTTGCTTGCCAAGCGTTCCTCGATGACAAGTTCTATCGTTTTGGGGCTCAGTGGGATTCCAGGTACACGTGACCAACAATCGACGTCGTACAATGTATGAGCGCGTAAAATAGTGGCTAGTTGGGCGTAGCGTCGGCTTTGCGCGAACTCTGGGCTGGGTGGGTCAGAATAATTAATTTCGATGGTCATTACGCGTTTAAACTTATTAAAAATTTCGCGTAAACCTGGCTCTAAGGGCGAAAGAAAGCGCAAAAAGACGCAAGAGACGGACTTTCCGCGTTCACGCAAGCGCTTAACCGCTTCTTCTGTAGCCCCCCGCGTTGAGCCCCAAGCCACAACGAGCAATTCGCCACCGTCCTCATCGCCGTAAACGATAGGGGCGTTGAGCGTTTTTTGTAAGGTCGTTAGTTTTAGACTTCGCGCCGCCATCGCATCTTGGTTGCTTTGGGATTCGTAGGCTACGCGCGAATTACGGTTGTGGGCAAGCCCCGTTAAAACGTAATTTCCATAACGCTGTCCAGGTATTGGACGCTGGGATAAGCCCGTTTGGGGATCCCAGTCGTATGGCGCCACACTCGTGTCCCAGTCGGACTGATCGATGGGAGGCGATAGCCAGCTCTCCTTTACCTTGGGGCGCGCAATGGGCTGTTGACCTGTGGCAAGGTTTGCGTCTGTGAGCACAATGACGGGTGTTCTGAACGTTTCGGCGAGCTTTCGAGCGGTAACCATAAAGTGGAAGCACTCTTCGTGTGTAGAAGGTGCAAGTATGACTTTAGGCGCATCACCGGGTTGGGCGTACAACGCGCTGAGCAGATCACTTTGTTCAACGCGTGTAGGAAGCCCCGTGGAGGGGCCACCGCGTTGTACGTCAACAATCACAAGGGGGAGTTCTCCCATAACAGCTAGCCCTAAAAACTCCGTCTTTAGCGCAAAGCCTGGTCCTGACGTAATGGTTACAGCTGTCTTTCCCGCGTAGCTCGCGCCTATCGCAAAGCCGATGGCGGCAATTTCGTCTTCGGCTTGGTGCAACAAACCACCAGCCTTCGGGAGGGCAGAGGCCAAGTAGTGGGAAACCGAAGTCGCGGGCGTAATGGGGTAGATGGAGCATAGCTCAAAGCCAGCGGCTAAAATTCCTAGAGCAACGGCTTGGTTGCCGTTAACAACGATTTTCTCTATATTGTCGTTAATGGCGGGGATTTCAAAGCGTAGGTCAATGTTTTTCTTGGCCCACTCATAGCCAGCGTTGAGCAAATTGTGATTATTGCTAATAACTTTCTTGGATTTTTTCGCAAAGCGGCGCTCTATTTCGAGTTTGGCCAGTTCGATGTCTCTGTTGTAAATAGCACAAAGCATGCCAAGTGCCCATATGTTCTTCCCATGTCTTGGTTCATCGACATATTTTAGGGTTTCAGATTCCATGGGGATAGGGGTGATGACGTATCCGCGCTCTTCAAAATCCGCCATAGCAGCCGCAAACTCGGCTCTTGTTTGTTCTTTGGGGTCTTTTGCCCACTTCTCTTCGATAAAAACACGCGTTCCTCGCTTTAGCGCTCCCACATCGATTCGGCTATATAACACTTGCTCGTTAAAGGCTACGACCAAGTCGGCCTCGTCGCCAGCGTTGCTTACTACACTCGAGCCGATACGTACCCGGTTTCCGCTCGCCCCTGCTTTGGAGCGACGTGGCGGCTCAACTTCGGCG
>JBBAEA010000229.1:0-2536 GCA_041656175.1 Bradymonadales bacterium | reverse complement strand
CGTGGAAAAAGCCGTCAACATTTTCAACAGCACAACCAACTACCACTCGGTGACAAACGTGACGGCGCAAAACGTGGTGGTCAGCGGCGACGATCCTGCCGAAAAGCTCTTTACGAGGTATTGCTCGCTGCTCAAGCGCGGCGAAACGGATCTCGCTTACAAGACTTTCTCCAAGCTTGTGGAACTGCACCCCGACAGCCCTTTCGTAGATGAGGCGAGGATACATGCTTGGCAGCGCGCCAAAAAGACGGGCGATTACGGAGATACCGATTGTTATGAATGGTACAATCTATCCGAACTTTATTCACCTCTTTCGGCTCTCCAGTCCGGCGATGAAAAGACTTTCGAAAAGTATTATACCCCTCTGAAAGAGCTGCTCAACGACAGATTGAGCAAGCTCACCGGCTTGAATTTTACGGGAGGTATGCCCTTCGCAAAGCTTCTTCTCAGGAACGCTTTCGAGACGTTTCCCAAGGCTCTCGCCGCCGAGAAGGCGTATGACAAGGCAATGAGGGCTTACGATTCGGCATCCCAAAGGAGCCAAGCGGAGGGCAAGCGTTTCCTCGACAACTATATGTCGGGCAAGCGTTCGCCAATGAGCGCGGTAGAGTTTCCGCCCTATCCCGACAGGCCCGAAAACTACGGCTACGATGACAGAGCGCGGGAAGCCCTCACTGAATGGGTGTACAAGGATTTCGAACCGGATGCCCTTTATCTTGCGTATATTTATGATTCGTTTATGCAGTATGACCTCGAAATATGGGATCATGAGGATGGGGATGTATACATTCACGGCTACGGAGAGAACCAAAAAATCGCAGGCAACCTTGTAAAGGATCTCTATAATAAATACTCCGCACAAATCCTGCCGCACATGGACGAGGTCAAGGCGGCGCGGAGCAAAAAAGAGGCGGAGGAAGCGCAAAAAAAGCTCAAGCGCAAGCAGGACAATTTCCGAAAGATGTACGCCAACGCCGTCCAAAAATACGAAAAAAAGGAATACGAAAAACTAAGCGAGGCGCTAAAGAGCATCGCCGCCAAGCACCCAAGCCCAAGCCTCGAAGCGTATGCCGCAAAGAACGTCGTCAAAGGCCTGTTCGGCTGGAAGTGCAAGGAGCCTCTGCCCGACATCGAAACCGCTTTCAAATGGGCTTTCCCCGAGTGACGGAAAAAGCTTGTTGCCCGTGTAATTCCAAGCGATGACCGAGAGTGTTCAAGATCTCTCCCAAGCGGAAAACAAGGCGATTGCCCACATAGATCACAATTAAAGCATAATCAAAAATCACAGCGGCAGAGAAAAAACTCTGCCGCTGTGATTTTTTTGTGTCATACTAAACACCATAAATACAATCGACAAACATGTAAAAAGATGATATAATATATGTTAGAGGTGTAAAATGCCAAAGACGTATAAAATTGAAATAGATGAGCGCGTGGGAAACGAACGTAAGAACACGCAGAACAAACAGGTTGATAAGCGTTTGAGGGCGGTACAATTGCGTAGCGCCGGAAAAAGCAATCAAGAGATTGCCGAGCAATTGGAAACATCGTCGGACATGGTCAGCCGCTGGGTATCGAATTATGCTAAAGGCGGAATCCAAGCCCTTTTGCCTAAGCCGCGTAGCGGTCGTCCCACTACTTTGAGTTTTAGTGAAGAGGCGACAATTTTAGCCAAATTCAAAGAGCGCGCGGAGCAAGGCCAAATCATTGAAGTTGGAGAAATTAAAAACTGCTATGAAAAGGCTATCGGCCATACTATCGGCGGAAGCCAGATATATTATGTTCTCAAACGACACGGATGGCGAAAGGTGATGCCGCGAAGCAAACATCCGAACAAGGCAGACGATGAGGCAATTGAAGCCTCAAAAAAATTAACTTTCGAGTGGCTGCCCTGAAAAAGAGTTATCCACAATCCAAGGGCCAAATTCGTCTCATGTTTCAGGACGAAGCGGGATTCGGCAGAATAAATAAACCAAAATACTGTTGGTGCCGCAAGGGAATGCGTCCTGTTACCCCATGTCATCACATAAGAGAGTATCGCTACGCTTATGGGGCTGTAGAACCCGCGACTGGAAAGTCATGTTTTGTAATACTGCCTTATTGCAATACCGACTGCATGAACGTCTTTCTGCAAGAGTTGTCCACTGCATTCCCTAACGACTATATACTCATGGTAACGGACGGAGCTTCCTGGCATAGGGCAAAAAACTTAAAGACGCCCGACAACATAGAACTGTTCTTTCTCCCGCCTGCAACGCCTGAAATGAATCCGATAGAACAAATCTGGAAAGAATGCCGTAAACGCGGCTTTCGCAACGAAATCTTCCCCAATCTGAATAAAGTCATTAATAGACTCTGCGATACAATATGCTCGCTAACAGAGCAGACCATTAAAAGCATCACCGCAAGACGTTGGATTATATCTACTGTTTAATTAGTGTTTAGTATAAAACTCCTCGAAGACGTTTTCGCTTTCGAGGAGTTTTATATATGCAAAAATGATAATTTTTTATGAGGAATAAAAGTCCGGCTGCCG
>JBBAEA010000228.1:0-2542 GCA_041656175.1 Bradymonadales bacterium | reverse complement strand
ACCTACGGTTTTTTTTCTTGTTCGCATGTCACAAGCTCAAGCGAGCTTGGCTTGGACATGCTCACTGCGAAAGCGGGCCATCAACTCGTAAAACACTTAGTTTTACTCGTTTCGGCCCCTTAGACGGGGTTTGGGGCGGTAGCCCCAATGAATCAGAGTTTTGCTTAGTTGTATTTTTGTGTTTTTCGCAAGAACGCGTATTGTAGGCGCGGGGGGAGCGTTTGGTAGGATTAGGAATGCGTCTAAAATCATCTTTGGAATCACTCGTTATAGAGTTTCAGTGTTTTGTCCGCGATCACGCCTTAAGCACGAGTTTGACTAGTTTACGCACGGAGGAGGTTTTTCGTGCCTTTTGCAATGGCCTTTCTACGGATTTAGTCGATGCAACGACCAAGGATTACGAGCAATATTTACGCCAACTAGAAAATCTTTCTGAGGATGACGCGCAATATTATCGCGAGGTTCTGCGCGGTATTGCTCGCTTTCAAGCGGCGCTTCTTCAAGATCGGCGGCAGGCAACAGCGGAGGCTGCTGGCGACGAAACGAGTTATTCTGGGCTCTTGCGCCGTTTTTCATCGGCTGAACTCAAAGACAACAACGTGCCCTTTCCCAGTCTCTCAACTGGTGTACTCAACGAGTCCTTCAAACCACTCGCCAGCGATAGCGATATTATGGAACCTGGTATGGGCGCTTATGTTAAACCGCATCGACGGCGCGAATCCGCGGATGCCTTCAACTTTCCAAGTCGCTTCGGCCAACAAGGAGTGAACGAAGCGGTTCGTGCTGCGGGCGTTGTTTCTCATTTGTCGGAAAGTATTCATGATTCGGGCGCTTTTGCGCCTATCAAGACTTCGGCCAAACTCTTGCGCCCCACAACTGGTAATATGCAGCATGTTATCACCGAAGCAGCCACTCTGGAGCGCCCCTTAAGAGCAAAAACGCGTTCCATAACCCCAAATCCTGAGCTGCTTTTTGCTCCCATACAAACGATGGTCAAGCAGGATCAGTTAGAGGAACAAGAGTCGTTAAAAAGCGAGCGCCATCAAGCAAAAACACGCGATTTGGGAACGTTGCAAGGTTTAAACCCGCCCAGCGAGTTGCTTGAAGGATTTCATCTTAGCGACTCTTTCAGCGAGGCGCGAACGCAGATCAGGAGTATTGACGAGCAGCCCAGTTTGCAAGTCCATACGCGGCCTGCATCGGCCATAGACATTCTCAATGAGCGCAATGATCCCAACGCTGGGCTAGGTCAAGCGGAGATATCCTTTAGTAGGCTTTCGCGAGTCAGCTCTGTGGACGCAGGTCTTTCTTTGGAAGCAGGTCTTTCTTTGGAAGAACGCAGGATGTCCGAAAAACACGAGAGTTCTGGCAAGGGAGCCAGTTTGCGCGTAGTATCTGAGATTGCGCTGGATTTTAGCGATGCTGGCCATAACGTCACTGCGCCAGAGAATCTTGAAGAGGGAGCGGAGTATATCCATGCGCCGCGTAGACAGAATAAATCCCAGTCAAACGCAGCTGAATCGCGCCCAGTTACGAGCTCTCTGTTTGAAGATAAATACCCCGTCGACATACTGCTAGAAGCGGCCTCAAAACACGAAGTGAAGGCGTTTAATTTTTATCTTGCAGCGGCGCCTAGATTGATTTTAGGCGCATCGTTCTTAGCCTTAGCCTCGTTTTTTGCGCTAAATCTCGTCGGCGCTTTAGCGCCAGTGCTGCTCGCTATTTCTACTCTCTTGTTTGTCGTATCCCTTGTTTTATTCTTTAGGGGCTACCAATCGATTAGAGCCCTTAAACAGGCTACCCCCATCTCTGCGTTGAGCAATTACGTCGCTGCTCTTCGCGCGAACGAGTTCATTGCCGCCTATAGATACTTGTCGCAACCGCTCTCGAGCACTCCGATGAAGAGCCCAGACTTTAGTGCAGACTCCCCCGTTGATATGGGCGTAGCGTTCAACACGCTCAGTTTTAAAGATTTTTGCCGCTACTGGTGGCGTTACCCCATTGAGTCAAAGCACCACGTCCTAAGACGCATTAAAAGCGTTATATCTCCTCGTTACCCTAAAAACATTCGAACAGTCTTGGGTTCTATTGAAGACGATTCTGTGGTTTTGCTTTTTGATGACAATTTAACGTCGCAGTATTATGTTAGCAATGTCGTTCGCATAAAGGGTAATTGGTACGTCTCTCATGGGCAGCTACTTGCAAAGAGCTTAGAAGCGAAGCTGGCCGAGCGCGAAGACAAAGGCGACTAAAACGTCTTTTTTTACCACGAAAAACACGAAAGGCACTAAAGCTTTTTTTTACCACGAAAAACACGAAAGGCACTAAAGCTTTTTTACCACGAAAAACACGAAAGGCTCGAAAGTCTATAACTAATCAAGCTGGTTCTGTAAGAATATAAAAGAACTTTTCGTGTATTTTCGTGTTTTTCGTGGTTCAAAATTTAAAGACACGAAAGGCACAAAAGGCACGTAAGATTTTATCGAATCAAGCTGGTTCTATAAAATAAAAAAGAACTTTTCGTGTGTTTTCGTGTTTTTCG
>JBBAEA010000227.1:0-2578 GCA_041656175.1 Bradymonadales bacterium | reverse complement strand
CGCTTGCAAACGTTATTTTTTAGTTTTTGTCTTGACAATCAAGACGGTATCTCCGCGGGGACACCCCGCGACGCCCCGTCCAGTTTTTGCCGAAACAGAGCTTTTGCAGTCGCCTTGGAAAGCTCTTAACAACGTGAAAATTCCCAAAATAGTTGCTAGGGAAAAGTGTGGAAAGCTATCTTGGCTTGCTTGAACGTAGTCAAAAATCAACGGATTCCAGTTTCAAAGAAATAACGATGCATTTTTAGCCTAGTTCTTGAAAAAAGTAGAAAATAAGAGGAACATAAGAAAACAAAAACACGCTTTTCTTTGCCATTTTGAGCCTAGTTCTAGGAGACAAGGAGTGCGGCAAGGGAGCGACCTAGAGGTCGTGACCGCGCCAAACGACGAAGTCGACGACGAAATAGGCCAAAATGGCAAAGAAAACTGGGAAGTCTCCCCCTACGCACGGGCTTCCTCGCAAAATTCGGGAGTTTCGCGAATATAAGCTGCAAAGTTTTGAATGCATGCCGTCCATGGCATGTAGCCCTACGGGTCGTCTATCGGCGTTCGATTTCGACTTCCTTGTCGAAATCCCGCTATTTCGCTCAACCTTTGCATCTTATTCGCTCATTGCGCCTTTTGCCCAGCGATCCCGCGCTACCCCTTCATGCAGCGCTCAATTCCGCATAACGCCGCATCAACGAAGCAACGATCTCCGCTTCGCTAGCCTTAAGATTGAAGCCGTAGAGCTTAAACACCGCTTTATTGAGGGCTTCGTGCGCCTTGAGCAAATCAGCAGGCATGGCGTTTGAATCGTAAAGATCGGCCAGCGATGATTCGGGGTAACGCGCTCTGGTATCGAGGATTTTTTGGGCAAGTGCAGAGACTTTGTTTTCATGTGCGGCGCTCAACTCGGGCCAAGGGAAATTGTTGTAAACGATGTCTTTGGAGTAGCGGTAACGCATCTCTAAGCGCCCGCAAACAGTGCGCATCCACGCCATGTGTACGGAGGATGTCAGAATCCCGAAGTGGTAAAGCGTGGCATTGGGAATGATGAGGACAGCATCCGAAGCGATGACGTTGGAGTGCATGAAACCAATCGGGATATAGTGTCGATTTTCGGAGGAAACACGAGGCACAATAATATAGTCTGAGGTGGGCATATTTTCGACATGAAAACGGGTCGGGCTTTGCGCTATTTTTCTTGTGCCAAGGCTTTTGCTCGCCAGACGAAAGTTGCGAACAGCCTCCACGCGCTTAAGGCACTCAGGCATTTGACGCAACTGCTTTGGCGTGCAATCTCCTAACCAAAGACAGTATCGGGGGACTCTGTTAATAAACTCATAGGCTCCGACCCAAGGTCGAAAAAAAGCCGCTGATTCAGGCTCTGTCTTAATAAATTCAAGCATTTCCAGCTCTTTAAACAAATAGTTGCCGTTATCTATGGGTTTGTTGCCTATCCCCATGCTAGGCACATCACAGAGTGCTTTGTTGCGACTGCTCACAGTGATCAGAGGGGCATCGATCAGATAGCCATTGATTTGCTGAACTTCATTGCGATTGCCCGCTTCATCGAAGAGGAATTTTGCCTTGTTTATGGCCTGCTGACTATAGCCTACAATGACGCAGTGAACAGCAGCCTTGCCCTTAGCCTCGTTGCTCCATTTAAAGCTGCGATAGGCAAAGTCTATAAAAATGCCCTTTGCAAAAAGATGCTCCCATAGAATAGCTGCTTGCTCGCCTTGAGCAATAGAGTTTGTGGCTACAAATGCCGCCCTCGTCTTTGTATTTTGCAGGAGGTCAGCGGCCTTTTTTAGCCAGCAGCACACATAGTCCAAGTTTCCCGCATTTTTTACGCCCTCAAACAGCGAGAATAGTTCTGATTTTTGTTCGGCCAACATCATGCGAGCGCCCACAAACGGCGGATTCCCAATAATATAATCGAATTTTGTGTCCTTTTTGTCGCCAAGCAGCGTTTGCCAGTCGATTTGCAGCGCATTGCCGTGAACAATATGTGCGCCACCTGTAAGCGGCAGCCGCGCATAGCTGTGGCCCAAGATTTCGCTAAGCTCCAAATTCATGAGGTGATCCATGAGCCATAGCGCGACGTTTGCAATTTGGCAGGGGAATTCTTCGATTTCGATGCCGTAGAACTGATCGACTCGCAGCCGCGAAACAAAGGCGGCGTCAAGAACGCGCTGTCTGCTGTGGCGCTTCATTTTGATGATAGCGTGTTCGAGCTTGCGCAGCTCTCGGTAGGCGATGATCAAGAAATTGCCGCAACCGCAGGCGGGATCGAGCAGGCGTAGGCTTGCGATATGCTGGTGCAAGTCCTCTAAAAGCCGAGGATCGGCCTTAACCTTATCAAACTGCTGCCAGAGCTCATCCATGAAAAGGGGATTGATGAGCTTGAGGATGTTTTCCTCGCTCGTGTAGTGCGCGCCAAAGTTGCGTCGCACTTCGGGATCCAAGACCCCTTGGAACATGGCGCCAAAAATAGCGGGCGAAATGACAGACCAGTCAAAAAGCGCACAATCGATAAGCGTTTGGCGCATGCTAGCATTAAATTCGGGCGTCTCCAAGCGCTCGGCAAAGA
>JBBAEA010000226.1:0-2598 GCA_041656175.1 Bradymonadales bacterium | reverse complement strand
CCAGGGCGTTGCCTATCGGATTTGTTGCTGTTTCGCCCACCCTTCTTTTGGTGATTATACGCAGCTCGTTATCCACATAAAGCTCCTCGTCGGGCTGTATTAGGTCGGGCAATAGCCCTGAAATTTCAAACGCCCTGTTCCCGCCCGCAGGATCGCTTTTGTTTTTAATGCTTATTTCCTTATAAATATCGTTGCCTTCGTCGTCGGTTCCGTCTGCAAAAAAGCCGCTTGGACTAATCGTAACCACGGGGTAAACATAGCCATCTATCGTGTCGGAGTGGTTTACAACAGTTATCTCCTCATACTGCGTCCCGTCACCCGTAAAAGTTTTTTTATAAGGCTCTCCGTAACAAAATTGTGAATCAAACATCGCCGTGACCGTAAACCCGCGGCACTGACCGCCAGCATACACTATACTTGTGTCCGTAAAGACACATCGGTACTCTATGTTTTCGAATTGCGCCTGATGTAAATAAAGCGACTGAAATTCCCCCCTGCCCACGAGCCACGACAAAATCTCCCTCCGCGCATCAGCCGAAATGTGTTGCTCTGAGAGAATGGTGAACTGATATTGGGGAGGGGCTTCGTACTTAACTCCGCCGTGAGAGAACGCGCGCGCGCGCGCGGACTTCGGCGTTTGGAAAACAGGGGAAAACACAGGTGTGGTTTCTATATTTTCAGCATCAAAGGAGGCAATGAGTAGCCCCATGTGCTTAGAATAAACACCGCCATATGTAAAATAAGTTGCGCTAAACAATATAACCTCCTTTGTAAAGACAACAGGCGTCTGCCTTGTTAGATTGGGAGTTTGGACTCCGCTCTCTTATAGCCCGTTCGGCCAAAGGCTCCGTCTATTTCTGCCTTTATCCTGTTTGCGGCCTCGTTGAGAATGGATTTTAGCCCGGGGAGCGCCTCGCTTGATACGCTGTCGCACTTTATCGACACTATGGGCGCGTTGTAATGAACGTCCTTTCTGCTGTCGCCGCCATGCATCATATTCGGCGCGAGCCTTTGGGCTATTCCCCTAACGCTCTGCAGGGGTAAAACCACCTCGCCCGCGAGCGCCTTTATAATAACCTCGCTGCCGGTCTTGCCACCAACAACACCACCTGTGTGGTAAACAGGAAGGTTCTCTAATTTGTATTCAAGATCTTCCACCGCAGCGTTCGCTTTATCTAAAGCCTCTTTAGCCACGACAAGGGCATTCTCGGTCTGTGGGTTGCTCTTGGCCTCCTGCGCGGCCTTTGCGTTGTCATACGTCTCTTGCGCCTTAGCTTGCGCGGCTCTCGCGTCCAAAAGGTCGTCCGTATACTCCTGCCTTTTTTGCTCGGTATAATCCTTCGCGTTTTGCTCGGCATCGCTCTTTATTTTGTCTGTGTCATCTCTATAGTCCGCCCCCAGCCTGTCAATGGCCTTCACAATAGCGGCCGTTTGCTCTTTGATTGATTTATCGTACTCGCTATATGCGTTGTCAAGCTCCTTGGATAAAACCTCTACAGCGCGCTCCAAGTTAAAATCATCCAGTTCCTCCTGCGCCCTTTCCAGCTCTGCCGCAAGCTCTCTTGCCCGAGCCTGCCCCGACGCAGAGGTGTCCATCTGAGCCAACCTCAGCCTTGTCTGCAAATCGGCAACGCTTTTTTGCTTTTGTTCCAGCTGCTTTTGATAGCTAAGCTCATCCTTATAGGTTTTAAGCAAGTCCTTCCGGATATCAACCATATCTTTGTAAGCATTAAGGCTGTCCTTTAGCGCGTCTACCTCTTTGTTCCGCGCATCCACCTGCTCTTTTATCCTATCGGCTCTGTCGTTTATAGCTGAGCTCGTAATCGCATTGTTTAGGTTTTCCTCGGCCTTAGACAGCTGTTCTGTGGCAACCTCAAGCGCCCCCGCGGCGATCTCGTACTCCTCAGTTCCCTCGGTGAGCCCCGCCATCCCCGCTGTTAGCGCATCTACCCTTGTTTTAGCGCGCTGGACATCGTCCACATAGGGTCGTAAAAAATCGCTTGTATAGTCGCCCAATATTGCCCATAAATCCATATCGGCGAACTGGTCTTTTAAAACCAGTCCTTGGTCGCTCCAGTCAAAATACTTTTCCTTCAGGTGAGGAAAGGTTTCGAGAACATCCTTGAGGTTTTCCGCCGAAACAACGCCTACACTAGATATGTCCTCTAAGCTTTTTTTTAGTGCGTCGTAACCCCCACCCAGCTCTTTTAATATCTGAGTGTGCGAGGTGGACATGACAAGGAATTGGTTCTGTTGCCCAAGCTGCCTGACAGACTCGACAAGAGAATCAACGCTTTGGGCGCTCTCCCACGAGAATAGCCCCAGCTTCTCCAGATAGTCAATTAGCGGCGACGCAACAGTGTCTTTACCCTCAAATAGCCTCTTAAACCCCGCCGATGTGAGGTTTCCTTGGCTTGCGATATCTTTGAGGTGATCCACGGCGTCTTTATACTTATCCCGAGACAACACGGACGACCAGAGGGTGTTGTCAAACCCGTATTGAGCAAGGTGGATCTTGTCTAAATCCTCCCACATTGCGTCATATGCGGCGTTAACCTCTCTTTGCCAATCCTCAAGGCTTTCCCCTGTGTAATAGGT
>JBBAEA010000225.1:0-2635 GCA_041656175.1 Bradymonadales bacterium | reverse complement strand
CAAGAAAAAAAACCGTAGGTTTTTCATGAGACTAGATTTGCGCAATCGAACGCAAGCCTGCGTGAGTGCAGCGCAAATCGTAGTCGGAATTGTGGGATGACGCAACCCCGCGCACAGCGCGGGGTTGCGGCGTAGGGGGAAACTTCCCCCCATAAAGATGCGAGAAGGGTCATTGCGTGTTAAATTCACAGCTTACGCGTAATAGACGAAATAATTGCTTGCCTATTCAAAGAACTTGTGTATATTTCTACACGCTTTGCTTTGGGCAAGCGATTTCCCTTAGTGAGAGTCTCGGCTTTTCCTAAATTTCAAGCCGATCATTAATGATAGGAGTTAAGTAATGAATTTAGTAGATTCTATGAAGAAGTCAGCACTTTTAAAGACGCGCAAGCGCCAATTGGCAGTTGCTTTTTTGGCTGTTGCGACGCTTTCCATGGTTGGTTGCAAAGTTAAGGAGAAGAAAGAGACTCCTGAAACTACCGGTGTTGTAGCTGCGTTAGGTGATGCCGCTGATGGTGCTGCTGTCGTTCCCGTGGATAACACACTACCCTTTGAGTTGAATGTCGGCGCCCTTCCCATGAAAGGTAACCCCAAAGCTAAGGTCACCTTAGTGCAATACAGTGATTTCGAGTGCCCGTTCTGCTCGCGCGTTGAGCCTACAGTCGATCAAATACTCAAGGATTATCCCGATGATGTTCGCGTAGTCTTTGTAAACTATCCCCTAGATTCCCACGCGAACGCAAAGCCTGCTGCCAAGGCCGCATTAGCCGCCCATAAGCAAGGCAAATTCTGGGAAATGCACAAAGAGGTATTCGACAACAACAAAAAACTCAGTGATAGCTTGTACAAAGAATTGGCTGCTAAACTCGGTCTTGACGTCGCGAAGTTCGAAGAAGACATGAAAGATCCTGGCCTAGACAAGGTTATCGCCGATGGTATGGCTTCTGCCGCTCGTTATGATATCAGCGGAACCCCGTCGTTTTTGATCAACGGCGTTAAGCTCGTTGGTGCCCAACCCATCGATGCCTTCAAAAAGGCAATCGACGCCGAAATCAAGCGAGCCGACGAAGTAGCAGCGGCTAAAAGCCTTAGCGGTGAGGCACTCTATCATGACCTCGTACGCAATGCTCCAAAAGCAGCGCCACCAAAAGCGGCCGCCCCCGAGGAACCTGCTGGTCGCGTATTGGTTGACCTAGCCAATTCGCCAGTTCTCGGTGATGCCAACGCGCCTGTTACCCTCATTGAGTTCACCGACTATGAGTGCCCGTTCTGCGCACGCGCGAACAACACCATCAAAGAACTTGTCGAGAAGAACCCCGGCAAGGTCAAAGTTGTCTTCAAACACAACCCACTTAATTTCCACAAAAAAGCCAAATTGGCTCATAAAGCCGCACAAGCTGCCGCGTTCCAAGGCAAATTCTGGGAATACAACGATCTCGTATTCGCCAACCGAGGCGACCTAAGCCGCGAAAAACTCATCGCCCACGCCAAAGAACTGGGACTCGATGAAGCCAAGTTCGTCGCCGACATGGATAGCGAAGAGACCACCAAACTCGTAGATGCCGACCTCGCCGAAGGCGCCAAGGCCAGTGTTCGCGGTACACCGCACTTCTTCTTAAACGGTACACGCTTCAGCGGTGCACAACCCCTGCCCGCATTCCAAGCTGCACTCGACAAAGAAATCGCTTTCGCCGAAGAGTTGATCAAAAAAGGCATTAGCGCCGACAAAATCTACGAAGAAGCCGCCAAAGCCGAGCCCGTAGCTGCACCGAAACCCGCCGCAGCCCCCGAGCTTGATACGGTCGCCATTCCCATCAATGTTGATGGCGCCCCCTTCAAAGGCGCTGCCGACGCACCCGTCGTTATTGTGCAGTACAGCGAGTTCCAGTGCCCATTCTGCTCCCGCGTAGAGCCAACCCTCGAGCAATTGCTCAAAGATTACGACGGCAAAATCAAAATCGCCTTCAAGCACTTGCCGCTTCCCTTCCACAATAACGCGAAAGGCGCCGCCGAAGCGTCCATGGCTGCCAACGCTCAAGGCAAATTCTGGGAAATGCACAAGCTACTCTTTGAGAACCAGGACAAGCTCGATCGCGAAAACCTCAATGCTTTCGCAGAGCAAATTGGGCTTGACATGAAGAAGTTCGCCGAAGACATGGACAACAATGCCTTTGCTGCCATCGTCGAAGCCAACGCCGAAGAAGCTGGCAAAGCTGGAATTAGCGGCACGCCCTCCTTCATTATTAACGGCAAACTCTTGGTGGGCGCACAACCCATCACGAGCTTCAAGAGCGCAATCGACGCTGCATTAGCCGAAGTCGAGAAGAAGTAATTAACGAGCACTCCGCTCTTTTAAACCCCGTGAACTTTGTGTTTGCGGGGTTTTTTGTGTTTAGAGCCGACGATTTGGTGAGAGTTAAGCGCAAAGGGGAAGTTTCCCCCTACGCCGCAACCCCTCGCTACGCTTGGGTTTGCGTCTGTCCACAATTCCGACTACGATTTGCGCTGTACTCACGCAGGCTTGCGTTCGATTGCGCAAATCTAGTCTCATGAAAAACCTACGGTTTTTTTTCTTGTTCGCATGTCACAAGCTCAAGCGAGCTTGGCTTGGACATGCTCACTGCGAAAGCGAGCC
>JBBAEA010000224.1:0-2659 GCA_041656175.1 Bradymonadales bacterium | reverse complement strand
TTACAAGTATCACTCTTCAAGAGCTCGACATTCGCATGATGCTCGAAGAAAAGAGTACCTACACTCACGCGTTCAATAAGCCATCGGCCAAAAAAGAAGACTACGTTACTACGCAGCTTTGCGGTATGATGGGCTGCAATGGCGAAGTAGTTATGAACTTTGAGACACCGGCATTTATTTGGCTATTGGAAAACTTATGAGAACCATTGCAATATTCTCGGGACGGTTTCATCCCTTTCATAAAGGCCATCGTGCCACTTATGATTACCTGGTTCGCCGTTACGGGAAGGACAACGTTTTCGTTGCTAGCACAAACACGCAGGCGCCACTAACGTCCCCGTTTTCGTTTGAAGAAAAGAAGACTATGATGGTTGCGTTGGGCATCCCAGCAAACAAAATCTTTCAGGTCAAGAATCCATACAAAGCCGACGAGATTACTGCGCACGTTGACAGCAACAATACTGCTCTAGTGTTTGCTGTATCCGAGAAAGATGCTGAGCGGTTTACGTTCACGAAGAAAGACGGATCGCCGTCTTTTATGCAGCCGTTTTCGGATAAGATTGAATTGCAGCCGCTTACTAAGCACGCATACGTTGAAATCGCCCCTACTGTAAATTTCACAGTCGCTGGCCAAGATGTTATGTCTGCTTCGGCGATCCGCGGACTTTATATCTCGAGTCCCGAAGAAAAGCGTGCTCAGATTATCAGCGATTTATATGGGAGTTTTATCCCAGCAATCAAAAAGCTATTTGACCGTAAGCTAGGGCTAGTAGAAGCAGCGCAAATCATAGTATGCGGTTATCAGCAGAAGCTCTTTGAATCCAAGAGTGTGCCTGGCGGTAAGCTAGCTAAGATTCTCGGTCTCGAGCGCCGAGCCCATAAAGAGTTCTCTGTGTAGCTACGGTTCAATCTGCTAAATAAGTGTTATGAACACCCATGAACTTGACACTTTTCGTTTAGTAGACGCAGTAAAGTTTAACGACGAGTTAAATCCAAAGCTTTTTTCCGGTCATAAGCTAAAGCCCGAGATCCGTGACCACTTACTTGAGATAGCTGCTGATTTTAAGCAGTTTCTAGGGGTAACAGATCTCGAGCTTAAAGACATTACTATATCCGGGTCGAACGCGGCTTACACCTATACTGCAACGTCTGACATTGACTTGCATCTAGTGGTAGACTTGCCACAAGCGGATAAATCGGCAGTATTCAGAGAACTGTTTGATGCTAAGAAGTATCAATATAACAACCTATACGATATAAAGGTCAAGGGCTATGACGTTGAGCTGTATGTCCAAAACGCCAACGAAAAGCATATCTCTAGCGGCATATATTCCCTACTCAACGACGATTGGGTTTCGATCCCCAAGAAGCAAGCTATTGGCAATAACGATATCTCAGTTGCATCAAAGTTCAACGACTTACTCACACGAAGCAAGGATGCGCTGCGTTCCGGCGACAGCGAGCAAGTTGCAGCGTTACTGAAAAAGATTTCGCTACTTCGTCGCGCCGGTCTCGAGCAAGGTGGCGAGCTGTCGCCCGAAAACCTAGCATTCAAGATGCTGCGCAAGGCCGGCATTATAGACAAGCTCCACGCTCGTAAAAACGCATCAAAGTCAGACGAGCTTTCGCTTGAGAGCAGCAAAACGCCAGCCGAGTATGGGTGGGTAGGCGATGCTGTTGCAGAAGAGATCCTCCCCGACGTAAAAACTTTAAGCCCCGAGGCTATTGCCAAAAAGCACAACGTCTCGGTGCAGGCAATAAAGAAGCAACTAGTCCTCGGCATCAAAGTCGAGAAAGAGCACACCACTAACCCCAAGCTCGCCCGAGAGATTGCATTAGATCATCTACTAGAGATCCCCGACTACTACACCCGGCTGGCTCAGATGGAAAAGGGTGTGGTACAAGAAACGCTCAAGCAGGTCAATGGTCGATGGGCGCTCGTATCCCGCAAAGATCCGAGCAAGGTGCTACAGTATTATCGTGGCGAAGGGAAACCTTCTAAAGAGTGGGTTAAGCGAGTCGAGGCTCGCATCCACGCGTTCTCAGAGGCTGCTGATGCCATCGCGCCTCGCCAATTGGCAGCTCAGTTCAGAGCAGAGATCGCCGCCAAGTATCCCGACGTTGTAGTTGACTTGTTTGCTGCAACACATGGCGGCCTACATCTTAGCAAGATCGAAATCCCAAAAAACAAGCGCAAGCTAGGTATGGCCAGCGAAATCCTAAAAGGCATAACAGCGCTTGCAGACAAATACCAGCTGGTAGTGTCGCTATCGCCAACTAACGAGTTTGGCACACCAAAGACTGTGCTAGTCGAGTTTTACAAAAGATTCGGCTTTGTATTCAATCGTGGTCGCAACAAAGATTATCGTATCTCAGAGACTATGTACCGCGAGCCGCGGGCACTGAGTGAAGGGGTTGGACGGATTACTCCGCAGAACCAAACAGCCGACGTCGGTCCCGATGAGATAAAGCGGCAGGCGGCCAAGTTCGGCAACGTGGTCGATCGTGACGGCTATCCTGCTCGCAAGATGACCGATCGTGTGCCGCTGGTGTTCGAGACTCACGCCATCCGGTCACTAGCCGAGCTGCGCAAGTATAGCATTGACCGAAACAAGTACCTCTCCGAAAATTTCTCGCAAGAAAAGCTGATTTCGTCTAC
>JBBAEA010000223.1:0-2874 GCA_041656175.1 Bradymonadales bacterium | reverse complement strand
GTGGTTAATAATTTAAAGACACAAAAGGCAAGAATGCCTATAACAAGTCAAGTCGGATCTGTAAGAATAAAAACGAATTTTTCGTGTGTTTTCGTGTTTTTCGTGGTTAATAAATCTTTTCGTGTTTTTCGTGGTTAATAAAGGTATTCTCCACAAACTAGCTACTCGTAAACGGCATCAATCGCGTTAAAGCCCTTGTTAAGTGGGAGCAAAAGCCGCTGAACCTCGCCGACAGTCACGGCCTTGGTGTTGATGGTATCGGCGAGTAGTCCCTCGGCCTGTACGCGGTTAATGCCGCGGCGCGCCTCCATAAAATTGCGCTCGCCGATGGCTTGTGGGATGGATAGCGTCATGCCTGATTCGGGGGCTAGCGTTTCGATGCGAAGGACGTAGCGCTTTTTTTGTTTGATGACAAGTTCGCTGCTTTGACTTCGCAGCTCGGCGTTTTGTCGCGCGCGCGTAAAGCGGAAGAAGCTCCTCAGCGAGGTTAGCCAATGCGAATACTCGCTGGCTTTGGCGTAGACATCGAGTATGGCTTGAAAATCTTCAACGGTGTTGGCATCCTTGTAGGGGTTGACGGGGACGTTTACGCTGATGAGTTGGTGCAACGACGTTTGACTATCTTGGAGTAGGCTTAAAAACTGTTCGGCATCATCGCTGCGTAGAGAAGGGAAAACGAGCGGGAACTCGAGAATATTAAAGAGCTTGCCTTGGGTATCTAGCGGCATGAATGGGAGGCCGGTGCCAAAACCGTAGCCTGGCATAGTGAGGGGTGGAGCGTAGGAAGCATCTATGCGCGCGGGGCTAGCGGCGAGGATTTGGAACGCTTGAGTGTAGCGATTGGTCCAGCGAAAATCGGCGCTTTGTGTCGAAAGCAACATTTTATGATCGCTTAGTTGCTTTTCGAGCTCTTTCCATTGCTCGGCGAGGTTAAGCGCCTGTTTAAGCGGGGAGAAAGGGAAGGGGCCAGTGACTCTGGTGCTTGGCGAACTTTCGCTTGGCATGTGCCATTGCAAGGCGATTTCGCTGTTGTAGCTATCGAAGCTTTGCAGCGCTTCTTGGCTTAGCTGCGTAGGGGCATCGACAAAATAAGTTGACGAAGCCTTAAAACTCGCCTCGTACTGTGCCAACCACGTGGAATTATCGCCCATGCCCGCTTCCTGGTGCATAACAACAACGGCGCCATCGGTGGCATCAAAGTACGGCCAAAACCCAACAACGGGGAAAGCGGAGTTAAAGACGGTGTAGAGCATGAAGCGCTCTAAAATATCGGCAAGCGGCAAAGAGTAGAGCTCTGGCGCGATGCATGAAAGATCCGCCGTTTCGACGCCAGCGCTGTTAAAGCGGTTGCGCAGGCTAAAGTCGTCTTGGGGTCGTCCTTGCTGTAGCGATGTGAGGAGCATGCCGTAGTTAAAATCTATGGTGATAACCGTTCCTTGAGCGAACGCTTTTTTATAGACCACGGGGACGCCGTCAATGGTAAGGAAGGTCTCGGAATCCTCCAAGGGACCAGCGGAACCGATGAGCTTAGTGATGCGCGACAAATCAAGGCTAGAAATCGCCGAAACGTATTGGTTGGCCATGCCCGCGGCATAGGTGAAGTTCTGCGTCTCACGCAAGCCTCCCTTACCGTCGGCCGAGGCAATTTGTCGCATCTCCCCTTGCGGCATCTCGAGTATTAAGGTGCCGCCGCGCTCTAGGTATGCTTTTAGCTTTGGCACCCAAGCATCGTGGCTCGAAGCCGACTGTGTCAGCACAACGGCGCGGAACTTTATCAAGTCCTCACCCGCAAATTTCGAGGCATCGATCACCGCGACGGGTCCAATTTCTTGCTGCAAGCTGTTGAGCCATGCGAGCGAAAAGTTCGTTTCCTCAAACTTGTTGTTTGTTTGCTCAAATGCCTGGTAATCAACGACGAGCAGGAAATCGCTGATGGCGTCTAAGGTTATGGTGGCGCCTCCTAGCTCTTTGTCGTCGTTGCTCCACATAAAGGGCTTAACGCAGAAGTATGCAAAAACGCCTACAAGAACTAAAAAGCCCCAGAAGCTAAAGCGTATCATATTGTCACGCGCTTGTTGTGCTTTGCTTGCCACGATCTCTCATCCAAACTGCAATGCGCGCCTAGCGTTAATAAAAACAGGCGCGTGCCTTGCAAAGTTTCATACTTTAACGCCAAGCGCAAGCAAATTGCGAGCTTTGCTCAGGCTTACGCGGCAGATTGGCTCAAGTTATCGTTTTCTACAAGTAAAGGCTAGTTTATGGCTTTGTTTAAATAATGTGTATACGGGAAGGATTGAGTGCGAACTCTCTTGAATTCCTTTGGTGGGGGGCTTTCGCCCCCCTACGCGCAAGCTTCCCTCATCATGCGCCAAAAATCGCAAAATTTTGTGCCTTGTTTTGGCTATTCGCCAAACCAAGGCACAAAATGCGTTTTTTGGCGCCTGCTTCGGGTGATCTTGCGCTACCCCCCCAGATCTCGGCAAAAAACACGCGCCATCAATGAAACTGCGGAATTCCCAAAGCGCCACCTCATCTTTAGTCTTAAATTAGCTCCACCCTCAAAATAGTTCTTGACAGCAGCTAAAATTTGCGTATATTGCGCCTTCACCGAGCGACGGTGGCCTTAAGCGGCTTCAGTCCTTGGTCGTTGAAAAGTGTAAAGAAGAGAGAAAAATAAGCAGCAGATGTATCGAATGCAAATTCGGTATAGATGTTGTCAGCTTATAAGTGCGAGCCTAAAGTCCTTATTGCTAAAATAGCAATAAGGCAGTCAAAACAAAGCGAAAGTGCTGCTCTTAGAGTAGTACTTAAAAAATAGATCAAACTGGAGAGTTTGATCCTGGCTCAGAACGAACGCTGGCGGCAGGCCTAACA
>JBBAEA010000222.1:0-2918 GCA_041656175.1 Bradymonadales bacterium | reverse complement strand
AGTGGACTCATTGTATCAGAGACTGGGCAACGATAAGAGGACAACTGGATATTTTGCACCCTGGATGGGATGGCGTTAGGAATGAGTAGGTAAACGTGAGTTTACACAAAGAACTTGACACTCCCATATGGGCAGCTTTCAAAACTGCCCCTTGATTAATACTACGAAAGTTAGACAAGTATTCAAAATAAAGTCAATAAAAGAGAGCTTTGCACGGTTAAAACAGTAAATTAAACTTTACAAATCCGATACAGTTTTAAACAAAATGAGACATTTTCTAAAGAAGCATAAGTTAATAATGCTAATCAAATAAGACAGGTAGAAGATAGAATGACATTTAATTCGAAAAGAGCTTAAGGAAGCTCTGATTAACGCAAAAACAGTAGGGGGCAGCTTTCAAAGCTGCTCCTTGATTAAAGCAACGAAAGTCAGGCGAGTTTACACCGCTGTATCCCTTACTAATTGATTTTACGCAGCTCACCCTTATGGATGAGAGTTGCTATAGCTTTTGCCGCGCTGTTCAATGATTTTCGACCAGGATAACCGCTCATGGTAACGATCCAGGCTTGGTTATGACGCGGATCGAAGATATACACGTTGTCGGTGAACCAGTCTTCGGAAAAGCCAGGTTTACTGTAGAATTTTACGCGTTCATCCTTGAATACCGCGGCAAAGATGTCGACCATCTCTGTGCCGCGTGTGCGTTCAGCGCGCATTGCGCGGCGAAGCATAATGAGGTCGCTATGCTTGAGATTGTAGCTCTCGGAGGCAGGGAGCTGCTCTTGGAGCATAAGGCGACGCGTGGATTCGGCTAAGTCTTGTATGGTGGTGCAGGCGGCTGCAGAGCAGTTCACGTTGAGTTTGGAGTTTGACGCAGGAATTTGATGTGTTTTAGCCCCCTCTTTAAGCGTAATCGCCGGCGCGACGCGCAGCGAAGGACTCTCGCCGA
Organism: Bradymonadales bacterium; assembly: GCA_041656175.1. Classification (GTDB taxonomy): domain Bacteria; phylum Myxococcota_A; class Bradymonadia; order UBA4248; family UBA4248; genus JBBAEA01. Next base: position 1,969 of record JBBAEA010000222.1, on the reverse strand, counting down.
GCCGTTCCCAATCGCCGAGCTGGTAACCACGGGTTAGGGCCGTATTGGCAATACCGTAGTTGGAATTGAGGACTTTAGTATGCATATACTCAAAACCCGCCAACTGAACTACACGGTTATAAGCGATGTTATCACTTTGTATGATCGCATTTTGTACAAGTTCAGAAACGGTCGTAGTATAGGGCTTCTTGGAGTGGAAGGTGACTTTTGCTCTTGAGGTAAAGCCGAGCTCATCAAGTCTTTTTAGAGCAGCGATGGCCGCGAAAAGTTTAACCGTTGATGCCGCGTTCCAGCCATCTTTTTTGCGGGAGCTACCGTTATAATCGAAGGCTCTTTCGCGGATGATGACAGTTCGTGTAGGGTCAAAGCTGATTTCGATGACCAAGGCCATAAAATGACTTGGCGCTTTAAAACCCTTGGCTTGCATTAACTTGGGAAGGCTAGTCGTATTGAGTTTTGTAGCCTTCCACCATTTACCTCGTTTTGGCGTGGGGGCGCTATCCTGCACATCCTCGTCCTCTGCGAGCTTGGCCATGACGCTGCCATCGCCACAGTTTGGGATCATCAGCTTTTGTCCTACGATGATGTGGTCGCCTTTAATGTTGTTGGCTTTTCGGATATCATCTACGCTGCATGAAAACCTCTGCGCTATGCGACCAAGTATGTCGCCCGGGGCTACGACGTAAGGAGTAGATGTTGCAACGGTTTTTTGTTCTGGATCAACGCCAGGTTCAAAAACGGGATCGTTGTGTATAACGTAGTATTTTCCACGAATCGGTGGGGTGCCAACCGAATTATCTTCGGGTTTTACTTCAATTTCGCTTAATGATGGGACTGCCTCCGCCCTTAGTTCAGCGCCCTTTAGCGGGATACCTTCTATCATTTTGGGAGGCGCTGGGTTGGCTAAACCACGCTCTGGGCGATTAGGGGCCGCGCTGCGAACGACCACAGCGGCATTAGACGCTTCGCTAGTTTCAGTATCGGTTTTGAGCTCTTCCCTCGCTTCTTCAACGAGACCAGCCGAACTGTGGGCTACAATTTTACGACTAACGGGCTCTTGACTTACACTAGGCTTGCGCAGCGATAAAACGAGTGCGGCTATAATTAAACACAAGCCCACAGCTGCAATCAAGAAAATAATTCGTCCGCTACGTTTTGCCGATTTTTGCATAAGTAAATGCACTAAACTACCCTATGATAGGTCAGAACCGACCTTATACACTCTTTAGCTTATACACACGGCTTTGCCAAGATATACTTAACTCTTTTCGCTATTATTCGTGCATGAAACAACGCGATTAGCTAGTAAAAACCAAATCACAGCGCTAATTTTCTTCTTTGGCAAAACTCTGACTAACTCGATACTCCTGTTTTTTATAGAGGGGGAACTGTCCCCCTACGCCGCAACCCCTCGCTGTGCGCGGGTTTGCGTCTACCCCCTCTGCGGGGGGCCAGCCCCCCGCAACGCCCCCGACGCGATTATTCAGAGCTACCTTAGGGATGCTCTGATTCATGCAAAAACAGTAGGGGCAGCTTTCAAACCTGCCCCTGATTAAAGCAAGAAAGTCAGGTGAGGCTTCAAAATAAAAGTCAATAAAATCAAGGCAGTGCGAAAAAAAAGGTTCTAAGGGCGATAGCCCCAAAAATAAAGGGGTTTGGGGCCTCATCATTACGGAAATCTTTTATGCCCAAATCAACTACATTGTTGTTGTAAGAAGAGGCCTTTGCTCTGAAGCAAAACCTCACCATTAAAAACCTTTGCGCGGCTAGAAATGGTGAATTTAATTTTACAAATTCGATATAGTTTTAAAGAAAATGAGACATTTTGTAGAGAAATATAAGCTGAAAATGCCAATAAAATAAGGCAGGGTGAAGATAGAATAACATTTTATTCGAAAAGAGCTTAAAAGAGTGCTTTCTTTTTTGGAGGGGGGTGCGGGGGGAACCTTTTTTCTTTTGCAAAAAGGTT
>JBBAEA010000221.1:0-3027 GCA_041656175.1 Bradymonadales bacterium | reverse complement strand
GAAGGGGAGGGGGGTACGGGGGGAAACATCTTTTCTTTGGCACAAAGAAAAGGGTTTCCCCCCGCGCAAAGCACTCGAAATTCAAATCACTATTTTGACGCGTTCAAAGCTAGCGAATATAGATCTTGTGAATAGCAGCTTTCGGACGTTCTGCGAAACAATGCGAAGCAAAGAGAGAGCTTTCGATCACGTTTTTCGTAATCCGACGATGGCCATCTTGACAACTTCGCGTAAGCATTCAAAGACGCCAGGCCCATCGGGCGCGGCAGCGATGGCTTCAAAGTCTTTGACCTTGGGGTACCATGGATTGAGGTTTGCGCGTAGCTCTTCTACAGGTAATGCGTTTGGTAGATCACGTTTGTTGTATTGAATAACAAAGGGGATCTTCTCTATATCGTAGCCGTAACTCGTGAGGTTATCTTTAAGGTCGTCCATCGAAATGAGGTTAGCCTCTAGGCGCTCTGCTTGGCTATCTGCAACAAAGACAACGCCGTCGGTGTTTTTCATGATGAGGCGTCGGCTAGCAGAGTAAAAGAGCTGCCCTGGTACCGTGTACAAGTGTAAGCGCGTAGTAAAGCCATGGATTGCAGGCAACTCAATAGGTAGGAAGTCAAAAAAGAGCGTTCGTTCTTGCTTCGTCTCAAGGCTGATCAACTTTCCACGTGAGTCTTTTTTTGTTCCGCTGTGGATAAATTTTACGTTAGTCGTTTTTCCACATAAGCCTGGCCCGTAATACACAATCTTAAGAATAACTTCGTGGGTAGAATAATTAATAAAACTCATGTGCTCCAGCCTTTATAGATTGATAAAATGCATCGCAGATATATTGCACCACTCAATGGGCGCCTATTGCTTGTTCTATCTCAAAGCGTAGATGCTGTCAAAGAATAGAGCTCGTTGGGCTACTTACTGCAAAAGCGTTGGCTGGCAATAAATATAAAACGTGTCGACGAAGATGAATGTCGGTGTGGGGGGCGTTGCGGGGGGTATCCCCCCGCTAAGGGGGTAGCGCGAAACCGCACACAGTGCGGGTTTGCGCGTAGGGGGCGTTTCCCCCTTCCCCTAAAAAATAATGACTAACTTGCACCTTCAGTTTTGTAGGGTTCAAGATTGGGGGGCTCGGGCGTGGTTTTTTCGTAGTTCAGGGTGTAGCGGTACATGCCTCGGACGCCGAAGAGATGCCCAGAGATAAAGAAATCAAGGGTGCCAGATGAAGCGGGGCTTTGGAATAAGTATACGTCGGTGTAGGTTTCGCCTGGTTTTAGCTCAATAATGCCGCGAACTTGGCCTTTGCCGATGGCTTTGGAGTCGAGTTTGACGCGTTTTAGGGCGGTGCCGGCGAGTTGGAGGTTGATGCCTGCGGAGAGGGCGGCGGCGTGGCCTGGATCGTAGGAGAGCGGGAGGTTTCCGTTGTTGGTAATCGACATATGCAGCGCAAGAACGATGTCTTTGGTGTAGGCGTATGGATATTTTAGCTTTGGCGCGTTCGTGGCTGATTGGGCGAGTTCTGCGTAGACGTCTTCAAGTTTGGTAACGACAACGCTCAAATTGTCGATCTCGAAGGCCTCTTCGAGTTGTGCAGGAGGCTGGGCAACGACTTCTTGCGGTGGGTTTGGAACGGAGAAGCGGTAGACCGTTTTGGGCTCCCCGACGATAGTTCCAGGCACCAAGACCACGAGTTGCGGGTCGGTAAAGTTGGGAATCTTAAAGAGGTAGTCGTCGTGAATCACTGCGCCTGGGGCGAGTTCAACGCGATCAGAGAACTGTTGGTTGGTGGAGTAAATTTCCTCCTTAAACATGACGCGCTCAACGTTGGAACGCGCGCCTGTTTCGGGATCTGGCATAGTGCAGAGCTGCACTCCCTCGGCTGCGCTTTTTTTGTGTAACGATGAATATATGCGCGGGATGTCGCCTGTATTGGTAATTTTGAGACGCACCACAGCAACCTTCTCGTTACCCTCTTGGGGTCGCATCGCTTGCTTTTTGGCAGTAACAAAGTCCGGCGCCGATATCTCGAACGCTTCCACCGTAAACTCTAGTCCTTCCCCCACCTGTTGGGCGACGCCCATTTTGAGCGGTGGTTCCGGCGGTTCGCCCTTACAAGCTAATAGGCTAAAACTCAGGGTTGTTAGCAACAACATGAGGGCTAGTCGACTGAACTTAGCAATATACATCTGCAATCTCCAAAAATGCAATGAACAGATCCGCGCTAAAGACCGCAAGCTTATAGCTTACAATCACCGCCGAGCAGATTACACAGCCGAAACTCGACTGTCAAAGAAACTCTAAAACAAAAGCAGGCTCCTCACAAATTTGAAGCCTGCTTTTTGATGCTGATTTTGCGTTTATTGTGGCAATTCAACAGTTCTAAAACTCTCCTCCGCTGTAGCGAAATTGAGTAGGCTGAGCTCGCCTTGGGCGTTGAGTGTCCCTTCACCAATAATCACGCCGTCTTTCTCGACCATGAAGCGCTCATTAGCCACGGGCGTGAGTTTAAAGTTGCCTTGTTCGCTTTTGACGAAAACGATGCCATCTTCGCCGCGCTGAATATCGGCGCCAAGAAGCGGTGTGCCTGTGAAGAATTCAATGAGATTAAGGATAAACAAGTCGCCAAGCATAAAAATGTGGTAGGCGGGAATGATGATGAATACCCACATCACAAATGTACGTAGGAAGCGACCACCAAAACCATCACCACCAAGGCTGCCGTTCCAGTTGTATAAAAGTTTGGTTGCACCGAAACTGCCGTAGCAGCTTGTTAAGAAGGCGGCCAACGTTATACATACGGCAAAGGTTCGTAGTTTTTTCATCTTCAACATAAGCATTCTCCTCAAAATAGTGGACAACACGCCCACGTGTACTTATCGCCAAAATCCTTTAAAAGTCAAGAGCATAGCATTACAAATTTGAAGCCTGCTTTTTGATGCTGATTTTGCGTTTATTGTGGCAATTCAACAGTTCTAAAACTCTCCTCCGCTGTAGCGAAATTGAGTAGGCTGAGCTCGCCTTGGGCGTTGAGTGTCCCTT
>JBBAEA010000220.1:0-3046 GCA_041656175.1 Bradymonadales bacterium | reverse complement strand
GCTACGCGCAAGGCGTGTTCGGGAAGCTCGGCGTCGATGTAGGGGAGGATCGCCGTGGTTAGCGTGTGTAGTCTTGCTTGGGGTAGGATTTCGACTTGGGAGAGCTTTTCGCGCAGTTGTGCCAAGGCGTTGTAATCATTAGCGATGGCGGCAAAGCGTTCTAGTTGCCAGATCGTGCGTAAATCGTCGGGGTTTGCTCTGTAGGCTTGTGACGCAACTTGGGTGGCAGCATCTTCGTCTTCCCAGAAGTAGCGTAGGGATGCTTCTCGCATCAGTTCGATGGCGAGTGTCTTGTCATTGCTCAGTGTTGCGCAACGTTCTAGCCATGGGGCGTAGTTTTCGTTGTTGAGTGCGCGCACGAGTCGCGAAATTTCGAGTCGCAGGTAAGGTCCATACTTTTGGCGAAAACATTGCTGATAGAGCAGCAGTGGCTGTGTTTCGGCGCCTTGTGTAGATAAGGCTTGGGCGTGGATCCACTGTAGCAGCGCCATGGATTCGTCGCTGGCCTTGATCTTGTGCATGCCTTCAACGAGTATGCTGATGATGGCATCACGTTGTTGATCTAAGCTGCGATCATTGACGGCGAGCAGCAGAGTGAGGAGGGATGGCGCGGTTTCAAAGAGCGTACTAAAGATATCGACGTCTTTGGGCTTTTCGATAATACGTAAACTCACGATAGAAGCCGCTTGAAAGAGGTAGAGCGTTGCGTGCTCATCGCTTTCTTTGGCTAAATCGTAGTAGTGCTCAAAAAGCTCTTGCCACCTTTTTGTTCTGCGTAACAACGAGCTAAACCGCAGTGAAATCCAAGCGGCGCTGTAACCCTGCTTTATCATGATATCGTAGGCAGCTATGGCATCTTCGAGCCTTTCGTCCATTTCGATGGCCCAAGCCGACTCGGCGCTACTTTGCCAAAGCGTGTCTATTTCGGCGATTGCGTGTTGCCAAGAGTCGTTTGCGGCTTTAAGCCGCGTCCAGTCTTGCTGAGATAGGGCGAGTATGCGCAGTGCTTCGATGGCGGGTAAAAAGCGGGGTTCTAGCTCAATGATTTCCTCAAGCAGTCGCCTAGCGCGATCGGCATCTTTGAGTTCGCGGTCATAAATAAGCGCTGCTTCAAAGAGCCAAGACCGGCGCTCCCGCAAGTCGGTGGTCGCTTTCGCTTCTGTGAGCAGAGCTTCGGCGAGTCGTTCGTGTTGGGCGAGTTGACGTAAAATTTTGATGCGCTTTAGGGCAAGCGCTCGGCTGGCTTCCTCTTGCGGAAGCTTTTGTAGGAGCGGGAGCGCGAGTTGTGGGCTATTGAGTCGGTAGTCCAGCAAATCGGCTAGCATGAGCAGAACGGCATTCTTTGTGCGTTCGTCGCGCGCTTCGCGGTGGTAGGCTTCTAAAATTTTTACCAATGCTTCCCAGTGTCCGCTGTATTCTAGCAAAGGCGCGATGCGCCAAAAACGTTCTGTCGAATCGTTGCATTGCGTCAAAACCATGATGGCTTCGTCGATTTTATTCGCTTTAATTGCAGCTTCGGCGCAGAAAATTCGCATGCTGTCGCTCGCTTGGTTCTGCGGCGCCCGCTCAATGTACTGCTCGTAGAGCTCGTGTAATTCCTCCCAGCGTTCGGCCAAGAGCAAGATAGCGCGCAGGCGGTCAAAAGCGATGTGCAGCTCTGGATCCAGTGCCCACGCAGCGTTGAGGGCGTCAAGCGCGGGCTGTATTTGTAGCATTTTAAACTGCAAAATGTCGGCCAAATGCAGTGTGTAGGCGGCTTTTAGCTTTTTACTCGGACTTAGCTTGATGAGTTTACGCAGGGCATCAGCAGCTCTGTGGTGCTGTTCGAGTTCCGTGTAAAGCTCCACTTGTCGTAGCAAAATGAAACTAGGATCCGCGGCGAACTTTTCTGCATTCTCAAGGAGTTTAGCCGCTTTCTCTATTTCCTCCTCAACAGTCTCCCTTAAAGTAGCCGCTTTAAAATAGAGCGCAGATTTAAGCTCGCTCGCCTCACAAAGCGTCGCCGCTGTTTCGTAAGCGTGAGAAGATTCCACCAAGAGGCGCGCCCCCTCCTTAAGCACACTTACCGAGAGCTGGGCGTAAAAAAAGGCGCGATCGGCCTGTATTGACAAGTCAAAAAGCTCGATTGCTCGCGATTTCTCACCATTTCGCCAAAAAATGTTTGCAGCCAGCGCGTAGGTGCAGGCCCTATCTTGGGGTGCGTTGAGCAGTGGCGCCAAGCTAACAGCGTAGTTTGCCGCTTCGTCAAAGGCTTTTTGTTGGCAGCATATACCCACAGCCGCATAAAGCGCAGACAGTTGTAGTGCTTGGCCGCCCAAAACTTTTTTTGTCCAACGTAGCGCTTCCTCGCAGTCTTCGAGCAAAATCCAGTGAATGTAAGCAGCCTCAAGCGCAAGCGCCGCAGCAAAGTTCTGGTCATCGACCAAGGCGTACTCACGTTCTATGATGCTAAGCGCTTGTTTGTACGCACTCGACTTCATGAGCAAGCGTCGCACCGCGGTCAAAATCCAACGCTTATCGGGCGCTAACTGCATCGCGGCCATCAAATCGCGCAAAATCACCGCAGGCTGAGCATCATCGCGTTCGTTCGTAAATGCCGAGTCAAGCAGCATCCACGCGGCTTTTTCAGGTTCGCGCTCATACAACGCACGCGCCTCAGCGCGGTAAATCTCCGCCGTCTCCTCACTCTTACTCGCCGGCTCAAACAGCGCGGCATGCACATCCTGATTTAAAACCAAAAGGTTTTCTTTCGTCACCTCAAGCCTCCAACAAGCGCAGCGTCGCTCGCACGCGCCTCATGCATAGTCTACAACGCGATTGTTGTAAATTGTGTTTGGCTTAAAATCCTATGACATACCACTTTTTGTCGTTTTTGCCTTGGTGGGGGGAAGTTTCCCCCTACGTGTCAACCCCGCGCTGTGCGCGGGTTTGCCACTACCCCCTTGTAAGTAATCTATTGCTATGTTTAGCTAGCATAGCACGAAGTGCGGTGAGCGTTTCTACCCCCTTGGGCTTAAAAGCCTGTCATGGAGATCACCCCCCGCAC
>JBBAEA010000219.1:0-3074 GCA_041656175.1 Bradymonadales bacterium | reverse complement strand
GTAACCCTTTTCTTTGTGCCAAAGAAAAGATGTTTCCCCCCCCGTCCCCCCCCCTTCCCCAAAGAAAGCACTCTTTTAAGCACTTTTCGAATAAAATGTCATTCTATCTTCACCCTGCCTTATTTTATTACACTTTTAGTTTATATTTCTCTACAAAATGTCTTATTTTGTTTAAAACTGTATCGGATTTGTAAAATTAAATTCACTATTTCTAGCCGTGCAAAGGTCTCAGAAGAAAACAAAAATACGCTTTTCTTTGCCATTTTGAGCCTAGTTCTAGGAGGCAAGAAAAGAAGAAGAGAAGAAAACAAAAATACGCTTTTCTTTGCCATTTTGAGCCTAGTTCTAGGAGGCAAGAAAAGAAGAAAACAAAAATACGCTTTTCTTTGCCATTTTGATGCGGATTCTAGGAAGCAAGGAGCGAAGCGAAGGAACGACCTCGAGGTCGTGACTGAGCTGAGCAACGCCGCTGACGACGAAGACGCGCAAAATGGCAAAGAAAAAACGGGTTCAAAATGCGCAATATCTTACGAAGCAAGGGGGCAGCGTCCCACAAATGAACATTGCCTTCTATGCTTGTAGAATGAAAAAAAAAGGCTACAATAGCGAATACATTGTGCTTTAGGGCGCATTTGCAGGAGGAAGTTTTGGCTATTAAGCATTATTTAGGACGTGGTTTTACGCTGGTTCAGTTCATCATCGTTATTGCCATAGTCAGTGTTTTGGTGACTTTGGCTGTGCCAGTGTACCAGTCCTCCAAGCGTTCGTCTGTGCAGACCGATTTGAGCAATGAAATTGCGAATTTATTCATGGCTCAGCGTAGCAGAGCTATGGGGAGCAACTTGGCGATGATGGTGATCATCGATAACTCTGAACAAAGCATACAACCTTTAGTGGGTAGTAATGCTAGCTGCGAGTCCCCGCGCCTACCCATCGCTTATCCTGGAGCAGAGGACGCCGAAAAACCGCTTATGATCAAGCTCACAAAGGGTTCAGGGCAGACTACAGAGTTTAGCTCGACCAATACTTACGAGGAAATAGTCGAGTTTTTGGCAGCCTTAAGCGGCGAGGATGGGGCTGCTATGGACGCCAGCGTCATGCTCTGCTTCCAAAGTAATGGTAGCGTGCGATTTTTTAACCCCGCTTCATCCTTCACAGAGTACCCCGAAGAGTATTCTAAGTTAAGCATGCGTGTTTGGCAGAAGAAATCGGGTACCAGATTGGGCCGCTCCCTAAACATCACGATAAACCGCTTTGGTAGTGTTGTGAGCGAACCGGGTAGTTAAAACGTAATTTTCGCTTCATTTAATGCGCCGCCATGCCTATCGTTTTGGCTTTTGCAAAAGCGGCGCTCATCGATTTTGGGCAAATTGCTGTTTTAGGAAAAGCGCAATTGAGGTCGCAAATTTGCCTGCATCTGTGTCCAAATTACAATCGCTCCGTGTGTGCTGCCTGTTTATGGTAGGGTAGCCGCTGTTCTGAAGACTAAAAAACTTGTCTTTAACTCACGATGGAGGAGAGCGATGAAGAAGTTGATCTTAGGCTGTGGCATATTGCTGATGGCCATCACATTATTTGCGGTTGATGCCTCGGCAAAAGATATGTCACGACGCTTTGGGCTGGGTGTCGACTCTGCCTTAAGCGATCATTTTGGAAAAATGAAGGGTATATCAGCCATTTACAATATTAATAGGTATTTTGGCATGCAGCTGATCTTTGGCGTCAACACTACAGGGGTTAAGTACGGCAAAGGTGGGTCCAACACGCGCGTAGACTGGCACGTGTCGCTTCGCGGGCTTATTCCCTTTGCGCTATCTAGCGACGTCAATCTTAGTGCCGTTGTAGGTTTTACCGCATCTGGAACGGCAAACGATGGCTACCGCTACAGCGGACCGCTCAGCTATGATGAAGGGCGCGATGGCTACAACTTTTCTATCGACCTCGGTGTGCGGCCCGAATGGTTCGTAAGCGAGCACTTTAGCTTACATACCCAAGTTGGCTTAGGCATATCGATCCTCACGGGGAAGAACACCAAGGCTAGCCGCGTTCCCGAAGATGACAACAACGCTCTGCAATACGTCGGTGATGCCGAGGGTGTGAATGCGAACTTCTTTAGCAACGCCGATCTCTTTGGTATGGCTGGCTTCACCTTCTGGTTCTAAAAAAGAGCTTAGGATTAGTTTTGTGGCAGACGCTTCACGAAGACGAAGTTGCTTCATAGTTCAAGCTAGGGCTGGCTATAAGGAACAAGCTACCAAGCGCTAAGAATTGAAGATCGAAGCCGAATATTAGCTCTGAAAACTCTGGTGAATGCAAAAACAGTCAAAAAGTAACTAAAGTAAAATAACGAAAGTCGGCGAACGTTCAAAATAAAGTCTATGAAATCAATACACAGACACAAAAACGAGTTCCAAGGACGCAAGCTCTTGGACTGGGTTTGGGGCGGTAGCCCCAATAAGTAAGAGCTTCCTTATGCAAAATAACAAAACGACAACATCTCATAAAATGCGCATAAAAGCTCAAAAAATAACAGTAGATTTAAAGCTCTTACTAACTTGCTGCTTTTTATTTTGCACAATCTCGGTTTTATCGTGTAAATCATTCTTTCGCCCGCCCGATGAAGCGCTCAAAGAAGATTTGCACAACTATCAAAAAGATCTGCTCTTTGATCGCTACGAGCATGCAGCACAGCGCGTTCACCAAAGTAAGCGAAGCCAATACCTTGCTGCCCTGCGTAGCATCCCTGGCTTTAAATACGCAGAGATTGAGTTCTTGAGCCAAGAGCCTTGTGGCGACCTAGCGGAGGATGAAAATTCTGAGCACTGCGTTATGGTTCGCAGTGCCTTGCATTGGTACACAGATAGTTCACCAAACATTCGACAAACCCAGGTGCTTGAGCGCTGGGAATACGATGAAAGTGATGCAGCGTGGTACCTCGTACAGCAAACGGACGTTTCTGCTCCATAATATGCGTTTGCTAGGATATATTGAGAGTTTTGCACGGGGGGAAACCCTTTTCTTTGTGCCAAAGAAAAGATGTTTCCCCCCGTACCCCCCTTCCCCAAAGAAAGCAC
>JBBAEA010000218.1:0-3157 GCA_041656175.1 Bradymonadales bacterium | reverse complement strand
CGGCGAGAAGCAAAAACGGGCGTCGGATGCTGCGTACCGAAACGCTACGAAATCTCGTGCGAGGAAAAAAATCGGGCAAGCGATTAAGGAGTACCAAAAAGCGCTTGATAGCAATCCCTTTAACGTCGCGGCAAAGTATGATTTGGCCTGTGCGCAGGCGGTGACGGGGGATGACCGCAGTGCCTTGAAATCCTTAGAGGAACTCTACACGTGGGATGACCCCGTGGCGGAGCAACGCTTGGTGAAGGCGAGAACGGATGAGGACTTCATTACGATTCGGGATAACCCGAACTTTAAGCTGCTGACGGGTTTTATGCGGATAATTATCGTGAATGGTGCTGGACAAATTGGTGAACCTACGGTCGCCAATATCAAAGAGAAACTAGAAGTTCAGCGTTTTACGGTATCGGAAGTCGCAAAAAGTACAGCGCCCGAATACGCGCCGCAAGTCTGGTACCGCGTCGGCTTTGACTCACAGGCTGAGCGAATTAAGGAGATTTTGGGCTTACAGAAAATGAAACTCAGCCCGATGAAGGATGCCGATTCACGCAACGATATTATTGTGGTGTGGGGGCAACCCGAGGCGTCGCAAATCGGCGCGGGTCAAAGTGCCCCAGTAGTACAGGGCAAACGCGCGTCGGGCAGCGAGAACAAACTGCAGGATTTGGTCGATTCGGTTGACAAAACGCAACAAAACGTCGAGACCATCCAAAGCACTGGTGATAAGCTAAATCCCGTTAAACGCTTTTAATAGCGAAAGCTAGATCATAAAAAACCACGCCCTATGTGCGTGGTTTTTTATGATCTAAAGATGCATGAAACTATTTATTTCGCAGTTTTATTTTAGCAAGGTGCAAGCATTTGCTACAAACAGGCTCGCAGGACGGTATCGCTACAATCGGTGTTTGGGGGTATTTTATCGATAATGACTTGTACGCGTTGTCGTATATCTTCGAGGTCGCCGTCCACTGTGCAGGCGGCCGCGTTCTTGTGCCCACCGCCCCCAAAACTTGCAGCTATTAGGGAAACGTCGAGGTTTCCGCGCGATCTAAAGCTAAGACGGTAGCTGCCTTCTTCAAGTTGGGTTAAAAAGATCGACACTTCCACCCCAGCGACGCTGCGCGCGTAATTGATAAAGCCGTCGGTCATTGCGCCCGAGCATCGGCAGGCTCGCAGCATATCGCGCGTGGCGTGTAGCGAGGCTAGGCGCCCATCCTCGCTGATCCATAACGTTGGCAACACCATACCGAGTAGCTTAAGTTTTTCGACAGGATTATTTTCGTACACAAAGCTCGAGATTCGCCAAACGTCGAGGCCCGTTCCCACCAAAACAGAGCTAACCGCTAGGCAATCAGCGCTGGTGCACGAGTAGCGAAAAGAACCTGTATCGGTTAGGATCGAGGTATAAAGGGTTTCGGCAACGGCGATGGTAATGGGGACAGCTAAAGTATTAAACAGGTGGAAGATCAACTCACCTGCAGCCGAGGCTTTGGCGGAGTGCAGAATGACATCCGCACCCACGTAGGGAACAGAGTGGTGATCGATATATAAAGTTTTCTTTACGTCGAGATCTTGGGGAAAACGTTTACCTAGCAGTCTTGGTTCCGCACAATCGACAACAATGAGTAAGTCATAGCTCGCATTCTGCGGAAGACTACGTTCGCATTCCTCTGCTCCTTGCAAAAAGGCGAAGTTTGCAGGTATTTCATCGACGTTAAAGAGGGTGACCTCTTTATTGAGAGCTTTAAGTAGATGCAGCATCGCAATTGCTGAGCCCGCTGCGTCGCCATCGGGTCTACAGTGCATGCTGACCAAAACGCGTTGCGACGCTTTTATGATCGCTGCTGCGTTTTGAAGCATGGGGTTTATTTCGTCTAACAGTTGATAATACATGGTACCTACGCTTTGGCGCCTTTCGCTTTGCGCCAGTGCGGATAGAGTAATCATTCGCACTTCAAAGTCTAGCGTAAAAACTTTTGTCTATACAAGTTTACGCGTTCACATCATAAAGGAATGTCTGCTCTATGCAAAAAAATATAGTTTCATATACTCTGCTAAAGCAGTCGGCAAAGGCGCGCCGTGGCGTATTGCACACTGCACACGGCGATATCCAAACGCCCGTGTTTATGCCCGTGGGCACCAACGGCGCGATTAAAGCGCTTAGCATTGAGCAAGTCGAGGCGCTTGGCCCTGAAATAATACTCGCCAACAGCTATCACTTATTTCTGCGGCCAGGCATAGATCTGCTAAAGCAAGCGGGTGGTTTACATAGGCTGGCCAGCTGGAGCAGAGCGTATCTCACAGATTCTGGTGGTTTTCAAGTTTTTAGCCTCTCGAAAATGCGAAAATTCGACCCCGACGGCGTACATTTTCGTTCACACATCGATGGGAGCAAACATTTTTACACGCCCGAGCTCGTTATGCAAATACAAGGCGCCATCGGAAGCGACATCGCGATGGTTCTCGATGATTGCCCAGCGCTCCCTGCAACGCAAGAACGCCTCGAAGCCTCGCTTCAGCGCTCTATCGCATGGGCGAAACGTTGCACCCAAGTTGAGCGACCTGAGCACCAAGGGCTTTTTGGTATCGTACAAGGCGGCTTAGACCTTGATTTGCGAAAACGCCACCTCGAAGCGCTTGAACCCTTAGCGCTACAAGGTCTTGCTATCGGCGGGCTTTCCGTTGGTGAAACGCCAGCAGAGATGCACAAGTTATGCGCGGATTTTGTTCACCTCATGCCGCCCGATTTCCCGCGCTACCTCATGGGTGTGGGTACACCTTGGGATCTCGTCGAATCCGTCGCCGCCGGCGTCGATATGTTTGACTGCGTTATGCCCACGCGAAACGCGCGAATGGGCACGGTCTATATCAAAAACGGCGAGCGCCTCAATATTCGTAACGCGATGCACAAAGACGATCTTAGCCCGCTAGATAATGACTGCGAGTGCATGTGCTGTAAACGCTTTTCGCGCGCATACTTGCGCCACCTCTTCGTGGCCAAAGAAATAACCGCAGTTATCCTGCTGACCATCCACAATATCCACTACTACCTCAATCTTATGCGCCGAATCCGTGCTGCCATCGAAAACGACAGTTTTGAGGCATTGCGCGCGAAATTCCAGCCTTAGCCCAGTCTCAGCATTACGTATTTCTTTTG
>JBBAEA010000217.1:0-3174 GCA_041656175.1 Bradymonadales bacterium | reverse complement strand
ACAAGCGCCAGAAGTACAAGTACCAGCTTCCCAACCCGTTAAATTCGAACACTTATAGTCAGCAGCACCGCAGTTGTTTAGATCGTACGCCTTGCATTCACCATTACTTAGGTAATAGCCACTGTTACACGCAGAAGCTTTGCATACGCTATCGCAATACACAGAGTTCGAGTCTGGTACCGTATCCGTCGTACAGCTCGCATCGCAAGCACCACAATGTTCTATGCTACTGGCAAGGTTAACGCATTTATCGCCACATAGTTCTAAACCCGCACCACAGTTGGCTAGGCACTCGCCATTGCTACAAACAGTGCCAGTGCCACATGTTTCACAAGTACTTCCACAGCAGCTATTGCTATCGGCTCTACACACGCCATCGATTAAATAATAACCCGTTTTGCAACTCGTTGCTACACAAGCGCCAGAAGTACAAGTACCAGCTTCCCAACCCGTTAAATTCGAACACTTATAGTCAGCAGCACCGCAGTTGTTTAGATCGTACGCCTTGCATTCGCCGTTCGTTAAATAATGACCTGCTGAACACGCAGAAGCTTTACAGCGAGTAGCTTCACAGTAAACAGCCGATGAACCAGGTACTTTTGATACATTGCAAAGACTGTTACAGTCTCCACAATGGTTTACATTAGTGCTCGTATCGAAACACCCGCTAGTGCAATATGTTAAGCCTGCGCTACAAGCGTTTTTGCAAAGACCTTCACTACAAACAGTTCCTGAGCCACATGCCATACAGGCGCTTCCGCAACAAGCGTTACTGTCGGCGATACATTTTTGATTGCTTAAATAATAACCATTTTTACATGCTGTTGCTATGCACTTTCCATCTGTTGTACAAGTAGCAGTTTCCCAACCTTCGTTTTGCAAACAATTATGTTCGTGCATTCCACAATTATCTAAGCTATTTTCTTCACAAGTATCGCTATTGTAAAGATGAAAGTTTTCATTGCAACTATACTTACACTTTCCTGAAACACACTGACCAACTCCATTCGCAATATTACAACTTACGCCGAGCACGCCGCAGTTACTCGCATCGTTAGGATGGCAAGCACCGTTATGCAAATAATAGCCAGACTGACAGCCAGCCGCCTTACAGCCATTATCGCAATACACCGCTGTAGAGTGTGGCACTTTTGAGGTGTTACAAGCCTCGCCGCATTTGCTACAGTTGGCGAGGTCTCTACTTAAATTTGCACAATATGCATCCGTTCCAGTACCACAAGCACTCAACTCGTCTGTACAAGTACTCGAACATGCACCCTTGTCACAAACTTGGTTTGCGGCACATTTCGCACATGAAGCTCCACAACAACTGTTAGTGTCGGCAACACAATCTTGATTTTCGACATGATAGCCTGCGATACAGTTCGTTGCAACGCAGTTTGCATTAGTACAACTGCCAGCCTGCCAACCGGCGAGTAGTCCACAGTTATTGCCCTCGGCCCCGCAGTGCTCTGGGCTATCTGCTACACATGTTCCATTAGCGGTTGGGTGGAAGCCAGCTTTACATGTATGCCTACAACGCTCATTTTCACAATAATTATCGGCATTCAAAACATTGCAATGGTTTCCTTTAAAAGCACAATTTTCGATTGTATTTGCAAAACACTCGCCATTATCTAAATAGTAGCCTGTCTCGCAACTCGCAGCTTTACAGCCGTTATCGCAATATACGGCGGTAGAATTCGACACGACGGTGGTGTCACAAACGCTACCACATTCTGTGCAATTGGCGGTGTCGCTCTTGATGTTTGCGCAATAAGCCGAGCTTCCTTCTCCACATGGTGTAAGGCCAGCGCTACAGCTTTCGCTACATTCGCCTTCGCTACACATCGTGTTGGCCGCGCAAACCATACATTCGTTTCCACAGCATTCATTGTTTTCTGTTTGGCAAACACCATTGTCTAAGCGGTAGCCAACTTTGCACTCAGTCGCCACGCAAAGACCTTCATTCGTGCATTCGCCATTCGCCCAGCCTGCCAAAAAACCACAGTTATTGCCTCTGTGCCCACAATCGATCGTTGTATTTTGCTCGCACTTGCCATCGTACACATAATAACCATCGATGCAGGTCTTTGCTTCGCAAACACCGACGCAAATGAAACTTTTGCCATTAGGCACGGTGTCGTCGTCGCAGACATTGCCGCAACTGCCGCAGTTCTCCAAATCTCGGCTAAAGTCGGCACAGTACGTTCGCCCTTCCCTGCTACATTGCACATACGGTTTTGCACATGTCGCCGCGCAAACACCGCCTGAACACAGCATACCTTCCGCACATTCGACACCTACGTCGTTACCCACACATTCGTTTTGTGCACCGCAAAACTCCAAGTCTGTGAGCGGGTCGACACAGCGTCGTTCGTCCCCATCACCGCACAAAATATAGCCATCAGCGCAGTTTTGCTTGCACTCGCCCTTCTCGCACCTGCTCCCCATTGGGCAGGGTGAATGGCATTCGCCACAGTGCAATATATCTACGTTGACGTCCACACAAGCGTATACGCCCTCGACTGCGCAGAATACCTGATTTGGCGGGCAGGAGACCTCGCAATATTGCCGAGTATCCACACCATCAGATACATTCACGCAGCTGTAGCCACGTTTACATCGCCCGAACCCGAGCGCATCCACCAAGTCTTCCACTTCATCTTTATCCATAGAACTTTGGCTCGAATCTAATACTTTAAAAACCACATCGACGTCCTTACAAGGCTCCACTCCCGAGCTACAAAGCGATGCAGCGTAGCAAATTTCGCCCGTATATTCGTGAAGCTCCGAATCCCAGCTGCAACTCACGCAGCAAGCTGCAAAAACAAACAGGACTAACAAAATACCTAGTCCATGCTTCTCTAATCGTTTGTAACCCATCATAACCTCGCATTTTAATGAATTTGTGGCTAAAAACCGTCTATATTTTTGTTCTGTGGGGGAAGTCTCCCCCTAAGGCGAGCTTCCTCGCATATGGCACTATTCGCGCAATATTTTGTGCGCAGTCTTAGCTATTCGCTAAGCCAGCGCACAAAATGCGCTCATACTGCCATATTCTCGGTGATCTCGCCTTACCCCCTTGTAAGTAATCTATTGCTATGTTTAGCTAGCATAGCACGAAGTGCGGTGAGCGTTTCTACCCCCTTGGGCTTAAAAGCCTGTCATGGA
>JBBAEA010000216.1:0-3186 GCA_041656175.1 Bradymonadales bacterium | reverse complement strand
CGTTTAAGGACGGGCGGCAGGTGGAATCGCGCGACCCGTGGTTGGAGCGTCCCTTCCCGTGGGAGATGGCGCGGATTGACCATTCGACGATCGTGCAGTTTGGTGGAACGGTCGAGCGGCGCTTGGATTCGCAAGGGCGGCTTCGCAGCGACTGGATTAATACGACAAAAGTTAAGGGCGTGCCCTACGATATTCCCATTGCGGGCTACGGTACGAACACCGTAAACTCGTTGCGACTTTGGTCGGCGCAGGCGACTGATGAGTTTAACCTCGATATTTTTAATGCCGGTGATTACCGAAAGGCAGTCGAAGAGAAAGTTATCACCGAAACGATTTCCAAGGTTTTGTACCCCGCTGATAACAATCCCGAGGGTAAAGAGTTGCGCCTAAAACAGCAGTACTTCTTTGTTTGCTGCTCGATTCACGATATTATTAGGCGCTACAAAAAAGCGCACAAAGGCTTTAATGATTTCGCCGATAAGGTTGCTATTCAGCTCAACGACACACACCCCGCGATTGCTATTGCCGAATTGATGCGTGTTTTGGTCGATATCGAAAAGCTCGAATGGGATAAGGCTTGGTCGCTGACTGAGAGCGTCTTTGGATACACAAATCACACCTTGATGCCCGAAGCCCTTGAGCGTTGGCCGCTGCCTATGTTCGAGAGACTCTTGCCACGTCACCTCGAAATCATTTACGAGATCAATAGACAGTTCCTCCTTAAAGTGCACATCGCATACCCCAATAACTACGAAGTTCAGCGCCGTATGTCGATCATCGATGAGACCGGCGAGCGTTATATAAGGATGGCGAACTTGGCGGTGATTGGTTCGCATTCGGTCAATGGTGTGGCGGCGCTGCACAGTGAGCTGGTCAAAAAAGATCTTTTTGCGGACTTTTATAAGCTCTTTCCCAAGCGCTTTAACAATAAAACCAACGGCGTTACACCGCGTCGCTGGATTCTTAGCTCAAACCCCGAGCTCTCCAGCTTAATTAGCTCAAAGATCGGCGATAACTGGCTTAAGAACCTCGATGAGCTCAAGGGACTACTCAAATACGTCGACGATGATGCGTTCTTAGAGCGCTTACAAGAAATTAAACGCGACAACAAACTGCGTTTTGCCAAACAATATTTGCCGTTTAAGGTTCCAAGCGATATGATCTTCGACGTGCAAGTAAAACGTATTCACGAGTACAAGCGACAGCTGCTCAACATCCTTCACGCCATTCACCTTTATTGCGAGTTCAAGCACAACCCGAGCTCCACACGCGTACCGCGCCTGATCCTCTTTGGTGGAAAAGCGGCTCCAGGCTACATCGCGGCCAAAAACCACATCAAGCTCATCAACGATGTGTCCGAGATCATCAACAATGACCCCACCATCAGCGATAAGCTACGCGTCTACATGGTGCCGAACTACTGCGTTTCGATGGCTGAAGTCATTATCCCTGCCGCCGATCTTTCGGAGCAGATCTCGACAGCTGGTAAAGAAGCATCGGGTACAGGCAACATGAAGTTTGCCATGAACGGCGCGCTTACCATTGGTACGCTTGATGGCGCGAACATCGAAATTCGCGAACACGTCGGTAAAGAGAACTTCTTCCTCTTTGGTTTAACCGAAGCCGAGGTCAAAACCCTTCAGTCCGAAGGCTACTCACCGAAGCTCTACATCAACGAAAGCGAGGATCTACAAGGCGTCCTTGAGCTGCTCGAAAGCGGCTTCTTCTCGCCTGCCGAACACGGACGCTACCGCGACATCGTGCATTGGCTGCGTACGAGCGATCCCTACATGATTTGCGCCGACTTCGACTCCTACGTCGCTTGCCAGCGCAAGGTCGAGGAGCTCTACATCCAGCCACGCGAATGGACGCAAACCGCGCTGCGAAACATCGCAAACATGGGCTACTTCTCCTCCGACCGCACGATTAAACAGTATGCCGAAGAGATCTGGGATACAAAACCAATACACGTCTCTCTAGAAGACTAATCCTTGCTGGCCTCTGCACGGGCTCAGCACTACGTATTTCTTTTGAGCTTTGCGCGGGGGGAACCTTTTTTCTTTTTGCAAAAGAAAAAAGATTACCCCCGCACCCCCCTCCAAAAAAGAAAGCACTCTTTTAAGCAATTTTCGAATAAACTGACATTCTATTATCTACTTGTCTTATTTGATTAGCATTATTAAGTTATGCTTCTCTACAAAATGTCTCATTTTGTTTGAAACTATATCGGATTTATAAAATTAAATTCACTATTTCTAGCCCTGCGAAGATCCCTTCTTGCAATAATGATGTTGCTGATTTGGGCGTAAATAATTTCCGTAATGATGAGGTGGGGCAGCGCCCCACGAAAAGAAGCGGGGCAGCGCCCCGTCCCATTTTTGGCCGTCATAGAGCTTTGCGCTTGCCCTAGGACTCTGACCCTAGGCATTACAGGCTTGTGTCCTAGCTTCAAGACTTTTGGCACAATTGATGCTAGATAACATGGGAAGCGCTTTGGCAGCGCAATACTCTAGGAGACGAGCAAATGACCCTATATTGGAACGATATTGAGGCGCGAGCGAAGCAATTCGCGTCGAAATGGAAAACGCGTTCAGGGGGTGAGCGTCAAGAGGCGCAGCGCTTTTTGACCGAGTTTCTTTATTGCTTTGGCGTTGACGATCCCTTGGCTAATGGCGGCAGCTTTGAGCACAAAAGCCCCAAGGGCTGGGGCGATGAGGGCTACATCGATTATTTCTTGCCAAGCAAGCTTATCGTCAAAATGAAATCGGCAGGGCGAGACCTAAAAAAAGCAACGCAGCAAGTCCACGACTACGTATTGTCTTTGCCCGCTGAACAAATGCCCGCGCTGATTCTTGTCTCCGATTTTGAGCGCTTTGAGCTCACCGTTCGCGAAACGCGCAAAAAAACGGCATTTCGACTCTCGGCGCTGCAAAAGCATGTTAAGCGCTTTGCTCTGCTCGCGGGTTACGAAACCCAGCGTTTGCGCGACGATGCCAATATCGTCGCCGTTAATGTGGCCGCTTCCGAAAAAATGGCCAAACTTCACGAAGCGCTTTTTAGCTTTGGCTACGATGGGCATGATTTGGAGTTGATGCTCGTACGCCTACTTTTCTGCATGTTTGCCGAAGATACGGGGATTTTTGTTCAAGATGACTTCTTAAATTACGTCGAAAATGCGAAGCCTGA
>JBBAEA010000215.1:0-3363 GCA_041656175.1 Bradymonadales bacterium | reverse complement strand
GGGGGGGGGGGGGGGGGGGGGAAACATCTTTTTTTTGGCACAAAGAAAAGGGTTTCCCCCCGTGCAAAGCTCTCAAAGATATAGTCTATTTTCTTAGTGAGTGGAAAATTTAGCGTTGATTCGTTAATGCTAAAGAGTTTGGTTTACATAAACTAAACTCTTGCTATACTCACTAGTGAGTGACGGTGCGCTTTGGCAGCATTAATGAAGGAGGCATGGGCGATGCGATGTAGAAGTATTTACGTATTTATGCTTGCATATATTTTTATTTGGGCTTGCGAGTTGCCAGAGCTTTTAACGGAGTCGCATTGTCCGCCGCTTATTTCGAGCCCTTGCTGTCCTGAGCCAGGCACTGACTGTAGAATGCGCGATGTCGTTTATGGGGAACCTTGCGTGTGGAGCGAAGAGAATAGAGATCCCAAAAGTGGGCGTTGCGTTGCTGGTTTTGTTTGTGGGCTCAATGAAGATTTGTATGCTTGCGTTGCTAAATGTTCAGATGAACAACGCCTATGTGACAATAAATGTACAGACATTAATGTTGACCCACAACACTGTGGCGAATGCTATGCACCCTGCCCAATGGGGAGCAGGTGCGAGAAGGGCGTGTGCAGGCAAAATTGCGCTGATGGCTATATTTTGTGCGGTGATGGGGACGAACGACGCTGTGTCGACCCGCTCACAGACTTGGAGTTTTGCGGTGCACAAAACGAGTGCGGACATAACGACGTAGGTGTCGAATGTGCGGAAGGTATGCTGTGTTCAGGCGGTGTTTGCGCGGCGACATGTGCAAATCCGTATGTGCAATGTAGCAGGGAAGGGCGAACGTACTGTGCCGACTTTAGCCGAGATTTGAAGAACTGCGGCAGTTGCGGCAATGTCTGCGACGAGATCGCCGTGCCTAATGGCAAAAGCTTCATTTGCGACGGTGTTTGCGAAGCAAAGACCTGCATCGATGGTTATTATGTGCACGATGGCAAGTGCGAGCAAAATACAACGATCGATTGTGGGCACAGAGGCAATAACTGCGGTTTTTTGGCAGGCTGGGCGAATGGCGAATGCACGAATGAAGGTCTTTGCGTGGCGAGTGAGTGCAAAGTGGGTTACCGCTTAGAGAACGGTGTTTGCCAAACAGAAAACAATGAATGCTGTGGAAACGAATGTATGGTTTGCGATGCAGATACTATATGTAACGTCGGGAAATGCGTAGATAGCTGTATTGGCCTAAACATGTGTCGAGATGGGAACCGAATATATTGCGCAAATTTTGAAAGTGACACCGCCAATTGCACAGAATGTGGTACTGTTTGTGACACCACTGTCGTGTTGAATTCTACCGCTGTATATTGCGATAACGGCTGTAAGGCTGCGAGTTGCGAGGCCGGCTACTACTTAGATGATGGCAAGTGCGAGCAAAATACAACGATCGATTGTGGGCACAGAGGCAATAACTGCGGTTTTTTGGCAGGCTGGGCGAATGGCGAATGCACGAATGAAGGTCTTTGCGTGGCGACTGAGTGCAAAGTTGGCTACCGCTTAGAGAATGGTGTTTGCGTGCCCGATACCAACGCTTGCTGTGGAAGTATCTGTAAAACATGTGGTGCTGGCACAGTTTGTAGCAATGGCGAATGCTCACCCAACTGTGGTGCGGGTCTAGAACTGTGTGGCGATAGCTGCGTTAACCTTGCCAGTAGCATAGATCATTGTGGTTCTTGCAATAATAATTGTACGACGGATAAGGTACCAGATTCGAACTCTGTGTATTGCGATAGCGTATGCACAGCTTCTTCGTGTAACAGTGGCTATTACCTAAGTGATGGTAAATGTTTGGCGTACGATGAATATAACTGCGGTGCTGCTGGCTACGACTGTTCGAATTTAACGGGTTGGGAAGCTGGTACTTGTACTTCTGGCGCTTGTGTAGCAACGAGTTGTGAGGCGGGTTATCATCTTGCGACTGGTGTTTGCGTGCCCGATACCAACGCTTGCTGCGGGAGTACCTGTAAAACATGTGGCACTGGCACTGTTTGTAGCAATGGCGAGTGCCTAGCCAACTGTGGTGCGGGTCTAGAACTGTGTGGCGATAAGTGCGTTAACCTTGCCAGTAGCATAGATCATTGTGGTTCTTGCAATAATAATTGTACGACGTCTACGGTACCAGAATCAAGCTCTGTGTATTGCGATAACGGCTGTAAGGCTTCTTCGTGTAATAGCGGCTATTACCTAAGTAATGGTGAATGTTTGGCGTACGATGAATATAACTGCGGTGCTGCTGGCTACGACTGTTCGAGTTTAACGGGTTGGGAAGAGGGGGATTGTACTTCTGGCGCTTGTGTAGCAACGACGTGTGTATTGGGATATCATGTTAATAATGGTACGTGTGTGGCCGATACTAACATTGCTTGCGGAAGTACGGATATTGATTGCACTGCACAAAATGGCGTGAACAATGTTCTTGTAAGCTATTGTGAATCGGGGGAATGCGTGCTTTATTGTGAAACAGGCTACAACAACTGTGACGGGGACAACGATACTGGTTGTGAAACAACAGAACCTTGTCCGTAATAGTAGCTTTTAGCGTCCTTAGAACAAGCTGCGGCGAAATCTGAGGACGCTTTGGTGAATGCAAAAGCAATCAAAAACTATTGAGCGCAAAGTCGCGTATATGGTGGGTGTGTTTAAATTAAAAGCCTGAATAATCACTATATTACACGCCAAAACGAGTTCTAAGGGCGCTAGCTCACAGCGAGTGGCTGGGGCAGCGTCCACAAGATAGACCATACCTCCTTAGCGAGGTGTGAGCGGTAGCATCGCCCATAAATTATAGTTTTCTTAAGCATCTATTTTATACGATGAACGGCGTTTTTTGATTTTGCCTAATAACAAGCTATGGGTACAAGCAAATCCGTACTAAAGAGCAGGAACGTAGTAAGTAAAGCTACATTGTCTTGCTATAGCTTGATTCACCACCAAAGAGAGACCTTTGCAAGGCTAGAAATTGTGAATATAATTTTACAAATCCGATACAGTTTTATACAAAATAAGACATTTTGTAGAGAAATATAAGCTAAAATGCTAATAAAATAAGGCAGATCTGAGATGGGATGACATTTTATTCGAAAAGTACTTAAAAGAGTGCTTTCTTAGTGCCACAGCCGTCCAGGCTGTGGCCGCTTCGCGCGCGGCCTCAGCCGCGACCAATCGCTGACATCCATGTCGCGATTGAAGGGGAGGGGGGGTGGGGGGAAACATCTTTTTTTTGGCACAAAGAAAAGGGTTTCCCCCCGTGCAAAGCTCTCAAAGATATAGTCTATTTTCTTAGTGAGTGGAAAATTTAGCGTTGATTCGTTAATGCTAAAGAGTTTG
>JBBAEA010000214.1:0-3434 GCA_041656175.1 Bradymonadales bacterium | reverse complement strand
AGCCAAGCTCGCTTGAGCTTGTGACATGCGAACAAGAAAAAAAACCGTAGGTTTTTCATGAGACTAGATTTGCGCAATCGAACGCAAGCCTGCGTGAGTGCAGCGCAAATCGTAGTCGGAATTGTGGGACGTGGCAAACCCGCGCACAGCGAGGGGTTGCGGCGTAGGGGGAAAGTTCCCCCTCTATAAAAGAAAAACATCAATGTCGAATTGATCAGATTATCCGCAAAGCGGTTTATGTGACTTTAAGGTGTACTCATGCGCGGATAACTCAGTAAGATCATGCCACTTTGTGGTAATTTTAAGCTGTGATTTTGAGCGGGCAGCATCTTTTCTGTCGCTACGCCGCCGTGTTCGTTATAGGTGTAGCTGATTTGTGTGACGGGTTTTGCAAGTTCGATTTCAATGTTTACCGAAGGGGGCTTAGTGGAGTCTTGGGCTGCGGGATCGCGACTTACAATGAGTAAATATCGAGTTTGGCCAATATTATAGAAGGATAAAATGGCGCCTTTATCGGCAAGCTCGCCGCTGCTACGAATCACTGATTTGATGTAAGCTGTATCGTAGGGGTGTTTTATAAAGTGCATCATGGTCATGGGGCGAGTTTTGGCGTCTTCGCCCAGCTCTAAAGCGGAGTATTGTTTGCCCAAGTGGTATATTTCATGATCAGTGGCATCGAGGAAGTACTTTGACATAGTTTGGAGCTCAAGGTTCATTTTTTTAACAGTGTAATAAATCTCTGTTTTGCCAGTGCCCATGGAAGCAGCCCAATTTGAGCCCATGAAGGGAGCCATATAAACGGGATTATCGTAATTTGGCCTATTGTCTACCAGATAGGGATAGTATTGTATGGCTTTTGCGCCGTAGGCTAAGTTTGTATACGCTTGGATACGTAGATCTTGGATGGTGGGTTTGGGCGAGAAACCTGCGCTGTCGCCCTTTGTGTGTTCTGCACTGATAAAGGGCCAGAGCTCTTTTTTGTATTTTTTGGCAATGGCGTGGCTAAGTTCCAAGCCTTCATATGCGTAGAATATGATTTTGCGGTCCGTACCTTCTTTGTCACTGGATCGAAGCCAATAGTGATCAAAGGAAACCATGGGTAGCTTATCGCCTAAACCTTCGCGTTGGATAAAGATTTCGAATGGCTCCATGCAGGCGCTAAGATGATTGACGTAGTATGGGATTTTTCGCTGGAGATTGAGCCCTTGTGTAAGGCTATCAAGAAGTTCAATGCGCTCTTTGATCAGGCCAAAGATGGTATTTGCGTTGGTGTAGGAAGTGCAAGAGCTATCGGTATTTCCTCCGCGTAGTGTGTAGTTGACAGGTTCATCGAAGACAAAGAAATACTCTAAAGCAGCTTGTTCCTTGGGTGATAGGGTACGAATTAAATTGATGTGCTTTGCAACGTGACCATTGATTCCCCCTGAGTAGCCGGATTCTTGCGCACACCAGTCGGAACCTGGACCCGTGGCGGGAACAGGGAAGACCTTCTCGACGCCGTTGGCGTGGAAGGGTAGATCCCAGTCTTGGGTGCCTGGTTTATACACAAATGTTCTTACAATTTCATCATCATAGTTGCCTGGTTTTACGGTTAAAAGATGCATTAAGCGTATGCCATACTTAGCAGAATATTGATACATTTCCTTGACTTTATCGAAGTCTAGGCTGCCATCATAGAGCTCTTCATCGGAACCATATTGATTGGATAAGCTACTTGTAAAACCAGCATCGCGTAGATCTTTGTAGTTTTCGTCCGTGATGTCATTTTTTCTAAGACTGTACCATGCTATAATTTTGATGGAGCGCTGACAAACGGAAGTTCCTTCGCTATTGGGGCGACAGAACCAATCATACTCTAGGCCGCATTCACTGGAACAACCGTCGTTGTTTTCGCTGTTGCCGTCATCGCATTGCTCTTGCCCTTCGATTATGCCGTTTCCGCATTCGTTGAGCTTCACGCAGTGGCTAGGTTCTCCTTTACATTGCCATCCTTCATCAACCTTGCATTCACTGGAACAACCGTCGTTGTTCTCGCTGTTGCCATCATCGCATTGCTCTTGCCCTTCGATAATGCCGTTTCCGCATTGGTTGAGTTTCACGCAGTGGCTAGGTTCTCCTTTACATTGCCATCCTTCATCGACCTTGCATTCACTGGAACAGCCGTCGTTGTTCTCGCTGTTGCCGTCATCGCATTGTTCCTGATCTTCGATAATGCCGTTTCCGCATTTGTTGAGTTTCACGCAGTGGCTAGGTTCTCCTTTACATTGCCATCCTTCATCGACCTTGCATTCGCTGGAACATCCGTCGTTGTTCTCGCTGTTGCCATCATCGCATTGCTCTTGCCCTTCGATAATGCCGTTTCCGCATTGGTTGAGTTTCACGCAGTGGCTAGGTTCTCCTTTACATTGCCATCCTTCATGGTTATGCGTTGTGTTAAACACTTGCCATGCAAAACACAACACAAGTCGTATAGATTCGTGATAAACTGATTTCAAAGTTAAGAACAGTCTGATGAAAGTGATATTACTATAAAGTTACGCAAAACTACTTGCAGCAAGGAGAGCGTAGCGAAGCATAAGTTAACACAGTATTTCATCATTTAACACATTTTTCTACACATGGGCTCTTGCACGCATTAAAGTGGTGGATTCCATTTCACAAAACGTTCCATTTTTAGGCAAGCACTGAAGATTACAAAAAACGGTTAAAAAGTAGCTGAAGTAAAAAATTAAAGTTCGGCAAGTGTTGAAAATAAAAATCAATAAAATCAATATGATATACAGAATACTTACAGACTCGACTTGATTTGTTATGGCCTTTCGTGGCTTTCGTGGTAAAAAAGCTTTCGTTACAAAAAATAAGGCGTTAATGAAGGAAAGATTTTTGAACCGCGAAAAACACGAAAAAACAGGAAAAACTCTTTTTTAAGAAGCATCCCTCCAATTTATGCTATGCGAAATTTTGCAACAGTTTAAAATGTTTTGCCATAAGGAATAATGAGGCCCATAGCAGGCTTTCGATTT
Organism: Bradymonadales bacterium; assembly: GCA_041656175.1. Taxonomy (GTDB): domain Bacteria; phylum Myxococcota_A; class Bradymonadia; order UBA4248; family UBA4248; genus JBBAEA01. The sequence continues at coordinate 411 of JBBAEA010000214.1, read as the reverse complement.
GCAGTTTTGAGGAGAAAAACGATGAAAAGTCCATACACAAAGGCAGCTTCCTTATTTATGACTGACGCAGCGGAGCCCCGCGCAAGGCGAAAGTACTTTGATGATTTTCTTAGCGTCTGGCGAGGTGCTTGGTTACTGGTACTTATAGTGTTTATTTCGATGTTTATAAGATTTGTGCAAAATGCCGCTATCCATGAAGAAGGACAGCGGCTCTTTGAGCAACTTAAAAATGTGGACGCGCAAATATAGTTCAGAGAGCTTTGCACGGGGGGGGGGGAACATCTTTTCTTTGTGCCAAAGAAAAGATGTTCCCCCCCCGTACCCCCCTCCCCTTCAATCGCGACATGGATGTCAGCGATTACAGCGCGCCGTCCATGGCGCGCTGCCCTACGGGCCGCCTATCGGCGTTCA
>JBBAEA010000213.1:0-3459 GCA_041656175.1 Bradymonadales bacterium | reverse complement strand
GAGATAAAATGACATTTTATTCGAAAAGAGCTTAAAAGAGTGCTTTCTTTTTTGGAGGGGGGTGCGGGGGGAACCTTTTTTCTTTTGCAAAAAGAAAAAAGGTTCCCCCCGCGCAAAGCTCTCAAACTATTTATTAATGTCGATGAAAGGAACGGAGGATCCAGGAATCATAGTAACGGGCAATACTCCATTCCAGCGCTCTGCTTTAATAAGATTGATGAGCTCGGGATTATCTCGCAGAGCCGCACCTCTTGCCCTAAGAGCATCAGCCTGCGCCTCGCCGGCCTGCCTTACGCTGTAAGCTTCTGCGTCTGCTCTAGCTTTAGTAGCGGCGGCTTCCGCTTCGGCGTTTTTTACCTTCTGCTGCGCTTCTTGTTCGACGCGTGCAAGTTCGCTCTTTGCGCGTTCCACATCGGCCTTTGCGCGTGCTGCTTGCTCGACGGCGAGTTCGTAGGTGTCGCTAAAATCGACGTTTTCGATTTGTATGTTTTCGATGACAACGGGAATGTCGACAAGCGCTTCTTTAATCGCGATGTTAACGGCTGCATTGAGGTGCGCGCGCTCTTGGATGGCGCGAGCCGCAGTATAGAGCCCAAAGACGGATTTTGACACTTCCTTTACTCGTGGTAGGACAGCTCTGGGGTATAGTTCGCTGGCGCCGTACTGCCTGTACACCGCTTCAATTTGCTCGGGCGTGTTGTGATAGGTCACCGTAACTTCGAGTTCGGCGATTTGTTGGTCGTAGGAATACATCTCTAGGTTAGGTATGCGCATAGTCCTAGTTCGCGTAGAAATTCGCTCCAAACGCTGAAAGAATGGAATGGTGAAAGTGAGCCCTGGCTCCACGATTTTAGAAATTCTACCGTTGGTAAGCATTACTCCACGCTCGCCTTCATCGATGGCGTGAACCGAGGTAAGACCCACGATTAAGGCAACTATACACAATACAATAAGCAGCGATATTTGTGTTTTATGTTGTGTTGTTAGTTTTTGTGACATAATATGAACTCATAGTGTTACATAATGAATGATATCATTAATAAGTTTAAATAAGTAGTACAAAATAAGTTTAAACAAGTAGTACAAAGCTATTTATGGCTCCATACTCGCGTAATTTTTGTTAACACAGTGTAGGGTATTTTACAAGAATCCGCAGCACATTGCGCTGCTTCTGTGTTGCTCTCAACGCCATACGGTTTGGCTTTGCATAAGTTTTCGAGCCAAAGGCTCGCCGTTCAACAGAGTAGGGGGTAGCGCGGGATCGCCTCGTTCAAAATGCGCAATGACCGTATTGTGTGCGTTGGATGCGCGAATAGCAAATACAACGCACACAATTTACGGGAATTGTCGCATTTTGCGAGGAAGCCCGCGCGTAGGGGGCTTTGCAGCCCCCTTCAAAAAAGATCTTGTCATAGGAAAACTATTGGTTTTCCGCCCAATATAATTTGATCAACTTCTCGAAATTATCGGTGACGAGGAAGTGTTGCAGCGCGCGCGAGTTAGGGAAGGCGTCGAGTGCGGCGTGTGGGGAGGCGCAGAAAACGGCGCCTATGTAGGCGGCGCGGTTGTTTAAGGCGTCACGAAGCTCTTGCCAGTTTGGGGCAATGAAGGGGACGCCGTCTTTGAAAAGTTTTCGGTCGCCGCGTGGGAGGGCTTTCCAGAGGGATTTTTTGAGTATGGCGGCGTGTGGGTCGTCGGGGCGTGCTTGGCAGAGGGCGTTGAAGAGGGCGCTACATTCGGTGTCGGAGATGGCGTTGAGTAGGCAAGCGCCAGTGAGGGCTTGGTGCATGGCGAAGGAGGCCCAAAAATCGAAGGTGCAAGGGTCGGCGGAGAGCAGTTTTTGGTCGAAAACGAGGCTGAGGGGCTTGGCAAGTAGGACGCGGGCGGGTTGGGTGTTGGGATTGTGAGGTGCGACGTAGAAGTGTTTGACGTCGAGCATTTGGCCAAAGAGGATTTTGCAGCGCAAAACCGCGTGTTCTTTGTGTTCGAGGGGGGTGAGGGGTTCTTGTTTTTCGTAGAGCTCAAAGACGTGGGGTGACATGAGTCGGAGGTAGCGCTCGGCTTCGACGAGTTTTGCGGAGAGCGGGAGTAGTTGGAGGTCGAAAAAACCGCGCGGAACGCCGTTGATGCAACGCGCTTTGAGTTTTGGCGCGCTGGGATCAAGGAGGTGTTGTTGCAGCGCGGAGGTAGCGATGTAGGCGATTTTTTGTTGTAGGATTTGGAGCACTTCGAGGAAGGGGGGGAAGGCTTCGTGCAGGTCGAGGTTTCGTGATAGTGTGCGTCGAAATTCTGAGGCGGAGCTTTGGTATTGGCCAGCGCGGAAGAGGGCTTGAGCGCGGGCGAGGAAGGCCCAGTCGGTGTTGCTGTCATCTTGAATGACGGAGGAGAGGAAGGCTAGGGCGTCGTTGTATTGTTTGTTGGCGACGAGGAGGGCGGCTAGACAACCTTTGAATTCGGCGATGTTTTGTGGTTCGGACTCTTCGGCGAGTAGTTCTTTACAAGCGTCGATAAGCCGCGGCATTTCTTCATGTTCGATGTAGTCTTGGCAGAGCAGATCGAAGAAGTTTCGATGCCGCAGAATCGCAAAAACGGCGTCTTTTTCGTATGAACGACGTTGTTCATGCGGCCAATTGGCGTGTCTAGCGATTTGTGTAAATTGAATTTTTGCCCAGATGGCGTCGTTTGGGTTAATTTTTTCGAGCTCTTGGAGAGTGTTTTTCGCGTCTGTCCAATGATTTTCTTGGCATGCGATGGTGTAGAGCAGTCGCAGTGCGCTAGCATCGTTGGGGAAGCTGTTCATGTGTTTTCGCAGTAGACGTTTTGCCTTATCGTTTTGGGCGAGTTTTTCGATGAGTATGGCGGCGCGCTGCAGGTTTGCTTCTTGCTGTTCGTGTTTGTGGGGGGTGATGTCAGCGAGTTGCTCTAGGGCGTCGACGCCTTCGCTCCAGCGCTCTTGTGCGCAGAGTAGTTGTGCTTGCTTTGCGAGTGCAAAGACGTCGTTGGGATCTTGGGCGAGGATTTTGGCTAGTTCGGTAGATGCCGCGGGTATATCTCTTAGCAGCTCTTCAAGGATGTGAGCGTTTTTGTGCAACAGCGCAATTTGCAGCTCGCTGGGTTCAACTGCGGCAATAGCGCGCGAGTAAAGCCTGCTAAGGCGCGTGTAGTCTTTGGTTTTGTGCAGTAGTCCCTCTGCCATGGTGATGGCGGGGAGGCAACTTGGGTCGTGTGCCAATATTAATGATAAGCTAGCCATGGCTTGCTGGTTTAAACCCAGCTTTTCTTGCCAATTTTGTGCGGCCCAAAGCCCATAGCTTAGTCGATTATTCATGTTTACGCATGATTCCGCTAATCTATCACCGATTTTTGCCAATCCAATCCAGTCTTCTGCGCTTTCTGCCAAGTGTGCTAGGGTGATGAGAGCGGGAATGCTGTGTGAGTTGTATTTGAGGGCTTCGTTCG
>JBBAEA010000212.1:0-3523 GCA_041656175.1 Bradymonadales bacterium | reverse complement strand
AAAAATCTTTTTTGCTCGTAAACTTTGGAGCATACCTCATCACACGATTATAGTTATTCGTGCCTTTCGTGGCTTTCGTGGTTAAAAATACGATGTTAGTGATGAAACAACTTATTAACCACGAAAAGCACGAAAAAACACGAAAAAATCTTTTTTGCTCGTAAACTTTGGAGCATACCTCATCACACGATTATAGTTATTCGTGCCTTTCGTGGCTTTCGTGGTTAAAAATACGATGTTAGTGATGAAACAACTTATTAACCACGAAAAACACGAAAAATCACGAAAAATTCTTTAAGCTTTCGTGGCTTTCGTGCCTTTCGCGGTAAAAAATACGGCGTTAGTGGTGGATACCATAGACTTAGAGGCTCAACAGGTCTTTATACAAGTTTATCCGTAAACTTTTGATAAATCCGCACTAAAATTTCGGCATCGAGGGCTGCGTACTCTAATTGTTCAGGGCTTAAAGGACGTTTTTGCCAATCGCTGGTTTGGCAGCGCTTGTCCATAATTTTCCCAAACTCGCGGTAGCACACGGCTTTAAGGGAGTGCCCGCCCTCGGCTTTCATTCCGTAGCGGCGTCGCGAAAGCGTGAGGGTATCGGCGATGTTGTATATACTAATGCCGATGCTCTTAAGTACTGCTTTCTCGAAGCTCGCGTTGTGAATAATCTTGACTATGTTTGGGTTCTCAAAAACTTGGCCAAGCGCTCTAACGTCGAGAGCCAGAGGATCGAGGATAAAGGTTTTCGTCGCTGTGGCAATTTGGATAAGGCAAAGACTTTGCTTGTAGAGCGTCGTTTCGACGTCTAGGCCAATATGAGATTGTTTGAGCAACTTGTTGAGGCAATGTCGTAGATCGTGAGCTGTTTCAATGTAGAACCATGGATTTTGCGTCATCATTTGTTTGGGGTCTCCTACGAATTTAGGGGATGACCCGCTACAAAGCCCGTTAAAACTATATTTTTCGGGGCATTTGATCTTTTTTGCTTTTAGCTCTTCAGGCTTAGGCGCGAATTTGGCCATCTCCCCTAAAGCGTGCATCTCCGCTACAGGGACTACGTTAAATTTAGCGTTTTGGCTTAAAACTTGTATTGCTGCATCCAGATCTTCAGAAACATTCATATGCTCCAAACCCAAGAGCAGTTGCTCGAAGAAATACGCAGCTTTGTCCTTTGAAAATGTCTTTATGAGCTCTAATCTGTACTCATCCTGCTTTAGGATTTCAAGAATCCGCCTTGGTAAAGCCATTAACTCTTCGTGTATTATGGGAAGACCCCTAACAAGAACGGAGAAGTTACCCACCAGAACGTCGGCTTTCGGGGCTAATTTCATAATCCCAAAGCAAATACAAGCGTTAAGTCTAGCACCCGCAAAAGTCCAGAGCTGAACTTGCTCATCGTTGTACTCAAGAAATAGCGCTAAGTGCTCCAAAACATCTTCCATGTGGCTTCTCAACGCGTGTAGTTGGCGCTTTGCGGATCGCGAAAAGCGGTACTTCCTATCTTCTTTGCTATCGCAAAGTAACTTAGCAACGCGCTGTGCCTGCTCAAAGTTGAAGCACTGGCTACTCTGAAAGAGCGAAACTTGGTGCGGGATATTGTTGATATTGGCAGATATCGCAATTTTATTGATATGTTGGGTTATTTTGCGTTCGTAGTAGCTGTTTCCAAGGCGGTAATGTGCGCTTGAGGGGCATTGCACGAAGTTAGCAGACAAAAAGTGCTTACTAAGACCGTTGGGGTCGCGGCACAAATACGCGCTATCATCGAGAAGATTCAGTGCTTGTCCAAGGCTGGGAAGCTCGCGATAAAGCGCGTATAGTTTCGGCGTTAACCTATAAGAATTTTGCCATGCATCCAGGTATCCGGCAGCGCAGCACTGCGATATGATGGCATCGATCTCCTCTTGGCTATGCTGCGAAAAGGCCGGTGCAGCTAGGATTTGCGCGCAAAGCGCGGCAAAATCGCTCTTTGCGTGTAAACGTGCGAGCAAAATATAGCAGAGCGCACACCACTGTTTTCTCGCAAAGTCCACACGCTTGTGGATTCGATCCATATTGACGATGGCAGCAAAAAAGGAATCGACGTCTCGGGTAATAACGGCGAGTTTTGCATCGGGGGGGAGTAGGAGATTGGCTTGGCTGTAAATGTCGGCGTTGATTTCGGGGTTAACAAGTACCAAGCCACTAAGCCGCTTATCGCAAAACATGGCCGCCGTTGCATGCCGGCAATGATAGCTCGTAAAGTATTCACGCGATTTTACCGGCCTCGCCGGCTCTTCTCCCGTATTAAATAAGAGCGATACCTTAGCTCGTCGTTTATGCGAATCTTGCGCGATGAGCTCAGATTCTTGCAAGTTATTCGTGCAGAGAACAAATTTTCGTTTATGCGTTTGCGCTGCAATATGCGAAAAGCAATCCGAATCCTCTTTGGCATATATAATGGATAAATCAAATTTGTTGACAGCTTCGTCAACAAAATAAAATTCATTTAAACTCAGGTTTTTTGCATACCATTCAGCGTTCTTGCTATATGCACCCACAATACTGTGAGGAATTTTATATTGCACGAACAATTCGTATAAAAAGTATCGTGCCAGCGTCGATGCTTCGCAATGCCAGTATTGTTCATCCGCAAACAAGACAATACGTATACAGAACGGCATCTTCTCCCGTATTTCGGCTTCGTGGAATTGGCGCATCTCTTCAAGTTCGCTCAAGCTGAAGACAATGAGTTTTTGCGCAAAGTCTACGCCATGCTTTTTGCTCAAACGCTGTAAACTTCGCTGAATGTTGGTCTTTTGCCTAAGATTCTGCGCCAATATGGCAAGAAAAACCCCCGTTCTATCTTCGAGACTTCTTTGTAAAGATTGTGCTAAGAGCAAATAACTTGATTCATGATGGCAGGAAAGCAAAAAAGAAGCATCGCTATCCACAAGTTTGCACAGACTCTCAAGCGTCGTTTTTGAATTAATTTTCGTCCAAGAAACAGTCATCGCGCATTTTAGTAAAAAGTACCCCCTAGAATTGCTCTGATCTATGCAAAAACAGTGAAAAAGCAAGGTGATTAAAACAAAGAATACCTAAGCGATTCTTCAAAATAAAAGCCCATAAAATCAATATGTTACACAGAGGAAGGGTTCTAAGGGCGGTAGCCCTTAGCGGGGTTTGGGGCAGAGCCCCAAAAAAAGAATACCTAAGCGATTCTTCAAAATAAAAGCCAATAAAATCAATATGTTACGTAGAGGAAGGGTTCTAAGGACGGTAGTCCTTAGCGGGGTTTGGGGCTGCGCCCCAAAAATAAATCAGAACTTCCCTAGAATTGCTTTGATCTATGTAAAAACAGTGAGAAAATAGCTAGAGAAAAACAACGAAAGTCAGACGAGTGTTCAAAATAAAAGCCAATAAAATCAATATGTTACGTAGAGGAAGGGTTCTAAGGGCTCAGTTCCTCAATTCCGACTACGATTTGCGCTGCACTCACGCAGGCTTGCGTTCGATTGCGCAAATCTAGTCTCATTGG
>JBBAEA010000211.1:0-3543 GCA_041656175.1 Bradymonadales bacterium | reverse complement strand
CACGAAAGCAACGAAAGACCATAACAAGTCAAGTAGGATCTGTAAGAATAAAAAAGAACTTTTCGTGTATTTTCGTGTTTTTCGTGGTTAATAATTTAAAGACACGAAAGCCACGAAAGACCATAACAAGTCAAGTAGGATCTGTAAGAATAAAAAAGAATTTTTCGTGTATTTTCGTGTTTTTCGTGGTTAATAATTTAAAGACACGAAAGCCACGAAAGGCCATAACAAATCAAAATGGGCATGTAAGAATAAAAAAGAACTTTTCGTGTATTTTCGTGTTTTTCGTGGTTAATAATTTAAAGACACGAAAGCCACGAAAGACTATTACCAATCAAGCTGGTTCTATAAAACTAAAAAACTTTTCGTGTATTTTCGTGGTTAATAATTTAAAATAATGCATAAATAGGTGAAAGGGGCTTGGGCAACGAAGGCGAAATATACCATAGCCTTATGCCAGTGATCTAAGAAAGGGAGAGTGGCGGCGCCGAAAGCATGCAACGACACAGTGTAATTTATGAAAAAGCCATGATTTTGGCGCGCAATTGTGTATTGGGTGGCGCAGACCCAGTAACGGAGGCGTCGCTACGCGAGCTTGTGGAGAGCATTGACATCGACGATTTCGAGCTCCCATCCTTTGCTCAAGAGCTCATGGGCGCCGAGGAGAGGCGCGAGGACGGTGTGCATTTCACATGCGAGGAGAACATACTCAATGTATTAAATCCGTTGTTCCTCGACGATCTTGCCCGAAAATTCGCACTAGCATGCACAGATGCGAACAAATTGCGAGACTTCCATCACTCGCTTGCTTCGTTGAAGTTTTTAGACCCTGCCTGTGGCTGCGGGAATTTCCTTCTCATTGCGTATCGTGAACTGCGTTGTTTGGAGAATCGTGTCATTGAAGAGAGGCTCAAAATTGACGCAAGCTACAAAAAACGCTGCGAAATACTTGTAGGGCTCGATCAGTGTTACGGTATAGAAATTATGGCGGCATCGTGTGAGTTGGCGAGGGTAGCACTCATGCTTATGGAGCAGATTACGGCGCGAGAGACGCGGAGAATTGCCGAGAAATTTGCGTGTCATTGGCAAGAAAGCGCGCAAAAGAGTGCAAAAATAGTAAAAGCCAACGCTCTGGTTTTGGCTTGGCAAGAACTTTTAGACGATGGGGAGCGTTTCGACTATATCTTTGGCAATCCACCCTTTATCGGAGCTAGGCTCATGACAAAGGGTCAAAAGCAGGATTTAAAGCGCGTACTTTGCGGGCAAAAAAACACAGGAAACCTCGACTACGTTGGAGCTTGGTTCTACCTCGCCGCTAAGTACATGCAGCTCAATAACCGTTGTCAGAGTGCATTTGTGGCCACTAACTCGATTTGCCAAGGGGAACAGGTCGCAAATCTGTGGGAGCCCATATTGAGCTTGGGCATCGATATTAAGTTCGCGCAACGCGATTTTAAGTGGTTTAATGATGGCGGTGAGCAGGCGGCGGTACATTGTGTGATTGTGGGCTTTGGGGCGAAAAGCGTTGCGCGGGATAAGTTTATGATTGCAGGACGAACGCGAAAAAGTGCTACCCATATTAACCCTTATCTTGTTGAGGGACCCAATATTGTGGTTCGCTCTCGACAAAACGCGATTTGCAAAGTAGCGGCCATGAATTTTGGCTCAATGCCCAATGATGGAGGGCATCTTATTATTAATGAGTATGAGTACGAGGAGTTTGTTTTAAAAGAACCACAGTCGTTGAAATATATTCGCCCGCTGATGGGTTCGTCTCAGCTTATTCATCATAAAAAACGCTGGTGTTTGTGGCTAGTCGGGGTGAAGCAAAGTACACTAAGGGATAATCCCTTAATATTAGAGCGCGTAGAGAGAGTTCGAGAACACCGTTTGCGAAGTGTGCGCAAAAACACACAAAAGCTAGCTCAAACCCCAACATTATTCGGCGAAATACGGCATCCCAGCAGTGATTATTTGGTATTACCCGCCATTTCATCTGAAAATAGACAATACATTCCGATGGATTTTGTGGATAAAAATACCATTTCTACCAATACAACCTTGCAAATTGCGGGCGCCAGCATTTACGATTTTGGCATATTAACATCTGTTGTACATATGGCGTGGATGCGCGCTATATGTGGTAGATTAGAGATAAGTTATAACTATTCCATACAAATCGTATATAACAACTTTGTATGGCCTCAGGCGGATATTCATGAAAAGCTTACAATCACTGCGTTAGCCCAAACCGTTTTGGACACGCGCTTACAGTTTCCCGACATGAGTCTTGCAAAGCTTTATAGTCCCCGAACTATGCCCGAGAGTTTGCGAGAAGCGCATCGTCATTTAGACCGCGCCGTTCTTGAGCTTTATGGACTTAAAAGCGATGCTAAAGAGCATGAGATTGTGGAGAAGTTGATGAACTTATATGCCAAGCATTGCGACAATTAGCTTTGCGAACAATAAAGAAAGTTGGGCGAGCGCTTAAAATGAAGTCAAATTGAGACGCTACAGCGAAAACGGGCAAAGAGCTGCGGGTTTTAGGCTTTGTGGTGCTTCAGTTACTGCTTCCCGTAGCGAATAATTTCGATTTTTACGTCTTCGACGCCGCTGCGTATCATGTCGATGGCATGTGCTGCGCCGTAGGAAAGATCAATCGTTCGTCCTTTGGTGAATGGACCGCGATCATTGATACGCACGACGACTGATTTTTTTGTACGCAAGCTAGTAACACGAACAATGGAGCCAAAGGGCAGCTTTTTGTGCGCAGCGGTTTGTCCATACATGTCGAATATTTCGCCTGATGCGGTTTTGTTGCCATTAAGCCCTGGCCCGTACCATGAAGCGACGAACGTTCCTTCGTAACTTCGGCCTTCGCTTGAAGGGCTATTATTGTTTTTGAGCCACCGCGCGTAGGCTGCCTGTGCATCACGGTCTTCGTAAATACGCGAAGGGTCGCGAGCCTGCGATACAGAGCTGCGGCTAGTTTTAGCGCTTGCCTTTGAACTTGCTTGAGCTGCTGCACTGCTTTTGGGTGAAGCACTACAAGATAAAAATACAACGCCAAACGCAAATATAATACTGTGAATCGCTAGTTTTTTCATTGTTTTCTCGCATTACAGATGAATATGCAATTAATATAAGACGCGTACACGATAAAAACGTAGTTCGCACGAAGCGTGACGAGCTGTTTTTCGCGTGGAATAGGGGCTTAATCCTCATCATTACGGAAATCTTTTATGCCCAAATCAACAACATTGTTGCTGTAAGAAGAGGCCTTTGCTCTGAAGCAAAACCTCACCATTAAAAACCTTTGCGCGGCTAGAAATGGTGAATTTAATTTTAGAAATCCGATACAGTTTTAAACAAAATGAGACATTTTGTAGAGAATCATAACTTGATAATGCTAATTAAGAGAGTGTAAAATGATTTGTGTAAACTCCTTCGGTTGATTATCATGCTCCGAAGGGCGGGGCAGTTAGCTAAGGAGATAAAGTAATGGCTCGAAAAGACACTATTAACCCGAAACTTCGGGAAGCT
>JBBAEA010000210.1:0-3597 GCA_041656175.1 Bradymonadales bacterium | reverse complement strand
TCCGGCGCCAGGATTAACCACTTCAGCACCGAAACGCTTGGCCATCTCCAAACGCGTTGGGTCGAAATCGATACCAAGAACGCGACAACCATGAGCTCGCAGTAGTTGAACCGTTACCAAGCCGATCAAGCCTAGGCCGGTGACGACTATGCATTCACCCAGAGTCGGCTTAACCAAGCGGATACCTTGAAGCCCGATCGCCGCAAGGGCCGTGAAACTTGCTTGTTCGTCGCTGACGACGTCGGGAATGAGTGCGCAAAGGTTCTTCGGTACACTGACCACTTCAGCGTGCTTGCCATTGCTGACAACACGGTCGCCTATCGAAAATTCATTGACGTCAGCGCCGAGATCTCTTACACGGCCTACGTTGCAATAACCCAGACTAAGAGGCTGATCAAGCTTACTCCGTACAGCATCAACAGTTGTCGCTAGTCCATCGGTGCGCACCTTGTCCAAAACCATACGAACCTTGTCGGGTTGCTGGCGCGCCTTATCAAACCAACTCGCTTTGCCAAACTCCACCAACATACGTTCGGTACCTGCTGAAACAAGCGTCGTCGTAGTGTGTATTAGAAGCTGCCCCCCAGACACGCGCGGCGAAGGGACATTGGCGAGGGAAGTACTTCCATCTTTAAGACTTTGGAGCACCTGTTTCACAACATTTCCTTAATTCGTTTCCGTAAACTTAATCTACAAGTGATTATCTTAGGCATTGCAAAATCCGTCGACCCCGCCACAAGGTTACATCGCAGCCCTAAAAGCAATTGAACGTCAAATGCGCTCACCATAAAGCGATCAGATCCCCTTCCTGAATCTTATGATCGCTGCAGGGTTCCCCCCAACTATCGCGTTCGCAGGTACGTCTTTAGTAACCACGGCACCAGCGGCAATCACAGCGCCCGCACCAATGTGAATCCCGTGAAGCAGTATGGCACCATGACCAACCCAAACGTTATCCTCGATAACTATCGTTTTCATGTCATCTCGCCCCGAACGGCTAATTGTCGTCGAGATATTATCTATACGATGATCGCCTCCAACCAATGCTACACAGCTTGCAAACATGACGTCGTCCCCTATATCGACTGGACATGAAATGTGGCAATCGTGACCGCAAAAAAAATCTTTACCGATACGAATATTTCGATTTTTGCCAACAAATGTTCCTTTGCCAATTATTGCACCTGAGCGAAGCTTAACGTGAGGGCGAAGCAGCCACCACAAAGACAAACGAAACCAATATCTGATTAAGTGATAAAAACCCTTTAGCCGGTTAATCATGAACCCACTCGAAAAAAAACACAAGTACCGACCGAACAGGACTACGAGAATGAGAGGCCGGAACGATAAAACAAACGTCATACCAACACATTCAACCGAGCACGCTCGTCAGAAACAATCAACACCTATTTCGATCTACGCTGCGAATCATGATTATGATGTTGCGCCCTCGATTGCCCTTTCCATAACACTCATTTGAAACTCAGGCGTAAAAATCTTGCTGACACGCGCCGATACCGTGGTGTTGTCGAAGGATCCGCGTCCACGATACATAGAAACCATGCCATCCGATAGCGCGACCAGCGAGTTGCTTTGGCAAACGATCCCGCTGACGCCATCGATTACAAATTCCACCTCCGGACCGTGAGCCGACAAATCGTTGTCTGTCAGAACGGGAAGCCCCTGCCGCATAGCATGTATGACACCCAAACCTGCAGCATGTGGGAAAACAGCGAATGAGGAGGCTTGAAACAGAGACGTTAGAGTAGACTCGTCGTACGTGGCACCGAAAAACATGACCGCGTCCGATAAATTCAACTCGGAAACAAGCTGCTTCAACGAACCTTCAGCCGGCCCCTCGCCAACAATCAACAACCCCAACGGCGTTCCCAAAGAACGTGCCCGGTGCAGAGCCCTCAGAGCTAAATCTAAGCGCTTTCGTTCAACTAACCTTCCCACAAAAATCATGACGGAGGCAGTTATTCCGAAAAACCCCGAAACTTCGAGGCTTTTGCGACTACCCAAATCTTTCGAGACGACCGGGTTCGTCTCCCTCTCCACCGAATTGAGCGAGTTGTACACGACATGGATCTTCCTTATGGGCAGCCATGGGAATGAGAGCTGAGTTCGCGCCAATTTCCCATATACGAACAATCCATGCGCGCCGCTTAACGCCACGCTGCTAACTATTCGCTTCCACAACTTCGCGCCAGGTCGGATACCGTGCGTCCAAAAGAACACCTTGATGCCACGAGCTCGGGCATACGCGGTCACGATGTAGTTCGTCAAATAGAGCGGGCTACCCACTAAGACTATTGCATCCCACGATTGCTCAGATACCAATTTTAAAAGCGAACGCTGCCATAAAAAAGATCGGATCCAAACATTCCTAACTGGGTAAAATCGTCCAGCAAATATCTGAGGGTCAACACCCTCCATCGCTTCGTCAGTTGAGACTGTGTCTGCAGCAAAGTGCCATCCACGAGCAGCAGCTAACTTAATAAACTCCTCTCGATAGCGGGGAAAAAAATGGTAAATTAAAAGCGTACGATTATGCACAGTGCCGCCCTCGGTAAGAAGCAACAACTCTTGAATTGACAGGAACACTTACATACCACGACGCGGCCCCAACCAGCATGGCAAACGACATAAAGAGCACACGATGTTCGACCAAAGAAGAGGATTTCAAAGCGTTGAAAATAAGAAAAAACCAAATCGCCCCTCCCGCACCACCGAACTTGCGCCAAACCTTCAAGCCAATATATGAAAGAAGCACCATCAAGAATGCCGTCCCAACAATGCCCGCCTCGAAGAACACCTCCAAGATAATATTGTGAGGATGCGCTGGTCCATCCAGACCGACCCAAAGCTTGCCGTAGCTTCCTAAGCCTGCACCAAATAAAAGTTTGACAATAGATGAGTCGGCATAGTCTAAGATGAATGAAATATGATCTAGGCGTTCAACGAATGAAGTCGTGTGCTCAACGTTGTTGAATGCAAGAAATCGCTCCGAAGATCGCTCAATGAGAAAACGCGTATTCTCGGAAAAGAAGCTGGAAACATAAAGTGCAAGTAGCGCGATTACAAGCACTGCGGAAAACATCAATACACGCCGCATAGGCAATGCAGATTCCGCTCTGAGCGTCACAAGCTTGTTAAACCAAAAAATCAACATCGAAAGAACAACAGCAATGAGCGGGCCGCGCCCGCCCAAGATAAGCAGAAAACATGCGAACAAAGAAATCAGCAACACTGAATTAATACTTCTTAATCTAGATATGTCGGAGATCAAAAATAACAAAAAGAGACCCGCAAAATGGGCAACGATAAGGTAGAGACTTAAGAGAGGGTCAACGTTATCAAATTCGTTGCGATTCAAAGTGAGATCACGTGATATTCCGATATACATCGTTCCTGCAATCAACACGAAAATTGCCCCAACCCTAATAACCCAGGCGATCTCCGAAGGCTCCAAAACAACCACACTAAGATAATAAATCAGCAGCAACCAAAGCAGCGCTAGCTTTTCGTATACGTATGAATCTGATGGACTGTAAATCGAACTCACAGTCATAGAGCCAGCGAACAACCCGAACA
>JBBAEA010000209.1:0-3648 GCA_041656175.1 Bradymonadales bacterium | reverse complement strand
GGGGGGGGTGCGGGGGGAACCTTTTTTCTTTTGCAAAAAGAAAAAAGGTTCCCCCCGCGCAAAGCTCAAAGTGAATCTAAGGGGCGTGTTAAATACACAATCATATGCTGTGATGGCCACGCAAGCTGTTTACTGCGCAAGTTTATTTGTGCCCACGACACGATCGCGTCGCAATCTTCGCTACCGAGTTCGTCTTCTAGTAGCTCAATGTAGGAGCGTTTCTCTGTGTTATGCGTTTTTTGGAACCAACGCCGAAAGAGTTGCTGCGATATAAAAAGCTGCGCCTGAAGCTCTAGCCTTTGTACAGCGATATTGAGCCCCAGTTCTCTTGCCGCGTTTGTGATGCAAGCTTCGTCGCTAGCCTCTGCATACATACGTTCCCGAATTAAATCCTCAGCCTCGCGCCAGGCATTGAGCAGTTTTGGCGCCAAGCGTGTGTTTTGCGCAAACGCATAAATCTTTGCTTGTTCCCTTGCGAGCGCTTGCACCAAAACGATTCTTCCACCCTCGGCCAAAGCTGTATTTAAGGCATTGAGTGTGGGTTTGGCATCGCTTGCCTTGGGGATAAAATTACGTCCTATCACCAGATCAAAGGGATGCGCTGCTTTAAATTTTTCAGCAAAGAATCGCGCAAACCCCTCGCTGGCCACAAAGCAATGGGGCTGCATGAGTTCTTCACTCTGAGCGCGCAGCGCCGTAAACGCCTGCATCGCATCTTCCTTCTCGAACACGCAGCTCAACGATCCTGTCTTTAAAGATCGCAGAGCCTCCCATGACAAGAGACCAGAACCAGTGTTAATATCGAGAACCCTGTCGTTTTCAGCGATTTTCGCTAAATTAAAGACTTCGTCACGAATAATATTCGCACGTTGTGCAGCATTGTCGAACGATCGTTTTATCCACGTCTCCTCGACTTTCTCAAATATCGACTCGCCAGTCTGCGCCTCGTCGTAAACGGCGAGTTGCTGCTCACGGCTTCGGATGACTTGGTCAAAGATCTTTTCTTCATAGCCTTGTTTACTGGGCATATAAAAGAAGCGCCCTTGAAGTGAATCGGGTAAATATTGTTGCGCCACCCAATGATCGCGGTACGCGTGTGGATAGAGGTAACCCTTGCCATGTCCGAGTTCATTCTTGTCGCGCGATGCGTCTTTTAAGTGGTTAGGAACCTCGTCGTTCTTCTCTTTTTCGACAACAGCAAGCGCGTCGAAAAACGCCATAGCAGAGTTAGACTTTGGAGCCGTGGCAAGGTAGAGCGTCGCGTGTGCAAGGTGATAGCGTCCCTCGGGAAGGCCGATGCGATCAAAGGCTTGAGCGCAAGCGTTGACTACCGCAACCGCGTGTGGATCGGCCAAGCCTATATCTTCGCAAGCAAGGATCAGCAATCTGCGAAAAATGAAATTGGGCGATTCGCCCGCTAAAACCATCCGCGCTAGCCAATATAGCGCGGCGTCTGGGTCAGAGCCGCGTACACTCTTAATAAACGCCGAGATCGTATCGAAATGCGCGTCTCCCTCTTTGTCGTATAGCACAGCACGCTGCTGTATCGATTCCTCGGCGACCTCAAGGTCAATGTGTATGAGCCCCTCTTCGTTGGGTTCACTCGTACTTACGGCAAGTTCTAGGGCATTGAGCAGCGCTCTGGCATCTCCGTTGGCGACGTTGAGCAAATGCTCCATGGCATCACTGTCGATGTTAATGCTTAACAGCCCGTAACCGCGCTCTTCATCGGTGAGTGCTTGGTATGCAATAGCTCGTAAATCGGTTTTGCTTAAACTTTTTAGCTGAAAGACACGTGAACGGCTAAGTAAGGCTTTGTTGACCTCAAAAAACGGGTTCTCTGTGGTTGCGCCGATAAGGGTTAGTGTTCCGTTTTCCACCCATGGCAGCAAGGCATCCTGTTGTGATTTATTAAATCGATGCACCTCATCTACGAATAAAACGCACTTTCGTTGTGACAGTGCCAAACTTTGTTTTGCTTGCTCAATTGCATCACGAATTTCCTTCACGCCCGCAAGAACGGCGTTGATCGATATAAACTTTGCGTGTGTAGTGTTTGCGATGATGCGGGCGAGCGTCGTTTTTCCCGTTCCTGGTGGGCCATAAAATATAAGTGAACTCAGCTGATCGGCTTCGATGGCGCGGCGAAGCAAGCGTCCTGGAGCCAATATGTGGCTTTGGCCCCAAAATTCATCGAGTACACGTGGGCGCATGCGCGCGGCTAGGGGCGCGTGCTCCATGATGCTTTTGCGTTGTTGGTAATCAAAGAGTGACATGCATAAGTGGCTAAAAGTGTGCCAAATTCCCAGAACTACTTATATAGTGCATCAAAACAGTGTGTCCAGCAGCCTTATCGCTATAACGCAGCCAAATGCTGAACCGCTTGAGAATACACCGCTTTATTCGATAATACTGCTATTTATTTTTGTGGGGGAAGTTTCCCCCTACGCGCAAGCTTCCCGCATAATTCGCCAAGTTCCGCTTTTTTTTGTGCGACGTTTAAGCTAACCGCTTAACCGCCGCACAAAATGCGTCACTAAGCGAATTCTTTGGGTGATCTTGCGCTACCCCCACAACAAAACTCAAATACCCGAAACACGCAAGCGACGTGGCAGCGCAATTTAAAAACACCACACCGCAAGCCCCCCCCCCGCATCACATCGCAAGCCACACCCTCTCACCACATCAATCGTCACATTCGCTCTAGCTTTTCCGCAATTTCCTCTTGACTTAAACCCATCTCGGCAAATATTTTTGCTGCCTTCTCGAGCATAAGCTTCCGTTCCTCTAATCTTCCCTCCTCTCTCCCCACCTGCATCCCCTTCTGTATACCCTCCGACATTGCGGTCTCCATTGCAGATGCCTCATCATGAAGAGCTTTTTCCCGTAACCTTGCAATCTCGCGTAAAACCCCGTCCCGACTATAATCAAGCATCACGCGGGCGGCTTTATTAATGGGAGAAACCGATGACTTTTCTAACATGATTAATTCCTCCTTTGAACTGACATTAAAAAACTGAAGCCAAAACTCCAGCATATTACCGGGTTCGGATATCTGAAGTGCTTTCTTAAATTCAATAAAATGCATACTGAATTTATTCGAAAAGACCCTTCCGTCCTGAAGCTGAACTGCTGCAACCTCGGTATGATAACCTGGATGCTCAAAATAATTGAAATCCAATAAATGGATAGAAATGGTTCGCTTGAGATGATGATAACCTTCACCGCTTTTTAACTGCGATGTATACAGCTTTGCCCAATAAAATAAAGCACGCTCCCGATATGCAGCATCCCGACGAATCTGAATTTCTATATTCACAAGCTGATCCCGAAGTTTAACGCTCAAATCCAAACAACAGAACTTCTCATCGACATCACCCGGAACAATCTCGGCATTGATATACTCCACAACCTCTACATCGGACTCCGGGATATTAAGAAAACTGCCAAGCATCGACTCCAATAAATCCGGATTCTCCGTAAAAAGCTTCTTGAAAATAACATCCAATTTTGCTGATAAAAATTCTGCACCCATCGCATACACCTCGAAAAGCTATCCCTCATATAAGCTACGCATAAAACTGATAAAATCAAGAAGAAAACACAAAATACTACATAAAAACCCCACCCCGCCGGACATAAAAACAC
>JBBAEA010000208.1:0-3657 GCA_041656175.1 Bradymonadales bacterium | reverse complement strand
TTATATCGTCTATGTTAACGATATCTTTGATAGCGCGTTTTGCTTCTATACGTTGCGCATTTTTGTCGTCTATAGGGTTAATTCCCCTTTGAAGCGCTTCTTTGGCGGCATCTCGCGTGCTGCGAATTTCTTTGATAGTCGAGTTTGGGAAAGTTCCACAGTATAGTTTTTGTATTTTGCCATTGTAGCGAAATCTGAAGTAAAACTTAATAGAGATGCTGCTATCTTTGTTTATTCGTACGATTCCGTTTAGACTTCCTCCATCGCTGATGCTGTCGCCTTTCCAAGTTACAGGTATACTTTTAAGTTCTTTAGTCGTCCACTTAGATCCTTTTCCGCTGCTTGGGTATCTTGTAGCCATTATTTTTTTCCACTCCCGGGGGGTACACAAAGGGGTACACACTTTTTTTTGCTAGGGCTGTTTTTGTGGGAATCTCATGAACAGATAAAAGAGGTTAAAACCCTTTATTCATAAGGGTTTTATAAGTATCACAAGCGTTCATGATAATCAAGAAAAACGCGTAATGCAAAGCTGGCAGTCAAGAGGTCAACGGTTCGATCCCGTTTAGCTCCATTCAAAATTAAATCAATAAATTCAATGGCTTAGCAGGGTAACTCGCTAAGCCTTTTTTTGATCCATAGCCTTAAATAATTTAAAATGGGGATACTAATGCAGGGCAGCCGCAAAGTCTTGTTTCGCCAAAAAACTGGACGGGGCGTCGCGGGGTGTCCCCGCGGAGGGGGTAGTGGCAAACCCGCGCAAAGCGTGGGGTTGACACGTAGGGGGAGACTTCCCCCACCATAAAAAAAAACTTAAAAACAGCCAAATACACGGCTTTACGCATGTCCTGCCATTCCTGCCCCCATGAAAAGCTCTGAAAAGGCAATTCTGTAATTATTGTCAATAAAACAACATTTGTGATAAACATGCGCGCGCTGTGCTTACGAGGATAAGCACCTTGTCATCTAGCGAGGAAGATTATGAATGTAGTCCTTATTTCACCGCATTTTCCGCCTAACCATGTCAATTACGCAAGAGCTTTGAGGAAATTTGGCGACAATGCTTTGGGTATCGGCGATTCGCCACACATTAGCCATGAACTGCGCGAGGCGCTCACAGAGTACGTCTATGTCCCAAATATGCAGGATTACGACGCAATGCTGCGCACGATGGGCTATTTTACGTCAAAATATGGCAAGATCGACCGCGTCGATTCGCAGAACGAGTTTTGGCTCGGGTTAGAGGCGCGCTTACGCGAAGATTTTAATATTTACGGTCAAAAGCCAGCCGCTACCGATATCAATCGTAGCAAGCTAGGGATGAAGGAATGCTGTATTAAAGCAAAAATACCCGTAGCACCAGGCGAGGAGTTTGAAAGCGTTGAGCAGCTCGTAGCTTTTGGCAAAAAGGTGGGATATCCGCTTGTTGTGAAGCCCATCGTTGGCGTAGGAGCTAGCGCAACATACGCCATAAACAACGAAGAACAAGCCAAAGAAGTCATGAGTTATATTAGTGGTCGCTACATCGCTGAAAAATATATCAAAGGCGACGTCATCACTTTTGATGGCCTCATTGATAGGCATGGAGAGATCATTTTCTACACCTCGCACGAATACAACTGCGGCGTCATGGAAACAGTCAACGAAGCGCGTTCAATATATTACTACTCGCGCACCAAGATAGATCCCGAACTCAAAAAACTAAGCGAGCGCGTGCTCAAGGCCTTCGACGTTAGGGAGCGCTTCTTCCACATCGAATGGTTTAGAACCGCACCGAGCAAGTACGTCTTTTTAGAAATCAACGTAAGGCCACCAGGGCTCTATACTATTGATATGATGAACTACTCGGCCGACATTAACCTGTACGAAGCGTGGGTCGCTGCGCTGCACGACACGCGAGTTTTTGACTCCTTTGAGCACAAATATTCGGTAGGTTTTGCAGGACGCCGTGTAAACGTCAAACATATCCATAGCCACGAAGACATTATGCAAAAGTGCAGCAAATACACTGTGATGTCTCAGCCTGTGCCTGGTTCCTACGCCGATGCGATGGGAGAGTTCTTTTATTTAGTGCGCCACCCAGAGGAAGAGAAAGTACTCGAAATGCTGGAGTACATTCTAGCCTAAACTACGCTCTCTTAACGGAAGTAGGGGCAAGTCTGAAAGCTGCCCCTACGGTTGCATTGCATGTCCCTATTCACGATTTTTTCGAATAAACATTAGCGATCTTGTATGCAAACGGTTTCGCGACGAAGACTGCCAAAAGCTATGCAAGAATACCGACTTTGACGTCGCAACAAAGAGGTGAGCGCCAGCCATGAGTGAATACAGTTATTTGGACTTTTTAGCCATTGACCGTCCTTTAACAGCACAGGAGATGGCGTATCTGCGGGAAATATCGACTAGGGCGCAATAACCCCAACGAGCTTTAGCAACGACTACTATTGGGGCGATCTGAAGTCTATATCTCGCGATTTCATGCAACAGTTTTTTGATGCCCATGTTTTTGTCTCAGATTGGATAGAGGTCGCTTTCGTGCTGCGTTTACCCAAGGACGCCATCGATCAAAAAACACTAGAGGCCTTTTGCATCAGCCCGCATCTGGAGTTTGAAAGCCTCGCGGAGCATTGGCTCTTAACTTGGTACCGTATGAACGATGATCATTACTACGTCTTCGATGAAAAAAGAATGTCGTATTTGATGACTCAGCTTGCGCCCATACGAGAGGAACTATTGTGGGGTGATCTGCGAAGCCTCTATATCGGCTGGCTGTGCGGGGTCACATGCGGGGTGTTCAAAGCAGCAGAACTTGAGCCACTCGCTTTGGCTGGGCTCCATCAGTTGACGCCAGCCCAGCTGGCTTTGGCTTCTTATCTTAAAGTTGATGTCGATCTATTGGCTGGGGTAATAAACGATAGTCAATCAACGCAAACAGAAGAAAAGGCAGAGGATGATTCTACACTTGATGCTTGGCTGGAAAAACTGCCAAGGGCTGAGCAGACAGCCTACCTTCGACAAATCTTGAAAGGGCAGGGCATTCATGTCGAACGCAGCATAAAACGGCACTTTGACGCATCACAAACGCATGCAACCCCCTTACAAAGTCCTCGCCGTTCGGTCGCGCAACTATGGCGACTGGCAGATAAAACCGAGCATCAACGCTCGATCGCCAACAAAAACGCGCGCCGAGAAGCCAAAGATATGCGCAAAAAACAACGAGACGCAGCGCTTGCCGAACTTGCTGCGGATTTCCAAAAAGCTTGGGATCATGCACATCAGAACGCCCAAAAGGCTCGTGCCAGTGCCTATGACGCCGCATGCCAACAACTCGTCGACCTGCGCAATGCCTATAATCAGCAATCCTCTCCGGAAGCATTTCAAAGTGAGATCGAAAAATTCGTAGCTCAACACAAGCGCCGCCGCGCCCTCATGCAACGCTTGGTCAAAGCTGGACTTTGGTCGTTGGACTAAAACACATAATCCTAAGTGTGAGTCCATGTGAAATTTGCAAAAACAGTAGGGGCAGCTTTCAAAGCTGCCCTTGATTAAAACAACAAAAGTCAGGTGGGCGTTTAAGTAAAAGCCAATAAAATCAATATGTTACACAGAGGAAGAGTTCACTCCCCCCCCCCCCCCCCCCACACCCAACAACACATT
>JBBAEA010000207.1:0-3682 GCA_041656175.1 Bradymonadales bacterium | reverse complement strand
AACTTGTTTTTCATCTCTCTATCAATAATAGAGCGCGATCTGGCAAGCGTTTTTTGCGAGGGTGAAGTGCTTGTCCTTCACTGCAAGTGTAACGCGGGACAACGCCCCAATAGAATGGAGTGGTATTGGTGTAGGGGCAGGTTTCAAACCTGCCCCTGTTAAATGCAAAAAGCAATTAAAAAGCGGCTAGAGTCAAATAACAAACGCCAAGCAAGTCTTCAAAATAAAAGCCAATAAAATCAATATGCTACACAGAGGAAGGGTTCTAAGGGCGATAGCCCTTAGCGGGGTGTGGGGCGGCGCCCCACAAAAAAGAAGCGGGGTGTGGGGCGGCGCCCCACAAAAAAGAAGCGGGATGTGGGGCGGTAGCCCCAAAACAAATCAAAGCTTCTTTAAGCAAAAAGTGGGAGTTGAACGCGTTTGGGCAAAAAGCGTTTGGGGGCAGATGCCGAAATAGGCTCCCACCCTAGCCAGGCGCGGATATATTGCAAGATTAACTCAGCATCCTTGGCGTTATCGACGTAGTTTATTTCGCTAGTCTCGACCACGTAGATCGGGCACTTATGCCAAGTTTGCCACAGTGCGTAATAACGTTCCCGCAAAGAATCGAGGTATTTAGCGCTAATTTGCTGCTCCGCGTCGATGCTGCGCCGTTTAATGCGTTCTAGCACCTGATCGGTGGGCGCGTCTAAAAAAATAATAAAGTCGGGGATACGCACATGATGCGACAAAAGCGAGGTAAAACGGTTGTAAAGACGAAGCTCATCCTCGTTAAGCGTTTGTTCAGCGAAAATACGATCTTTGTCGAATAAGTAGTCGGCTACGGTTAAGCTAGAGAAGAGATCGTTCTGCAAAAGCTCAATCTGCTGCTGGTAGCGAGCGGCCAAATAAAACATCTGCGTAGGGAAAGCATAGTGAACAGGATCTGCATAAAAGCTTGCCAAAAAGGGATTAGCCTCGCAAGGCTCAAGAACGAGCTTAGCATTTAACTCTTTAGAGACTAGACGCGAGAGGCTCGTCTTTCCTACGCCAATAAGACCTTCTACTACAATAAAATTCGACACAAAAACCTCAATCCTGTATAAAATTAATTGCACCGACAAGCGCTGCATCTTAATCGTATACCCTGAATAGAGAAAAATCTCAAAGCCACAGAAGCTGATTTGAGAATCTCTGAGTGAAGGAAAGTTTAGTTTATGGCAGTGCTTTATATTTTAAATTGATTTTGCCTGTTTATGAGAATATCAACGTGTAGAACTAGAGTTTTCTTAGAATAAATTCATGTGCTCTTAGTCTTAGAGAATTTTTTGCATACATGGCGTTATTCAAAAAGCGGTTTTAGATCTAGACCCGCTGGGTAGCCGTAGGCGACAGCACGGTCAAATCCGTAGACATAAAGCCCTACGGGTTCGCTAGCGCTAAGTCCGTGGCGCCCTTCTTCTAGTTCCAACCACGCATAGATGTATTCACCCTTGCCAAAGTCCTTGAACTTTTCCCGATCGAGCGTTTCTCCATCGAGTACGATACTGGCGTCACGCGGAGCAACAATAGTGATGTAGTTGTTTTTGTACTTCGATGGAACGAGGAAGGAGTAGACGCGGCGGTACTGTTCGATGGGGGCGAGTAGGATATAGGCCGGGTCTCCGATACCAGCAGAGTCAGGGGTAGGGTGAAAACTCTCGCTGTCGAGCGGATCGTTTTGTCCAGTCGAGAATTGGCCCACTAAAATAGGAGAGTTTGCCTCAATTTCGAAGCTCTTCTCGGTGAGGATATCAATCCACTGCCCAGCGTTGAGAACGATATCTTCATCGACAACGCGAGGCGTAGTGCTTACACGTGTATTGTCCATGCGCGCCAAAATGCGCCACATCTCACGAGCACTGTTACGTTTTATCGTCCGAACCGCGTTGTAGCGCATTCCCCATGATTGTAATGGGTAGAGCTGCTGTTCTAAATGATCGGCGCAACAAGTTACGGGATCCGTCTCTGGCACGCTTGTCGCTTCACTTCCCGCAAAGACTGCGACATTTTGGCTAGCCACGATATTGCTTCCCGTTAAGTCATCGCCGACGAAACCGGTCTCAATGTTCAAGACATCGAATTGTTCCAAAACAAATCGCTGCGTCTGCCCACGCGTCATGGCAGGTATAGCTTTATTATTTTTGTCTAGCCCCGAAAGCGTATTGCAGCTACTCGTAAAACTGACCTCAGTTTTACCAGGCTCCACCGCAACAACCGTTACGAAGGCGCGCAAAGAGTCGTAGTGTTGTTTTCGCGTAAGCGTCATGTAGCGCTTGCCAAGTGCCGTACTTGGTAGCAGCAGCGACGCATCGTTAGAAAAGACGTTGACGTTGTCTAGCGGATTGAACTGTGCCGCCGTAATGGGGATGTCAGACAAAATATAGAACGCTGCCTCCGAAATATTCGTACCATTGACTTGATACGCTTTTTGGCATTTTTTCCCGCCGTCGTAGCAACCATCGGGTAGGTAGACCTTACGAAGCTCATGAGCTGGGATCTCAAAACTTAAAATAGCTTTGCGCGGTTCAGCGCTGTAGCCTGCTTTATCATAAATTGAAACATTCGCCGAAATATCATCGCGCGTGTTGCTAAGCACTACCGCATAGGGTTGGCCCGCTGCATCGTAAACCCCATTATCGATAGCATTGTCCAGATCCACCGCCCAGTACTCGCAGCCTATATAACTCACCTGTTTTTTGTTCTGCTCACACAGAGACACACAAGCGTCATCTACGCAGCTTGTCCGCGGATTCTCGGCCCTACAGCTGTGCTCTTGCGAAAACTTCGTCCCCGCCTCATTGCATAGGAGCAAAATATCGTCATCTGCACAGCGCCCTTCCCCTTCTGAGCAAAAGCGGGGGACGCACTCACCGTCCACGCACGTTCGCTTGTCGTAGCAATCAAAATCGCCGTGGCCAGTGCCTACAGGGTTGCATCCATGGTATTTGCCGTTTTCTAAACAATGACTAATTTTGTTCGCTTCACAAACGATTTTGCCGCATACGCCTGCGTAACAGAGCTCATCCGTCGCACAATATTGGGATCTGCGGCGTCCATCTTCACCACATAACGAGACTTCGTGAAGCGATAGGCAGATATCGTCTTCGCGCTTGCACTGCTGCGGATTGATATCTTGTCCATTCCCCTCGTTATCACACGATACAAAGAACGGTAATACGAGAAACAGAGCAATACCCAAAATGGAGAACTGCAAGCGAAAGTGTGGCTTAAACGTATTGTATAGAAGCTTAAAAACAAGCATTGTCTACCCTAGAAAAAAATAATTGGCTTTTAGCAGTGCTTTGAGGAAGTTTGGATTCATTCGATGTTTATGCTTTTTATTTTTGTGGGGGAAGTGTCCCCCTACGTGTCAACCCCGCACTGTGCGCGGGTTTGCCACTACCCCCTCCGCGGGGACACCCCGCGACGCCCCGTTAAATTCTAGCATAAACAGGATATTGCGTCTGTCCTAAGGAGCTTGGCGAGTTTTCAGAATAAAGGGCAATAAAATCAATATGTTACACAGAGGAAGGCTTCTAAGGGCTCA
Organism: Bradymonadales bacterium; assembly: GCA_041656175.1. Lineage (GTDB taxonomy): Bacteria > Myxococcota_A > Bradymonadia > UBA4248 > UBA4248 > JBBAEA01. Next base: position 114 of record JBBAEA010000207.1, on the reverse strand, counting down.
GTTCCTCAATTCCGACTACGATTTGCGCTGCACTCACGCAGGCTTGCGTTCGATTGCGCAAATCTAGTCTCATGAAAAACCTACGGTTTTTTTTCTTGTTCGCATGTCACAAGC
>JBBAEA010000206.1:0-3728 GCA_041656175.1 Bradymonadales bacterium | reverse complement strand
TTCTTTGATAAACATCTTAACAAATAAGGAGATTAAAAAATTATGGCATACGCAAAAGTTAGAACCGACAATATGGTCGGCACAATTTTAGGGAACGCGCTGGTTTCTTTTAAATATCAGCCCGGCACGGTAGACACCGCAATTGAAAACGGAAACGTTGTAAAAATAGGCGGTTACATTACAGGACAGCGTGAAGTGCGAGTTGCAACCACGCCCGCAGTTGACTCCGACCTCGCTACAATTGCTCTTGTCGCAAGCGAAGAGGTGGTTAAATCAAAACAGTACGACACCGTCGGGGCCTTCCGCAATGAGGCGGGGGATATCGCTCGTGGATACTTTTTGAGGCCTGGCGACCAGTTTTCAATAACAGCAGGAGCGTTCGCGGCCGATTCTGTGATGACCGCTGGCTCTACCGTTGAGCTGGCTGCGGGTACCAAGTTGAAGGGCGTCGCAAGTTTAACGTCTGGTTCTACACAGGTCGGAAAGATAATTGCCGTTGAGGGCGAATGGATTGTTATAGAGGTTGTCCCCGCCGAATTAGATTTAGAGGCTTACACGACGACCGCAACTATGAACGCAGCAATTGGTAGTGCTGTTGCTGCCGCAATCCCGAACGCCGCTGCTTTAGCAACAATACCCGCACCTGATGCTGGCGATGCAGGCAAAGTTATAAAGGTTACATCTGCAGAAGACGGCTTTGAGCTTGGCGTTGACGCTACGGGCGAATAACGTAAAACAAAACAGAGTGGGGCGCCTATTGAGGCGCCTCTGCTCTAACAACAACTAATAAGGAGAAATTAAAATATGAAAACAGATTTTTTAAAAGTAGCGGTTGATACTATCAACGGCAGAGTTCAGGGCTACTCCGCTTCGGAGGCTTCCGAAGCAATAAGGGCGGCGCTTATAGAGGCCAACGGGGGCGACAGTAAAATAAGTGCAAAAACTTTCCGTCCCGGATATGCGGTTTTTGATTTAGTCCAAGAGTTAATACCTGTGATAATCGACGCTGGTTTTAAGGCCGACAATCCTATATTTGACATAGTAGAGTATAAAAATATAGCAGAAGGCGACGTAAATGAGTTCGTGACAGAGGGCAGCGCTGACTTTATTGTGTCTGACGTTGCAAAAGGTATAGCGGCCGTAAGAAGGCAGCGTATCTCTGGTGGCGAAATCGTGTCCGTCCCCACAACCATGAAGTTTGTACGCGTGTATGAGAATCTTGGACGCCTACTCGCGGGACGCATTAGCTTCGACCAATTTGTCGAGGGTGTTGCCAACTCTTTTAATAAGCAGGTTCTGGCAGATGCGTATGCGGCAATAGATGCCATCAGCGCCTCTACCGCGGGACTTTCGTCCGACTGCATACTGACAGGTAGTTTTGACGAAGATGAAACTCTTGGTCTGGTAGACCGCATAGAGGCATATGCGGGCTCTTCTGCAAAAATAGTCGGCACAAGAGCGGCTCTTAGAAAGATGACATCCGCTGTCGTTTCTGACGAAGCCAAAAGCGATATATATAACATAGGGTATTACGGCAACTGGAACGGAGTGCCCATGTTGCGCGTAAAACAGGCGGTTAACAAAAGCGGTACGTTCCTGCTAAACAACGACAAGGTTCTGATTCTTGCGGGCGATGACAAACCCATAAAGGTAGTCAACGCTGGCGAGGGCTATATGGACGACACCCCCGCGAATGCGGATATGACCAAGGAATATCGCTATGGTCAGGAGTTTGGCGTTGGCACAATCTGCGCCGATAAGCTTGGCGTTGTCAACGTCGGATAGTAATTACCAATAGGACTGACTGCCCCGTCTCTTGCGGGGCAGTCTTTCTTTTAAAGGAACAAAAGGAGTTTTAATAATGTCAAACACAAAGAAAAAGCAAGTTGCGGCAAAAGAAGTCGGGGCGAAGCCTACGACTAAAAAGGCCGCGAACAAACCCGCCAAGGTTATAGACTTAAAGGCGGTTACTGCGGCAAAGCTATCAGACGATACTCTTGTGAAAGTAAGGTCAAACTGCTTCGGCACACTTTTATGGAAATCAAAAGATGGGTTCAAAACAGTTTGGGGTAAGCACGGGGACGAGCACGATCTGTCCATAAGAGAGCTGCGCGAAATGAAGGCCTCGTCTTCAAGGTTTTTTACTGACAACTGGATTATTATAACGGGTTTTGCGCACGGTCAAGAGGCGGCGGATGCTACGCCTGCGGATATTTATAAAACATTAGGTGTTTCAAAGTTCTACGGCGGTTCTGTCAACCCAGAGGGATACGCGGACGTTCATTGTTGGACAGAAAAGGACATAAGGTCAAACATTGCCAGCATGACGCAGGGCGCAAAAGAGAACCTTGTGATAGCGGTGCGCGAACACATCGCGCTTGGCGCGATAGACTCTATAAAAACTATCAAGGCGTTTGAAGACGCGTTGGGTTGCGAATTTGCACAACCCGAATAAAAGGGGGCAAAATGGCAACGAGTTTTGACACAATTTATGAAAGGGCGTTGTTTAAATTTAAAGACCGCTCTTTTTTGAAATATACAGATGAGCTAAAAGACCTAACGATGAAGAATTATCTTTTGTCGGCGGTCGTTGACTTCCAGCATTCTTGCAAAACGCCGCTTACATACAGTGAGGTAACTACAGAGTCGCCCGACGGCGCAATCAAATATGCCTTTGATGCAGACCTTCAGAACGAAGAGGTAGAAATTTTAGCCACAGGGATGGCCTTCCACTGGCTTTCCTCGAAAGTCACCGCAAGCGAGCATTTAAAAAATGTTATGCATAACTCAGACTACAAAAGCTTTTCGCAGGGAGCAATGCTTAAAGAGCTCAAAGAGCTTAGAGCGCAGGTTCGTAGTGAGTACGATAGCAAGATAAAAACGTACAGTTTTAGGTATAGCGACCTCGCAAACCTAAGCCCGAATAGGGGTGCTTGATATGTGTGAATTAAGCGTAACAGAGTATTTGAAAAGCATAAGGGGCGACGTTTTTAAAATATTGCCCATGAAGGAAGACCAAGAGCAGGGTGAGCAAAACTACCTGTATAAGTATATAGAGTCGTTGACCTTTAATTTGATCGGCGGTTTGGAGCAGTTTGAGTTTTTGGGCAGAGAAAAGCAATATATTTATGCAATTACAAACCTGCGGTTTTTGATGCATAACGATGTTGATTTTCTACAATGGCGACGCATAGTACTTACGGCGGTGGGCGGAATTAGCACCCTATACAAAAAGTATGGGGGTGAAGATGATGACTAAGGGCATCTGGGACTTGAACAGAGAAATGCTCGAAGCGGACACACGGTCTGGACAAGAGGACGCAAAGCTACTTGCTCAGAGCGGGCTTATAGACATCGAGACAAACTCTGCCGCGTTGCACCCGGGGGCAAAAAGGAACGGCGTTGAGCAACCGGTTTTGGCAGTGCGGTGGAAAACAAAAGAGTGTAAGGTCACAGCGAGGTTGGGTGACGAACTATACGCGGGTGACGTTTTAGACTTATTTAACGAAAAGTTTTTGGTTGTGGAAACCTACATAGACGAATGCGAAATACTAAGAGGCAAAGCGTACTTATGCAACCACTTATTTCGATTTCAAAATGGTAAAGATGCAACAATAATTGAGCGCTACGGGGTTATTGACGACGGCAGCTATTCGAGTAAAGATGACAAGCAGATCCCCACAGAGGCGGGAAGCTACAAAGTTTATATGCCGCTCGATAACGACACA
>JBBAEA010000205.1:0-3735 GCA_041656175.1 Bradymonadales bacterium | reverse complement strand
GCATTGCGAGGAGGCTCGGGCGTAGGGGGGCTTTGCCCCCCAAAAAACAAAAAACATGCAGATTTAATCAGAGTTTCTACGCAAGTCACCGAGACTGTCGCAGAAGGTTTTGAGCCAGTGCACGGCGCCATCGACATCGAAAAACCGCTTTCCATAGGCTAGGTTGCGGAGGTTTTTGGGAATAAGATGATCATATTTATCAACAAAAATTTTCATTCGACTGGCTAGTTTGGCCGAACTTGGTTGTGGGCTGTGAATAATTTTTTGTACCAATGGGTATAAACTTTGTATGTCGCAATTTCTTATGCAAATGACGCCTGCGGTGCAGTCAATGAGCCAATGAGAATTGCGATTAAAGTGGCGCAGCAGGGCAACGATGGTGTTGCTAATCTGATCGCCTAGCCAGGGAGTGAGATATAATATCGGTTTTGAGCGCGAGTCTGTGATTTGCATCCAACTGCGGCGGTCTAGTTCCATGTCGTGGAAATAGTCTATGCCTTGAGAGAGTGCTTTTTTTGCCTTTGCGTCCAAATAGTTCGGGAGCGCTTTATCCATGTAGATTCGCCGCATTTCGCGTCTGATTAAATCGTGGACGGGCAGACCGCTGCCTCCAAATTTTGGGGCATGGCCCGCTGTGGATTGTCTTAAGCAAATAATCTTCTTGCTTGTGCTTATGCCTTGCACCACCCACTTTTTGCCCGCAAAGATGATGGGCTCCCCGACATTGATGTAGATATTGATAGGGATAGTGCCAAGTATTTGAGATTTGTATTCGACGCGATATTCTTCGGGCGTATTAAAGGCGGTGTAAAAGTGATAATCTTCGACGAGTTTTTCGCCTTTTAGGCCTAAAACTAGCACTCCATCCTGCGATTGTGTGATGAAATCCTGTTGGCCGAGAGCTTTTAGCAGGCCGGAGTAAGTGTTTTGATCCACCAATGAAAAGGGACCCGTTTCGCACAATAAAGACCATAGTTGATAGGCTTGTACGCCGCCGTATTGCCCAATGACCGACAGCGTTTGCTGAATAAGAGTCGACAATTGATATTGCTCGCGCGGCGCGGGCTCACACCACTTATTGAGTAGCAAGTTGATCATGGCGATGCTCTGCACCGTTTCCATGCGCAGCATTTCGGCAATAGAGCTAGTATCGAGCAGCTCTATTTCAGGGATGAAAAGTCGCAATACGGCGGCCTCTCCTCTGCGCCCCGAACGCCCGAGGCGCTGGCGCAAGCTAGCGACGGAGTGGGGGGCGGTGACTTGTGCGATAGAATCCACGCTTCCGATGTCGATGCCCAGTTCTAGCGTCATGGTGCAGACCGCGGATGTTGGGATAAGACCTTCTTGGAGCCGCTTTTCAACGCTTTCCCGAATTTCCTTTGAAAGACTGCCATGGTGCGGGAAAAACTCGTTGGGGACGATATCCTTTTCGCAGAGCTCTGCAAGGGAGACGGCAATTTTTTCGGTGAGTTGGCGACTATTGGCAAAGATCAGATGCGATTTTCCGCGCAAGATCACGTAGAGATCATGGATGACTTCGTTCAATTCAGCGCTTTGCGGCTCCTTGGAGTCTATCAAATAGCCCCGGAGTTGCAGCTTCAAATCGGATTGAAAGGCATTGGATTCAATGATTTTGTAGGGGTAGTTCTTGCTTGCGGGTCTCAAAAATGCGGCGACCTGTTCCATGTCGCTTAAGGTCGCACTCAGGGCAATCCTTGGGACAACGCGTCCAAGCATGAACTCAAGGCGGTGCATAAGTGACTGGAGTTGGTAGCCGCGCTCTGTGCCCAAAAATGCGTGGAACTCATCAATGATAATGTAGCTCAGCGCGGAGAATGCATCCCCGCACCAGCCTCCATGATTCAAGAGCAGGGATTCAAGTGATTCTGGCGTGATCAGAATGATGCCCTCGGGATTCTTCTTTTGTTTGTCTTTAAGGGAGCGAGACACGTCCCCGTGCCACGGCGTTATGGGAATGTCTAATATTTCGCCCAAACTCTCTAGCCTGCGAAACTGATCGTTTATCAACGCTTTGAGCGGGCTAATATATAAGATTCCGACGCCCTTTGGCCTCATTTTCGCAAGGCGAGAGCAGGCGGGTAGGAAGGCTGCTTCTGTTTTTCCGGCTGCGGTTGACGCGCTTATGATGAGATCGCAGTCAGCATTGAGAATGGGCTCAATAGCACGCTCTTGTATGTCTCGCAGCGCAGTCCAATTCTGCGACCAAACCCAGCGTTGAACTTCTTTGTGCAGTAGCTTAAATCCGATAGACTCGCTCATTTCGAACCTCAAAGTTTAAATGTAGCCAACTCATCGTCACTATCTAAAGCGATGCCCAACAAATCAGTATTGCGCTCCTCTTCGAGCTGCACGTTTTCGATCAGCTGGTTCCAGTGAAGGTCAGCGTTTTGTTCAAGGATGGCCAAGAGGTCGACAAACGCCTTGATCGTGTTACGCGGTGTTCGGAAATAGGCATCGCCAATTCTATTTGAGCAGTGCGCTAAAAATGACATAAGCGCTTCGTCTGGCAGTATATAATTATTCTCGTCGCCGTGCGCATACACGTGTCTGATGTTTCTCAAGAGTACAAGCAGCTCCTCGGGCGTTAGATTGGCTAAATGCAGGGTTGGGGAGGAATAATCGATAAGCCCTGCATTGCGAGCAAAAGTATTTTCAGCCAAACGCGAGTGCAAAGCCTCGTAGCTGTAAAGCCCTTTTCTTGAGTCTTGGAGGAATTCTGGTGTGCCCCCGAAGAGAAAACCAAGGTGTTCGGCACTGCCTTGTAAACAGTCATTGAGAATGCGCAGTATCTGCTCGTAATTCATGACTCGAGCCTTCTGGCTAGACAGTTTGTAGAGATTGACCATTTCATCGAGGTTGACGAGTAGCCCCTTATAACCCGCTTGGCGAACAAACAAACTCAAGAGTTTAAAGTGGTCGTAAATCTTGTCATCATCGATAATAGTTCGCACACCCAACGACTTTCTGGCTTCAGTCTTTGTGGTAAATTCCCCGCGCAACCAGCGCACGGCATCCGCTTTAAGTTGCGCATTGTCCTGCTCAAAACCCTCCCAATACGCGCCAATGACTTTGGCAAAATCGTATCCACCGACAAGCTCAGTCAAGTGACTTAGCCGCTCCTCAATAAGTTCTGTCACAGACTTGCCCGTGGCATTGGACTCTTTTCTAGCCTCCGTAATAAAGCGCTCAACAACGCTTGTGAGCGCATTGCCATCCGGCTTTGTTCTCGTAGAAAGGTTGCGCATAAGTTCAACGTACAAATTGCGAGCTCGCCCGTCTGTAGCGAACAAGCGCCTCTCTGGAGAGAGATCGGCATGGATCGTGACCAAACCCTTTTCAAGGGCGATCGTTCGAATAAGATGCATGAAAAAACTCTTTCCGGATCCAAACGCGCCTATGATAAAGCGAATTGATGATGCGCCCTTTGAAATGCGCTCAATATCTTTAAGCAGCGCCTCAAGCTCCCGAAATCGCCCCACTTGAATATGCTGCAAGCCCGTTCGTGGAGTCACTCCAGCGCGCAAGGATTGTATAATGGCGTCTCTCTCTCGGGGGCGAAGTCGTTGATTGTTGTTAGTTGACATTAACTATCTCCTTTACAAGTTCTGTATCGACAAAAACAGGTTCACCATCGTCAACGATAGCGGCATTGACATGTTCATAGGACCACTCGTTTAAGACTTCTAGGGCGCCGTCCAGCATAATGCCGAGCTC
>JBBAEA010000204.1:0-3759 GCA_041656175.1 Bradymonadales bacterium | reverse complement strand
ACTTGTTATAGGCATTCTTGCCTTTTGTGTCTTTAAATTATTAACCACGAAAAACACGAAAACACACGAAAAATTCGTTTTTATTCTTACAGATCCGACTTGACTTGTTATAGGCATTCTTGCCTTTCGTACTTTAAATTTATTAACCACGAAAAACACGAAAACACACGAAAAAATCTTTTTTATTCTTACAGATCCGACTTGACTTGTTATAGGCATTCTTGCCTTTCGTACTTTAAATTTATTAACCACGAAAAACACGAAAACACACGAAAAAATCTTTCTTTTTTTAAATGCTTTTATAAGATTTAAAGATACATTAGTTTTACATACCCAGCTTGATTCGTTAAAAGCTTTCGCGGCTTTCGTGTTTTTCGTGGTAAAAAAACTTTCGTGGTTAAAAATGCGACGTTATCGATAAATACCCTTATTAACCAAGAAAGACAGGCGAGCGTTCGAAATACAGCTGATAAAATCAATATGTTACACACAAAAGCGGGTTCCAAGGGCGATAGCCCTTGGACGGGGTTTGGGGCGGTAGCCCCAATAGATCAGAATTTCTATAAGCTATGATCTAGCCGTTTTTTGCGATTTTCGGCGCCTGAACAAGAGTACGCCAGCAAAGGCGAGTAGAGCTACGAGTAAGAGCGAACGTCGAGTAGAGCTTGGTGCTCGTACTTGGCAGCCACATGTGTCATCGAGGCGGATTTCTGGCGCAATCCCTTCTTCAACGCAGTTGCCGTTTTCGTCGACACCAAAATCGCAGCCTTCACAGACGCCGTCTTCGTCGACAAGACCATCGCAGTCATTATCGATTCCGTCGCAGTTCTCTGGCATCGGGATACAGGCAAACTCGCAAGTTCCTTCGTTGCAAATCATGCCGTTGTCACAAAATCCGCATTCTCCGCCGCAGCCGTTGTCACCACAAAGCTTGCCTTCGCACTGTGGCTCACAGTGCACACAAATGCCAAGATCGCATGCTTCGTTCTCGGCGCAAAAGCCACAAAGTCCTCCGCAGGCATCATCGCCGCATACCTTTGCATCGCACTGGGGCACACAATCAGCTTTGAAGCATTGTCCCAATCGACATTGGCTGCCCTCTTCACAGCTTCCGCAAAGCCCGCCGCAACCGTCTGCACCACAGGCTTTACCCGCGCAATTCGCTACGCAGACCTGGCAATTACCTTGCGTGCAAATCTCGCCATTATCGCAAATGCCGCAAAATCCACCGCATCCATCGGCGCCACACGATTTGCCCGCGCAACTCGGTACGCACTCGCCGACTTCACACTGGTATTCTTTGCAGTAACTGCCGCTCTCGCAAGTTCCACATGAACCATCGCAACCGTCGTTGCCACACGCTTTTCCGCCACAGTTTGCAACACACTCGCCGGCTACGCACTGATTGTCTTTACAATATTTTCCGCCACTACAGGTTCCACACGAGCCCCCGCAGCCGTCATTACCACAGGCTTTGCCCGCGCACTTCGGCTCGCATTCACCCGTTACACATTGGTTGTCTTTACAATAGCTATTCCCGCTACAGCTACCGCAGATACCGCCGCAGCCGTCATTACCACAGGCTTTGCCTACGCATTGCGGGGTACAAGGTGCGACACCCTTAAAGCTAAAGGTAAAGGCATGCTGGTCTGCGCCCCAACCGCCAGTGTTTGACCAGCGAGCGCCGAGTTGAGCTTCCCCAAAACTCGTTCCCAGCGAGGGGTAGCACACAACGCCTTCATGGTGCCTTGCACACAGATCCGCTTTGCCGTCTCCGTTGTAATCGCCAAAACGAATACTGCGGTACTGGCTAGGCTCTGACCACTTATCGTTGTCGTGAAGTGGCGGGCCTGTCACGGTGGCGCCAAATTTCTCGCCCTCGCTCAAGACGCAGTAAATCCCAATATCTGCCTTGGCGCAAATATCCATTTTGCCATCGCCGTTGATATCGGCCAGTTGTATGGTCATGTAGTTAGAAGGATCGGACCAACCCGTGTCGTTAGACCAGCGAGGTCCCGCAATAGGTGGCTCAAATCCAGTGCCTGTCGAGAGGTGGCAGTGCATTCCAGCGGCGTAACGTCCGCAAATATCGTCCTTCCCATCACCATTGACATCGCCAAATTGAATCGTCGCCCAATGCTGCATCGCGCCCCAACCATGCGCATCAGCCCACGAAGGTCCCGCAAACGAAGGGCCAAAACTCGTTCCCAGCGAGGGGTAGCACACAATCCCTGCAGCCGCCCGCGCGCAGACATCCATTTTGCCATCGCCATTAATATCGGCAAGCTGAATCGTAGCGTAATACTTAGGATGCACCCACCCACCCTTATCGCTCAAACTACCCAGCGAAACCTTTTGCCCAAAACCCGTTCCCGTCGACAACAAACAAGCAAAACCCGCACCAAATCTAGCGCAAACATCATCTTTGCCATCGCCGTTAATGTCCCCAAAACGAAGCGTCGAGTAGTAGCGCACTTGCGTCCACCCCCCGTCATTAGTGAATTCGGGGTAATGAATATGCGTTCCAAACTTCGTCCCCTCCGAGAGCCAACAATGCAGCCCATCCACCGCCCGCGCGCAGACATCTGCTCGCCCGTCACCATTGATATCCGCCTTGTGTATAGTATAGAAGTGTTGCGGCGCCCCCCAACCATTCTCATTGCTCAAAGTGAGCAGCCTCTCCGTTTCGCCAAGCCCACTATGCTTCCCAGAGAGGTGACAATAATAACCTGCCGCCGCCCGCGCGCAATAATCCATCTTGGCGTCGCCATCAATATCGCTATGCGTACGGTCAAAACGCTGCGCATGCACCAACGCCGTCAGCTCCCCCGCACAAACCTCACCCTCATCAATCTGCCCATTGCAATCGTTATCAACGCCGTCACAAATCTCAAAATCAAGCGTCTTTTTGCAACAAACATTGCCCTCGTCGATTAAACCATTGCAGTTATTATCCTTGCCGTCGCAAACCTCGGTGCTAGGCACGCAACCACAATTATTGCTCTTAATCCAAGTCCCAGCCGCTGGGTTCCCAAAACCTATCCAGTTGGCCTGTACCGTTGGACACCAAGCGCGCCCGCAGTTTGTCTGAACCTGAAAGTGCAAATGCGCACCACAACTATAACCCGTCTGCCCAGAGAGCGCTATCACTTCCCCCTGCTTCACACGCGTCCCGACGCCCTTGAGCACGCCGTTGTACGCCAAATGCCAATACGCCGCGGTGTAACCGTTGTCCATGCGCAAAACTATATAGTTCGCGGTTCCTGCATAGCTCGAACTACAGCCCCCTGTATTGGAGTTGCCCTTTGCATACGCAATGACACCGTCGGCCACCGCCGTCAACTCCGTCCCCACTCCCATTCCCACGTCCCACGCCCAGGTTCCCGCATGCGAAAAGCTGCCAAAAGCCCCTTGCGTTATCTTGTACGTCCGCCCACACGGCCAAGGCGGGTATATATCCACCGCAAACGCTTCAGCCAAGCAAAAAAATGCTAAGAAAAAACCCAAGAGGCAAGCCACTTTTCTCATCTGCTCTCTCCACTTTCAAAGCCCGCGCCACTGGCCGCGTAGCCGCAAAGTACAGTTTCTACTAAGCCGATTATAAAGGATGCCCCCAGTCTTTACAAGGACAGAGTTATTAAAACATTTTCCTATTTTGGGGGGAGGGCTCGCTCGCCCCCCCTACGCGCAAGCTTCCTCAAATTTTGGCAGAATTCGCACTAGTTTGTGCGCCGTTTTGGCTGTTCGCCAAACCAGCGC
>JBBAEA010000203.1:0-3765 GCA_041656175.1 Bradymonadales bacterium | reverse complement strand
GGAGCTTGATGCTTCATTGCGCTCGTGAGCTATTTCCATCAGAGCTTTCGTCGTTAGGGCGGCTCGCTTTATGCGAGCCGCCCCTTATTTTTCAGTCTTTTTCAGACGGTATGGTATAACCGTGTATGCATACGGAGGCGTCGCAGAGTGGACAAAACAGTGCGGGGCACTGTTTTGTCCGACCAAAAGGGAGGTGGACGAGCGCGAGACGCTATGCGACACTCCGTAATGAAATATAAGGAGGCGTCGCATAGTGGTCGAGTGCGCACGCTTGGAAAGCGTGTAGGGTGAAAGCCCTCGAGGGTTCGAATCCCTCCGCCTCCGCATCTAACAGCTAGCACGAGGAACCTCGTCTGGCTTAGCAAAATTAAGATTGGCGATACAATTATAGTAGTATGAATGAGCGGGATATTTTAAATCTAATAAAGGAAGACAAGTGGATGATGGAGATTCTGCAAACTGCAGAAAAGCTCAATTTTAAAGATTGGGTTGTAGGTGCTGGGTTTGTGCGAAACAAAGTATGGGATCATTTGCACGGATATTCTAATTTCGAGGTTGATACAAATGATATTGATCTTGTTTATTTTGATTCCGACGGAAACGATCAAAAAGCTGACGAAGCACTATCAAAGCAACTTAAAGACCGAACAGGAATTGATTGGGAAATTGTTAATGAAGTATATGCTCATAAATGGAATAACTTGCCGCCATATAAATCAACAGAAGATGCGTTGTCTCAGTGGCCTGAAACAGCAACGGGAATTGGGGTGAGGTTAGAAAATGGAGAATTAATACTTATAGCTCCCCATGGAATCAATGACCTTATAAACTTAATTGTTCGTCCAAGCCCTAATTTTTCAGGAGGACTGGAAGTAGTTAAGGAAAGATCAAAGAAAAAAGAATGGTTTAAAAAATGGCCGAAGCTGAAATTCCAAAAGATATAGGTGCTGTTAGAACCTTAAATAGTTATACTAAAATAGCTTACAAATGTCCTACAGGGTTTGGTCGACTACGGTTCCAGCCCGAGGTAGCCCGCAGTGAACGAAGTGAACAAGGGGAGTGGGGAGAAGGAACGTACTATGGTACGTTCCTAGAAGACTCAAATGACGGAGTCGCGCTGCCGTGGCTTGTGAGTTATTTCACCGTATCCAGTGTGCATAATGCACAGAGCACCGCATACGCGTGTTAGCATAAAGGTGCTATGCAAAAAATATTAGTGCTCCTCATTATTCTTGCGCTTCCTGTAGCGTATTTTCTCTACGCGTATCAAAATGATATGCCGCTGCTGCCGGAGTTTACGCTTAACAATGACCCGGTCGTGCATGTGGGTAATGTGCCGATTCGGGTTGAGGTGGCAGACTCGGCAAGTGAGCGCGCTCGGGGGCTTTCACACCGCGATTCGCTCGGCGAAACGAACGGAATGTTCTTCATTTTTGATGAGGCCGACTACCACGGTATTTGGATGAAAGACATGCGTTTTGCGATTGATGTGATTTGGGTTGGGGAAGATCTCAAAGTGGTGGATATTACGCCGGTATTACGGCCAGACACCTATCCGCGCCAATTTGAGCCGATTTCACCGGCGCGCTATGCAATCGAAGTGAATGCAAACTATGCTGCATCATTTGGTATTGCTATCGGCGATGAGGTGCGCCTTCCTGCGGAACTTATTCCGGCTGATTTGCGTCCTCGGCAATAACATTGTATAATTTATTTGTGCCTGATAGCCGCTCTGCTGCTTTATGCAGCGGGGAGGAAAGTCCGAACACGCCCACGCTTTTGCGTGGAGCAGGGTAGCGGGTAACGCCCGCCCAAGGTAGCTTGCGGGATGCGAGCAGAGACGCCGGCGTCGAGAGACAATGGCATCCGGTGGCGCGATTGCTGCGCAATCGCGCCACCGGATGAGCTGCACGGGCAACCGTGCGGGTGAAACGGCTAAATTCCTACCTGCGTGCAAGGCCGTGCCGCTTCGAGTTGCATATGCCTCGAAACGGAGTGCCGCTTAAGGGCGCGCGCAAGTGCGCTCTCAGATAAATGGCTATCGCTCCAGTCTCTGGAGTACAGAATTCGGCTTACCGGCACACGCATCAACAGCCCCTTTGGGGCTGTTGTTCGTTCGTGTGGTATGCTTGTAATTGCATTATTAAAGTAGTTATTTTTGTACGTTCTTATGTCACAGCACGAGCGGAGTCTTGCAGCCGACTCAATTGCCTCAAAATTATTTACTACTGCACAGTATCTCTTAGTTGGTGTCTTCGGATTGCTGCCGATTTTTTTTGTACCATCGGTAGCGGCACCATTCGGTTATTCAAAAATACTCTTTGTTGTTGTTGGTATATTGCTCGCGCTCGTGGTGTGTGGATTTGCTTTCCTGCGAAGTGGAGCGATTCGCGTGCAGTTTGCGTGGCCATCAATACTGCTCTTTGTTATTGCGTTCATTGCGCTCGTATCGGCGCTACTCTCAGGCGACTTCAATGACGCCTTAGTCGGGGATGGGTTTGGCGTGCATACTACGCTCTTCATCGCGCTCATGGCGTTGACCGCCTCGGTGTGGACGCTGCTTGGTACGAACAAGATGATGATTATGCAGCTCTTCATCCTCATTGCTGCAAGTACCATCCTGCTCGCAATCTTCCACGTTGCGCGGCTCGTGCTTGGTGCCGATGTATTGTCGCTCGGATTTTTCGGCGGCAATGCAACGCTCTCGCCGTTTGGAGGATGGAATGACCTAGCGATATTCTTCGGGCTTGCCATCATCCTTGCACTCGTAGCGCTTGAGCAGCTGCCGCTGACCCGCGGCGGCCAGGCGCTCTTCGGTGTCGTCACGGCGGTTGCACTCGTGATGCTTGCCGTCATCAACTTCACTGCGGTGTGGGCAGTGCTTGGTCTTGTGAGCCTCGCGGTGCTGGTGTACGGACTTACAAAAGATCGCTTTGCGCTCGGACACACTGAAGCTGGGGCGCGCGTATCGATTGTCTCTATTATTGCGGCGATCGTCGTATTTCTCTGCTCAGTGCTCTTTATGCTGCTTGGCGGCGTGCTGGGCAGCTCAATCGGACAGGCGGTGAATATTTCTTACACGGAAGTACGTCCTTCGTTTACCGCAACTACTGATATCATCGGCTCTGTCTATAGCGATGGCGCACTCTTCGGCGTCGGCCCCAACCGATTTGAAGATGCGTGGCGGCTCCACAAGGATCCATCGATTAATACAAGCGTATTCTGGAACACTGATTTCACTGCCGGATTCGGATACATTCCAACTGCGTTTGCGACGATGGGGCTTGTGGGCGGTGTTGCATGGCTCGCATTTTTTGGGGTGTTCATCGCAACCGGTTTGCGTATGCTCTTGAAGACCGCAAGCGGTGATCGCACCTGGTACTTCATCGGCACCGTATCGTTTACGGGTGGGCTCTTCCTCTGGTTCATGAGCATTCTCTACGTGCCGGGACCAACGCTCCTCTTGATGGCAGCGCTCTGTACGGGTCTTGCCGGCGCAGCATCGATCGTGCTCCTGCAATCATCGGTGCCGGAGATTCGTGGCGACAAAAACCGCCGCATGGGCTTTGTTTTTGTTGCAATTTTCCTGTTGCTCGTGATTGCTTCGGTGGGATCGCTCTACTATGTTGGTCGCCACTACAGCGGTGTGTACTCATTTAATCGAAGCTTGCAGATGATCGGTGAAGGATCTGATATTGATGCGCTCGAACAGCGCACCGTGCAGGCCTATGCGCTGGCCGAGAACGATGCATACGTGCGCCGACT
>JBBAEA010000202.1:0-3852 GCA_041656175.1 Bradymonadales bacterium | reverse complement strand
TCTCAAACGTTTTTTAGGCAACGGCGCGGTAGGCACTACTTACGCCAACCTGCCCTCGGAGCTTAAGGACGGCACTTATCACCGTTTTTGGCGCGTTTCTTTCCCCACGGGCACAAACTTTTGGGGTAAGGTAAAGATAAGTTTGTATGGCACATACAGTAGCTACAACGCATCAGGACTGATGTCTAAAGAGATAGTCTGCAACTTTAACGGCGCATCCATGTACAGCAATGTGGGGAGATATTTTGACTTGTCTGGATATGTGGAAAAAGACTTCCGTATTTCCGAGGCTATATGGAACAGCACGACGTTATGCTGGGAGTTTTTGGTTTACTCGCACCAGCTGCAGGGCAACAACACGCCTCGTTTGTTGGTTGAGGGGTGGATGACGTCAGCAGCTCACGTTACAGCTTTTAACGGGATAGCCTTAACCGCCGCACCCGAATTTTTGCAAGACACAACCTATCAGAACGTCAGGGGCAACGCGGCAGGGCAGACGCTAACTAAGACATGGGCGGATTTGCCCGTGTGGGAAACGCCCTATGGCGAGCAAGTTGCCACTGTTACAGATGTAAACAATGCTGCCTATACCCTCCCGCAAGCCGCGGAGAGCACATTGGGAGGCGTCAAAGCCGCTACCAAAACCGCCAACGAAACCGCCGAGGTTAAGATTGATGCGGCGACAGGCAAGCTGTTTGCACCGACCATACAGGGCGAGAAAGGTGACAAGGGTGACCCCGGCACCCCGGGCGCAAAGGGTGACAAGGGCGACAAGGGTGACAAAGGAGATGCTGGCGCGCCCGGTGCAGACGGAGCTAAAGGCGACAAAGGTGACAAAGGAGACGATGGAGCAAATGGCGCTCCTGGGGAAAAAGGGGTGGGTTTCTACTATTTAAACTCCCCTGTGTCAGATATTTCAGTTATACCTGCTGCCTTTGATTTTATATCTCCTTCAGGCATTAAAGTTGACGACTTTTTAATAGGTTCAACTGGAAATGTCTTTAAAGTGACAAACGTTGCCTCAAACGGAAGCGCGAATGGAATTTTGCAAACGTCAATAAAGGGAGCGGATGGCAACGCTATTTACAGCTGCTACTATGACCTTACGGGCTCTGGCTCTGTCCCGCTCTCTTCTATCGGCAATGGCGATAGAGAGCTTCAAGTAGGAGACTTATTAATATCAACAGCTTCTCCAAATCGTGTTGCAAAAGTTACTGTTATTGGGTGGAGTTCTTGTGATTACACTTCTATAATAGAAGACGGCTTGAAAGGAGACACAGGGGCTGACGGCGCACCCGGCGCAAAGGGCGACAAAGGTGATGCCGGTGTCGGCGTGCCCACGGGCGGCGCAAGTGGACAGGTTTTAGCAAAGAACAGCTCGACAGATTTTGACACGGCGTGGATAGATGCGCCGAGCGGTGGCGGAGGCGGACAAGAAATATACGACCTAATAATAACAAACCAATCAGAGTTTGACGACTTTGTGGCCGCTTGTAATAACTCCACGCTTACGGCACGTTCAGTGTTTATCAAAGACAAGGGCAGCGCTTATACACTAAGCTCCACGCTTACCTTGCCGCATACACTTTATATCATGGAAGGAGAGAGCGTGCCCATCACCATGACTATATCGTCTACAGAAAAAGACGTTACAGCGACAATGATTAGGCGGCCGGCAATGCCAGGCTTCGAACTCGGGGTGAGACATTTATTTGCAGGGTTTCATTTAACCTTGGACGTTAGCACTTCCTACCAAAGCATTAAGAACGGCCCTACAATTACCGCAAAGTGCCTTGAAAATTTGGCGATGGTGCAAAAGTGCCGAATCAGCGAAAGCGCAAGTTTTTCTCAAGATGCGGCGTCGGCGTATAATTACTGTTTATACAATTGTACCCACGTCAGTGACGTGTATGCTGCCGAATCGCACAGCCAGCCAGCCTCAAATTTAGGTTACGTATATTACAGTTGCGCGTATGCTTCGCGTTGTCGCAGCAATAATGCCGCCCAAAGGTGGGGAGGAAGCACCGTAAAACGCGACGACGACACTTGCGATATATAGGAGGGTAATATGACACAGAAAGAACAGGCGTGGCGAGAGGACAGAGCGCGATTTTTAAGAGCCACTGACCACTGTCAGCAATCAACTAAATTGACAGCCGAGCAAAAGTCCGACATTGAGCAGCTACGGCAATGGTTTAGGGAGGCGCCGGACACTGCTGAGTTTCTAAAAACAGCGCATCCGCCCATATTGCCTGAGGGCTGTTCCAACCCTCACTTCGCCTCGTCGTGGGAGGCTGAGAGCCAAGAGGAGGACGAATGAAGCTGCACAACGAGCTGAGAGCACTCGAGGGCAAAGAGCCGAGAGTAGTGGTTGATTAATCGATCTACGCGCGTGTGGAAAATAAAAAAGGGGCTATGTGTAAACTTCACATAGCCCCTTTTTTTTTAGCCGACATCTATAGCCAAGCGTTTTACTCAGTTGCCTTAAAGTTATATATCGGTATAAGCCTTTGTAACACCTCTGCCGTAGGCTCAATACATTCAGCTATTTCCTCCCAGTCCTGTGCGCAAACGCCCTATCAAGTCAACGTTTTATCGTATTTTACAATTTTACCAACGGGCACTAATCGGGGCGCCAAATTACAGCGGCCATCTTCATCCGCAACTACCGCAAACCATTCTGCGTGCCGCTATTTGATCATCTTTGATTCCAAAGTCTGACGGGTAGGCTTTTCGCCATCTTCCGTTTGAGTTGCGCAGTTGATTTATTTTCATTCTAATTTACCAAACATACCTTTATAAGCTTTTTTATATCCTCGTCGTCATACTCACAGTACTCTTGTAAATCTTCAAGCCCTTCTTCATCATACAAGTTCTCGACTTGATATTCATCTTGCTCCTCAGGCTTAAGATAACGTATCTCGCCATTATAATTGACTTGTTGATACGCGTTGCCTTCGTCGTCAACAGAATAATAGCAATCCATGTCGCCGTGCTCCTCAAAAACTTCTTGAAGCCCCTTTATGTATTCACTTAATTTCATTTTAAACTCCTTTGTTTTACTTTGCTTGTCGCATATTCTACTAAATCGTCTGGGCTTTTAGATTTTAGGTACTCGTTCCAGTTGCTCTGGAAAACGTCAATAAGCTCAAGTTTGTGTTTTTTGAACCTTTTCTCACCAAGCCTCTTTTCGCACTTGTCGAAATAGTCGTAAAAATACTCATTTTTTGTCAAAGCTCTATGCTCTTTAGGAGCCTCTTGACATCCTTTTATGTATTCACTTAGTTTCATTTCTTTTCTCCGTAAATTGTTAATAGGGGGGGTGGGGGTAATTTGCTATATTTGATCACCCTTTTTCGCAGGGGCGTCGTGTACATTGCCAACGATCTCATACTCACCGTCTTTTACAAGCCCCGTCCAGTAGGTGGGCGGAACAGTGCCGCCGTAGTCTTCGCGCATCGCGAAACATCCCTCGTGGAACTCGACAACAAATTTACGTCGGAACGGTTCCATCTCAGCTTTTTCTCCGATTCTAAAGAACTCGTTGTACGAAACGCACTCGACAATATCTCCCTCAAAAATCCGCTTGCCGTTCTTGTCTCTTAGTCCGGCGTATTGCCCGACCGTCTCTTTGCCGACAACCACATTGTTTACCGGCTGATAGCGAGTGCCATGATTGCCTAAGCCATCCCTTCTATTCCAGCAAATCATATACAGGTCTTGCTCGTAGTCGATTAGCAGGCTGCCGAATGCCCACTCTTTGGTTTTGGAGCACTTCCCGCGGAAAAGAGTTTCTCGCGCCCCATTTTTCTCTTTTTTTTCACCGCACATAAGTACTCCCCATCCCACAAA
>JBBAEA010000201.1:0-3909 GCA_041656175.1 Bradymonadales bacterium | reverse complement strand
TATTTTATTAGCATTTTTAGCTTATATTTCTCTACAAAATGTCTCATTTTGTTTAAAACTGTATCGGATTTGTAAAATTAAATTCACAATTTCTAGCCGTGCAAAGGCCTCATATCGTAATCAGCGCGGAAGCTGTTTAAACTCTAGCCCCCTACGGGCGGGGCTAGAGTTCTAGACTTAATTAACGAGCCACTCGGTGCCATGCGCTCTATCGAGTACGCTCACGCCCATCGCCGTCAGTTCGTCGCGAATGCTGTCGGAGCGAGCCCAGTCCTTGTTTTGGCGCGCTTCACTGCGAGCGACAATAAGAGCTTCAACCCTCTCAACATCGATGTTAAGGCGTTTGATGGCGAAGCGCTTGAGTTCTTCGAGAACAAGCTTAGTGTCGCTCTGGAAGAGCCCGACGTATTTACCCATTTCGACTAGGGTATTGCGCAAGCAGAATAAGCTTTGTACGCGCTCTTGCCCCCACTTGCCTTTAGCGTCGAGTATTTCGTTACACTGGCTAGCGAGCTGCGCAATGACGGCTAAGGCTTTTGGCGTATTGAGATCGTCGTTGAGAGCGGCCAAATACTCCTTGAGCAGTGCCTCGTCGAACTCGGCTTTGAGCGAGTCTTTATTTTTAAAGCCGTCAATGCGTTCGTTTGCGGCATCAAGTGTACGGTATAGCGAACTAACGCGTTGGTTTGCTTCTTGAATAGCTTCTGTTGAGAAGTTGATGTTGTTTCGATATTGCGCAGTTAAAAAGAAATAGCGCAAGGATTCGGCGTGTACTTGCGCTAAAATATCGCGCAAAGTCCAAAAATTCTTGAGTGAATGGCTCATTTTTTCGCCATTAATTTCGACCATCCCCACGTGCATCCAATAATTGGCGAAATTCGCATCTTTATGCGCCCCCTTTGATTGAGCCAATTCGTTTTCATGATGTGGGAATATAAGATCCCTACCACCGCCGTGGATATCGAAGTTTTCGCCCAAGTACTTCATGCTCATGGCGGAGCACTCGATATGCCAACCAGGCCGCCCCTTCCCCCACGGCGCTTCCCACGAAAGTTCATCATCGCTCTTGCTCGCCTTCCACAACGCGAAGTCGGCCGCGTTTTCTTTGGCTTCGTTGACGTCGATACGCACGCCTACAAGCAAATCTTCTAGCTTTCTATGCGACAATTCGCCGTAGCTGGGGAGCTTGGCCACTCTAAAGTAAACGTCCCCGTCGCTGGTGTAGGCGAGATCATTGTTTATGAGTTTTTGAATAAATGCTATAATCTCCTCGATGTGCTGCGAAACCCGTGGTTCAACATCGGCTCGCTGGACGGCGAGTGCCTCCATATCGGCGTTTAGCTCGTCGATCATGCGATTGGCTAGGGCGGTGGGAGTGATGCCTTCTTCTTTAGCTCTACGAATGATTTTATCGTCGATGTCTGTGTGATTTCGCACCAAGGTCACATCGTAGCCGCTATGCTGTAGAAAGCGTTTAAATACATCAAAAACGACAAAAGTCCTCGCATGCCCGATGTGAGGCAGATCGTAGACGGTAAGTCCGCAAACGTAGATGGAAACCTTCCCTTCGTTAAGGGGTTTAAACGCTTGCTTGGCCTTAGTAAGAGTGTTGTATAAATAGAGTTCAACCATTTTTCTGCTTTTAATACGATTATTTTTGAGGGGGTAGCGCGAGATCGCCGAGCAAAATTGGCTGCGAGCGTATAAAATGCGATGGTTCGGCGAATAGCCGAAACATCGCACTTTATTACACGCTCGCCGCCAAATTTTGTGAGGAAGCTCGCGCGAGGGGGAGACTTCCCCCTCTAAAGAACCAAAGAAATGAGTAAAGATACACATCAGCATTTTGCCAGTCTTGATTAAACGCGGGCTTCTGCTAATGATTCTGTTCATTCACGCGGTGCGTTGCCGCGTGTTCACTGTTTTTAACACTAAGATATGCAAAACATCAAAGAAATTATTGCGCAATTTTTAACGAATACGTATAGGCCTAAGATTATTGATGAGCTGAAGTCGTATGACAGGGAACGTTTTAAGAATGACCTTTTTGCGGGTGTCATCGTCGGGATTGTGGCTCTACCGTTGGCGATCGCGTTTGGTATAGCTTCGGGCGTAAGCCCTGAGCAGGGCAT
Source organism: Bradymonadales bacterium (assembly GCA_041656175.1). GTDB lineage: Bacteria > Myxococcota_A > Bradymonadia > UBA4248 > UBA4248 > JBBAEA01. The sequence goes on along the minus strand of JBBAEA010000201.1, from coordinate 1,777 downwards.
CATTACCGCGATAATCGGCGGTTTTATCGTATCAGCCATGGGTGGTTCGAGCGTTCAGATCGGCGGACCGACTGGCGCGTTCATCGTCGTTGTGTATGGCATCGTTTCGAGTTTTGGTACCGAGGGGCTAATCATTGCAACGCTTTTGGCGGGGCTTATGCTGGTCCTCATGGGGGTGTTCAAACTCGGGTCAATTATCCGTTTTATACCCTACCCGTTGATTGTGGGTTTTACGGCGGGGATCGCGGTCATTATTTTCACCTCTCAGATTCGGGATCTTTTTGGTTTAAACATCGTGGATATGCCGGGAGATTTTTTATCGGATTGGATGGCCTACGGCATGGCTCTAAGCAGCGTAAACCCTTGGTCTGTGGGAGTTTCGGCGTTGAGCATAGCGATTATCGTGCTTTGGCCAAAGGTGACAAAGAAGGTGCCAGGTTCGCTTGTCGCCATTGTGGGTGTAACGCTCATTGCTTTTTTATTGCAACGCTACGCTGGCGTTCAAGGCATAGTCACTGTTGGAGATCGATTTTCGATCAACGCAGAGCTACCAAAACCAGAACTCATCCCGATTAGCCTGCAAACCTTCAGACTACTGCTCGCCCCCGCCTTTACCATCGCGATGCTTGGCGCCATCGAGTCGCTGCTCTCGGCAACCGTTGCCGATGGTGTGACGGGTCAAAAGCATGACGCGAATACAGAGCTCATTGCCCAAGGTGCAGCAAACCTAGTCGTTCCGCTCTTTTCGGGCATTCCCGTTACGGGCGCCATCGCGCGTACTATGACAAACATCAATAACGGCGGGCGAACGCCTGTAGCTGGTATCGTGCACGCCGCGGTTTTGCTCATTATCTTTTTGTTTTTGGGATCCCTCACCTCATACATCCCACTTGCTACGCTTGCGGCAGTGCTCGTGGTCGTTGCCTACCAGATGTCGCAGTGGAGAAGTATCGTCGCTCTTTTGCGCCACCCCAAAAGTGATATCGCCGTTTTGCTGACCACTTTTGGCTTGACCGTGCTCTTTGACCTCACCATTGCAATCGAGATCGGTATGCTCATGGCGATCTTGCTTTTCATCAAACGGATTGCAGAAACCACCGATATTTCGATGATTAAATCCAAGCATGTCAGCGATCCCTCCGAAGTGGATTTGCAAAAAAACAAGTTCGTTACGCCCGATGGTGTTGAAATATATCAGATCGAAGGGCCCTTCTTCTTTGGCATTGCAACACGGTTTAACGAAGTCATGACGAACTTGGGAAACCGCCCCAAGGTTCGTATTATTCGCATGCGCTACGTTCCGTTTATCGACTCTACGGGGATCAACAACTTACAGAGTTTAGCCGAGTTATCTGCGCGCCAACACTGCACCCTTCTGCTCTCGGGGGTTAACGAAACCGTATACGAAACGATGGAACAGTCAGGCTTTATCAGTGTTATCGGCGCCGAACACGTGTTCTCGAAGTTTGAAGATAGCCTCAATTATGCTACGCAGCTGGTGGAGGCCAAAAAACATGAAGAACAGCACTAGTTCTTTGACCTTGGGGCACTTTGAACAAGCTAAAAATCGTCGTCAAATTGATAATTTTCAAGGCTATTTCTTTGTGGGGGAAGTGTCCCCCTACGCCGCAACCCCTCGCTGTGCGCGGGTTTGCGGCTACCCCCTTGTAAGTAATCTATTGCTATGTTTAGCTAGCATAGCACGAAGTGCGGTGAGCGTTTCTACCCCCTTGGGCTTAAAAGCCTGTCATGGAGATCACCCCCCCGCACTTCAACC
>JBBAEA010000200.1:0-3965 GCA_041656175.1 Bradymonadales bacterium | reverse complement strand
AAAGTGGACTCATTGTATCAGAGACTGGGCAACGATAAGAGGACAACTGGATATTTTGCACCCTGGATGGGATGGCGTTAGGAATGAGTAGGTAAACGTGAGTTTACACAAAGAACTTGACACTCCCCCGCGCAAAGGTTTTTAATGCTAAGTTTTTTGCTTCAGAGCAAAAGTCTCTTCTAACAACAATAATGTTGTTGATTTGGGCATAAAAGATTTCCGTAATGATGAGACCCCACGCCCCGCTAAGGGCTAGCGCCTAGTTCATTTCTTCAAATTCTACCGACTGGGCTAAGATTTCGTCTTCTTCTTCTCTACGCCGTTTTCGTCTCCGTAAGTAAGTATTCACTTGTATAAAAACAACAACGATAAGCGCCAAACTTGCCCCCGCAATGACGGCAATGCGCAAACTCATCGCTGTGGAGGGAGCTGAAATTTCGCTGAGCGGAGCGTGAAGCACAACGGATTGCGCGATGTTTTGCACCAAGCCCACTCGCTGCGTTCCCTCTGCCTCTTCCGAATACACAAACACTTGGTACAATTCATCTTGCAACGGAATGAGTATGGCGCTTTGCACCACTTGTCCCGTTGACCCTATGGGTAGCAGCGATTTTGCCGCCTCATCGTCACGCAAAACTTCAATAAGGCCAATCAGAGGCGCATTTTGCAGTATTCTCGATTGCGATAAGCGAATTCTGGGGATATCTTTGATCGCTTCTGCCGAATCAGACATGTGTTTGAGCAGGGCGATCTCGTTGGAAAGCGCATACCCCTTATTGTGCTCAACGATAATTCTAGCATCAAAAGGAGCGATGAGTTCCATGCACTTTTTGCCGTGTGGACTATCCTCGCAATCCCTAGCCGAGTATTGCTCTTGTAGAGTGAGTACAATATTGGCGTCACTGTATAAGATATGACCCCCACCCTGCGACTCTGCATAGGCGAGTTGCGGTATGAGGAGCGCCGTGAGAAGGAATTGCAGTAACTTATACATACGGAGAAATCACCGCGAGTAGATCCCTTCGCAGGTTAGCAAAGTGGCGATAACGCTGTTTTGGATCAAAGGCCGTGCACCAATCGATGACTTTAATAAAGTTGGGATCAATGTCGGATTGCAATTCCAGTAATGACGGAGCATTGCTACGACCCTGTATGGCAGAAAAGATATCTTTCTTGGCTAATTTTTTGTAAGGCGAAGCACCGAGGATGGCAAAGTTCATGAGCATGCCAAAGGCAAATATGTCAGATTGCTCGTTGGCATTCGCGAGATTCCACTGCAGCTCAGGAGCCATGTAGGGTGCAAGTGTAGGCGAAATATCGCTTTTGGACGTCGTCATTACGCGCTGCCCAAGATCAAAAATAACGGGGTAAAAGACCTCTTGGCGTTGAATGAGAAAGAGATTCTCAGGCTTTAGCCCAGCGTGAACCGCCTGGTTCTCGTGTGCTATCTGCATCGCTTCGCTCAAAATCGCAAAGGAGCGCATGACAAAGAGCGGATCCAGTGCACCCTTCGTCTCGGCGTAGGCCTTAAACGATAGGCGTGCCTCGTTCGGAACGAGATAGCCAGGAACATCGCGGTAAATCGAGATAAAGGACTGGAAACACGGCGATTTTGCTGCTAACTGTTGTTGCTTCTCCACCCCTTGAAGAAATGCGCTTACGCGGGCGGGGTTAGTCGATTGCAGAAACTTCACACAAAAGCTCTGATCCGAAGCGGCTTGTTTCTTCTTTACAATCGCTACGCGGCTATCATTATCGAAAGAGAGGCGATACGTTAAGTCATAGGCGGGCAGCAAACTCGCGGGTAGAGCAAATTGATCTGGGCGTACAACGGGATTCTCTAACTGGGAGGCACGCACCGACAAAGCGGGATTGGAGACACTCGAAACGCGCCCATTATACGCAGGCATCGAGCTGGAACTGTGCGTGGGAAGCGAGGGCTGGGATGTCCGCGTGATGCGTCGCATGGCGGGCTGCGAAGGATTGCTACCTGCTGCCACCGCTGGGGAAGAACCTGTCCCTACCAAAATCTGGGACGAATTCGTTCCATAGCGCACAGCTGAACCATTTTTCTTCTGCGGTACCTCGATGCTCAAGTTTGCACTCAAGGTGTGTGTGGGCGCTATGGACTTGATTTCCTTCAACAATTCTGTGGCGCTCGGGTAGCGCTTAGCGGGGTCTTTTTGCAAAGACTTTTGAATTATCGAAGCAAAGGCTGCGGGGATCTCGGGGGGGAGCACACTGAGTGCTTCGTAATTTTGATAATACTGCAAATACTTCTTGTAATCATCCCCAATAAAAGGCGCTTGCTTCATAAAAACAAAATACAACATCGCGCCTAAGGAAAACACATCCGACTGCGGACAAGCATTCTCATCGCCATGAAATTGCTCTGGGCTCAAATAAGGCAAAGCCGTAAAAGGATTGAGCATGTCGGCTACCTTGTGGGCCGAAAAATTCAAAATTCGTGGGCTTAAGCGATTGCCCTGCTGGCTAAGAATGACGTTGGAAGGATTGAGGTACTTGTGCAAAACCCCTGTTTCGTGAGCCATTGCTAATGCATCTGCTATGGCGATAAAAAGCTCTAGCACCTCCTTAAACGAAAAGCTGACCTGGTGCTCCACAATGTGCTTCTGCAAAGTATCCCCGTACAAAAGCTCCATAACCGAAAACGTGTACTCCCCACGTGACTCAATGTTGATGACATGCACGATGTTTGGATGATTCAAACGCGCCTGAACACGTGCACTCTGAATAAAGCGCTCTTTGAGATCGGCTGAATAACTGAGACTAGCTACGTTAATTAGCAGCTTGAGCACCCCAGGTACATCAAGACGCGTATCTGTACAATTATAGATAACCGTTTCGTTCTTTCTATCAATGATACTATCCACCCTGTAGCGATCCAAGATAGTGTCACCGACCTGTGGTATTCCAATCATATAAAATTAAACCGCTGTCCGCGTCTGTTCAACAAACGTCGTAGTTCCTTAGCGACATGACCCCGCCGCCAAGGCATCTTATGCATAATATAATCTTGAGCCTAATAATGAAAGCAATTTCCCAAAGAACATCGCTTGGGTTTTAAACCCAAGCGCGTATTGCCTCCAGCTCTAGGGGGCATCTAAGCCAATAACGGTGAACTCAACGCGACGGTTCCTCGCGCGCCCATCCGCCGTGTCGTTGGTATCAATCGGATTATCGGGCCCATAGCCAACCGCTCTTAGGCGCGAATCTGGGACGCCGCGACCAACAAGGTATTGCTTCACAGCATCTGCACGACCTTGTGAGAGCTTCTTATTATAAGCGTACTTGCCCCTATCGTCTGTATGCCCCTCAACCTCAATATTTCCAATATGCGGGTTGTCTAGGAGCAACTTCGCCACTTCATTTAATAAATCAAACGACTCTTGCTTAATCTTAGCCTTGGCAGTCTCAAAGAAGACCTGCTCCTTAATATTGATCTTTCCATCCTTTAGCGAAATCCTCGCGTCTGGGTCTTCATCCGGGCAACCATCCTCGTCCATGTAACCATTAAACGTCTCAGGCTCATGTGGGCACTTATCGAGATGATCATAAATTCCATCTCCATCCGTATCTTTAAACGGGCAGCCATGTCGATCAACGCTCCCCGCAACCCCTTCATTGGGGCAAAGGTCTTCGTAATCCGCAATCGTATCCCCATCGCTATCCACTGGACAACCATCCTCGTCGATATAGCCCACCCTTCCCTTAAACGGACACTTGTCCAAATCATCCGGTATTGTATCCCCATCCGAATCGATCTTTCGCGTGCGACAACGCTCTGGAATCTGGCTAAACGGCGTCAGTTCTGGATCTGGGCAAGGCTCAATTTTAGTTAAAAATCCGCCATACTCATAATCTTTAAACAAATTCCCACCATTAACCCAATGAAAACTCAAACCCAAGAGCGCACGCACATCCGGAGAGCCCACCGCGTCAAT
>JBBAEA010000199.1:0-4123 GCA_041656175.1 Bradymonadales bacterium | reverse complement strand
AGCTTCCCGAAGTTTCGGGTTAATAGTGTCTTTTCGAGCCATTACTTTATCTCCTTAGCTAACTGCCCCGCCCTTCGGAGCATGATAATCAACCGAAGGAGTTTACACAAATCATTTTACACTCTCTCCTACGGATGCCAGTGGCGTGACGTTTGAATGCAATAATGAGTGCTCTGATACGCAAAAGCTCTGCCCCACAAAAGGCGGTCCCTTCGTTTGTGCCGACACCCAGACCGATGCCAAGCACTGCGGCGAGTGCAATAAGCCCTGCCCCGACGGAGAGCCCTGCGATGGAGGTAAGTGCGGTTGCAGCAAGAACAAGGTCAAATGCGACCGTGGCTGCATTGAGCCCAAGTCGGCTCAGTCCTATTGCGGTGCTAAGCTTGGGGGCAATTGCGATTCGGAAGACCCAAGCAGCGCCGATTACAAGGGCAAAGCCTGCACCAACGCTGAAATGTGCAAAGATGGCCAATGCGTCTGCAATGAAGCGGCTGTTTTTTGTAGTGGTAGCTGCATCGATCCCAAAAACAGCAATAAACACTGCGGCGCCAAGGGCAATTGCAGCGGCAATGATAGCACGGCGAACAATTATGCTGGTCAAAGCTGTGAGTTGGGCAAAGTTTGTTTGGGTGGGGTCTGTGCTTGCCCATCGGGTTTTGTGCTCTGCGACGGAAACTGCATCGATCCCCAGCTCGACAACAACTTTTGTGGCGCCAAGGGGGCGTGCAATATGCCGATCGACTCGCACGCTGATTACATGGGGAGCAAGTGTGCAGAGCACAGCGCCTGCGTTGAGGGAAGCTGCAAGGTGGTTTCGTGCGAAGAGGGCCTGCGACTTTGCCCCAGTGCGGATGGCGGCAATAGCTGCATCAATGTGATGGGGGATGACCCCAATAACTGCGGGAGCTGCGGCTGGAAATGCAAAGACCATCCGATGAATGGTGCCACATCTGACACGTGCTTAAAGGGGATGTGCCAATATGTTTGCCCTACAGTTAATTCCACTCAGAATTGTGGAACGAAGATTGAGCCCTTGTGCTTGTCGGTGGTAGATTTCGATAAAAACCCCAAATACTGCGGAAGTCGTATCGATAAGCTCTGTGGTGTGGCTTGCGAAGGTGAGAAGCCCCTGTGTTGGAATTCGGAGTGTGCTCCCCACCGCTGTACAAAGGCAGACGTTTGCACGCTTATTGGTTGCCAGAACGAGGATCGTTCCTGCGGTCGTTCCTGTGTCGATTGCACAACGCTGCCCAATATCCATGTGGATGAACAGGCTGGGGCCGCTGCAAAGTGCGTCGTTGACGCGGCTTCAGCGGCCGAAGGCGATACCGTTGGCAGCTGCAAAATTAGCCGCTGCGCCGATGGCTATCACTTAAACAGCAAAAGCTCGGGCAATGCCTGTGTTCGCAATCGCGTAGACAAATGCGCGCCCCCCAACCAGGCCGAAGATGGCGACAATACAGATTGCCGCAAGATCGCTGGGGTGGCGCTAAGTGCTTGCAGCCCTAAGGGGATTTGCAACGCCCTGCGCTGCGAAACAAATTACCACCTTGTGCGAGATGCTGAACGAGATGTTTTCAACTGTGTGCCCAACACGGATAGCGCCTGTGGCGCCGTCGACAGCGTAGCGTTCAAGAATTGCGAAAACTTCAGCGCGGATAAGCCCTTGCATTGTCGTATGGGGGTCTGCGTTTACGACCAAGCAGATGGAAAATGGGGAGAACATGAGCTGAGCCAAAACATATGGTGCAATAGCTATTACGGAGCCCCGACGCCTTGTCCTTATGTGGAAGGCAAATTGCGCTATTGTACGCGCGAAGCTGGCAATACGTTTGGCTGCGGCTATCTCTGTGTGCAGGGAAGCAATGCGGAAGGCGCCCATAACGCGGTGAGCTGCGAAGGCAAGTGCATCCTCTTTGGCGACGGCGCAAGCTGCGATCTTTGCAATCATTGTAAAGAAGGCGAGCGCTGCTACAAAGATGCGGAATCGGGCAAAGTGCTTTGTGCAGCCTGCGAAAGCGCTTGCGATGCGCCAAAAATTTGTACCGAAGATAAAACGGCACGCTTTGCATGCACGGGCTGCGAGGCTGAATGTTCGGCGAATGACCAGTGCTATCAAAAAGAAGACAAAAGTTTTGCTTGCACAAACTGTAGGGATATCTGCCCAATCACGCAAAATTGTTACCAGAAAGACGATGGCAATTTTGCTTGTACAAACTGTGTTCCTCCTTGTGCCGAGGGCGAGCGTTGTTATCTCAATGAACAAGGCAAGTTCGCCTGTACCGAGTGCAAGCAAAGTTGCGTAGCTCCGGAGCACTGTTATTTTATCAAGGCTAAGGCGGAGAGTTTTGTCTGTCGGTAGAGTTGTAGTTTGCCCTTAGATGCGGCTTTTGTGTAAGGGCAGCATTGAAACCTGCCCCTACTACTTTTTGACTGTTTTTGCTTTCTTCAGAGCTTCCCTAGGGAAGCTCTGAAGAATCGCTGTGGTGTGTAGGTCAAACAAACCAGGTCGGGCTGTCAAGGGCCGGGTTCGAAGAGGGCGCTGGGCGCAACTTGGTGGCTGTTCGTGGCCCCGCAGAGGGTTGCAGACGGGCCGTTGAGTGATCGTCGGGCCGGAAGAGGCCGATTCCGACAGGTTGGCCTGGGCTGCAGGGCGCAGTGAGGTCTTCGTCCGCGTCCTCGACGAACGCAGGAAGTCAGGCCGCGGCCAGCGCGGCCAGCGGACTGTCGATGGGAGGTCTGGTAGCCGGTATGACCCACCTCTCCGAGTGGACGGCAGCGAGAATGGCCGTGATCGCATCGGGGTCGTGGATAGCGGCGATGACTCGCATCCTGCCACCACAATGCGGACACTTCAGGGCATCGATGGTCCACACCCTCATGAGGAGGTCCCCCCAGCTCATGCGCCCGGGGCGCTTGGGTGCTATGGGAACTGGGCTGTCAGCCGAGGGCGTGGGCACGATCAGTGCGCGAAGGGTGTGGTGCGGTGCGAAGACGCCATGGAATCGCCGCACACCTCGGTCGTCCTTATATTCAAAATCCCAACCCAGAACCATGACGCGTGCGCCCGTCATATTAAGCTTACGTACAAGAGGGCTGTAGTCTCCATCACCAGCAATAAGTACACAAACATCAAAGCCCTTTAACAAGGTCAACTCCAATGCTTCTAGCGCAAGTGCCACGTCGACGCTCTTTTCGTTGCCCTCTTTCATTGGCCAATAATGCGTCGTTACCCCACTAAACATCAGCACATCTTCAAATACGCGCTCGCCCCTTAGCCACCCCTTTTGCTCAATAACAGGCGTTGTATAGCGACCTCTAAAGTAATGCGCATCGACGACTTGACACAAATGCAAGGGCGTATCTTCAAACTTCGAAATTTGAGTTCGAATAAAAGCGTTAAGACCTGCGATGCTTAGACGGGCCTTGTTCTTATGGTAAAACGCATAGTAATTGCTGACGTGATAAAGGTAGTTACCATCATAAAAAACTCCGATTCTGGTCACGCGTTGCGACATTTTTCGATCCAAATAAGAAAAGAGAAAACTGGTCTTAGCTTTTGTCCAAAAGCTTCGTATGGGCACACGAGCTCCCTGCATAAACAAGCCTCTGCATATCTCGATGCAAGGTAAGCTACACAATCGTGCAAGTTTTGTAAATCGAGACAAACGAAACCAAGCTTGCGAAACAATATTACTGATGCCTATCTAAAAAATTTCGAGGTAAATTATCACTTAACGAAGCGCGTAAAGTGCACTAGACTAGCGCTCAGTAAAGCGTGGCTTCGAGCTTACTCAGCCAACTAAGCACGCGACACCTGAGGGGGTCGGCAGCGTATTGAGCGACCTACTTTTGCGCAAACTAACGTCAGTTTCAAGAAGGCGAGTTGATGAGGTCAAGTCGCGTAGCTAGGCTACGCGGCTGGGCCAAATCAACGAGACTTACGATGACATGCCGACAAATTGTGCAGAAGTAGCGAAATAGCGCCGAGGGGGAGACGGAAAATTTCCAAGTCAAGTGCCACATACTTTGAAAACCTCCTCAGGTGTCTTCCACCCCAAGCATTTTCGGGGCCTGTTGTTGATTCTTTTTACTATTTCATCTAATTCTTTGCTGCTGAGAT
>JBBAEA010000198.1:0-4221 GCA_041656175.1 Bradymonadales bacterium | reverse complement strand
AGTTTCCGTACAATCTTCGTCCTTTGTACACGCGAGTTCTACAGTCTCAACCTCACAAGCATTCGATTCGTTACAGGTTTTGCCTTCCCCGCAATCTTCTTTAGCCAAACACTCAACACAAGCGTTGTTCATCGCGTCTTCGCCATCAACCTTACACTTCGTTTTGCCAGCTTCCGTACAATCAGCGTCGGTCGTACAAGCTGGTGCTGGACCCTCGCAACCGCTTTCGCGATCACCTAAATAATCGAAAGTATCTTGGGGATAAGCTACCCACTCTGCACTCGGAACAAACACATCATCGCCGATTTTGTCGCCTGTTACAATATCGCATTTGCGAACTAGGGTCATTTCTTGCGTGGAAACGCCGTCGGCCGACCAATAATCGCTACTACCGATCTGCCCGATAACATCCATAACGACATCATCGCACTGTAATACAACAGCATCGTTTCCGTTAAAAGCAAGTCCGAGAACCTGAGGAGATGCACCCGCAGCTGCTTTTAGAGCTTCGTTGGCACTCGCGGGGATTATTACATGCACGCCCTTTACAGCTACCATTCCAGTCAAAGCCAAAGATGTTGGCGTCGTGCCACCGTTTGCATACGTCAAGATCTTACAAGCAGCGGTTTCCAAATTCACAGCTTCCGTACCAGCGTTGTAAATCTCCAACGCCTTATTGTTACTGCTTCCCTCAATATACTCACTAAAGAACAGATTAATGACTGGCTCCACACCTGGCTCCACACAAATTTTGTCATCGCCGCAAAGCAATCTACCATCGGTAGTATTTCCAGCACAATGTGTATCATCGATACACTCTATGCAAGCGCCTTTTAAATCGCCAGCAACGCCGTAACAAATTTTTTGTTGACTTGCGGGAGCTTCGGTAAATAGTTCCGCTCTCGCTTCGCAATCTTGGTTATTCTCGCAAGCATTGCAAGTGTTTACTGCAGTATCACAAATCGGGGTCGTCACAACGGTACAATCGGCGCTATCCCCACAAGCCTCACAACTCGCATTGCCGTTTCCTTTGTCAACGCAAACTAAGCCTGTTCCACAAGGTACGCCCGCACCGTACGTGCCTGATGTCGGGTCACAGCTTCTTAGGCCTGATGTATCGCACATCGCTTGGCCATCTGTACATTCGTAGTCTACGCACGTAAACGTCACTGGATCACATTGCTGATCGGTATCACTACAGTCAGCAGTAGTAATCCATTCGTTTCCGGAGCATTCCTGTACTCGGTTATTGTCGCAACGCGGATCTGTAACATTGTAGCAAATGTTCGTGATGCAGTCTTTTGCCTCAACGTCACAGAGCTCGTCAACTTCACATGTTTTCACGTCAGCAACGGCGTTGTTGCGACATTGCTTTAGCACTTCGTTCTCACAAGTGTACTCGCCATCTTCACATGCCTTTGCTTCGCAAGCCGCAACGCCCTCGCGCGTAATACAAAGCGGCGTATCGCCTTCGCATGCGTTTCTCTGCTCTTCATCGTTGACGCAAGTCACCAAGACATTGCCGTCACAACGTGGATCTGTACTCTCGCAGCCACCTGTCGCTTCACATGCCGCCTCAGTGGCGCTACTGGCAACACAAGTTTCGCCAGCTTCACAAGTCGCCTGATCCGACCACTCTCCACTGCTACAAAGCTGAACCTTGGTCGCATCGGTTGAACATCTTAAATCCCCGTCGGTACAAGTCACAGCATCCACACAAGACTGCGAAACGACGTTGCATGTCTGCTGCTCGCTACAGCGCTGCAATACAACCCATGAGCCGTCTTGGCACACACGCAATTGGTTTTGACTACACTCTAAGACGCCTGTTGTACATTCGTCTTCGTAGTCGCCCACTTCATTACAGGCAACAAAACCCACTGCCATCGCAAAAGACAATGCTATGAGCCACGATTTTTTCTTCATCATAACTAAGCCTCCAAAAAAGCTCCTCTTCCCAACCCATTCAGGAAGTAAATAATATGCACATGCTTTTCGCATTGCGAAGAACATGCAATATAACAAGCTGCATTATGGAGAAGGCGAGTTCATAAGTCAAGCAAACGCTTATCGGCACAAAACTATATTTTTGTCAAATTTTTGCACTATTGCTTTGCTTCATGAATGAAAGAACCTTCTCGTTCTCGCTGAAAAAGACAGGCTTTTTTGCCAAGCTTGCTTAAATCGATTCTGCTTGATTGCCGGGGCTTAGCCTAGGGCAGGCGCAAAGCTCTATGAAGGCCAAAATTGTGACGGGTTAGTCCAAAAATGTGACGGGGCGTTGCGGGGGCTTAGCCCCCGCTGAGGGGGTAGACGCAAACCCGCGCCCAGCGCGGGGTTGCGGCGTAGGGGGAGACTTCCCCCACCAAAGCAAGCGTATTTTCTCGCGATATGCGCGTGCAAAGGCTTGGCAGAATCCGCAGAGCTGCTTATAGTTTTGGGGCTTTAGCGCGGGTGCGCGAGGATAGTTTGTGGATTGGATAAGGAGTATATAATGAAGGTGGTCATTGTTGGTGGAGTGGCAGGTGGTGCAACGGCGGCGGCGAGGTTGCGACGCTTGGACGAGTCGGCGGAGATAGTGATGATTGAGAAAACGGGCTTTGTCTCCTACGCAAACTGTGGCCTTCCCTACTATTTGGGCAAGGTCATCGAAAAGGAATCGGCGCTAAGTCTGCAATCCCCCGATAGCTTTTGGCAACGCTTCCACGTGAAGGCGCGGGTAAACAGCGAGGTGCTTTCGATAGATAGGGCTGCAAAAAGCGTGCGAGTGCGCGGTGCAGACGGCGCAGAGTACGATGAGAGTTACGACAAGCTGATTTTGTCGCCGGGCGCTCGGGCCATCAAACCGCGACTACCGGGCGTTGAACACCCACGGATTATGCAGCTCAAGACCGTCGAAGACTGCTTAAGCATCGCAAAGCAGCTAGAGAGCGGAGCGGTGCGCAAGGCCGTCGTTGTGGGCGGTGGCTTTATCGGGCTAGAAGCCGCTGAAAACCTCATATTTCGGGGCATCGATACCAGCATCGTAGAACTCGGCGATCAAGTCATGCCAGCGCTGGACTACGACATGGCAAGCGCCGTACACGCGTATTTGCGCTATATGAATGTTAAACTGCTCCTAGGGCGAGGCGTGACGGGTTTTAGGGAAGAGGGGGAAGAGCTCATGGTGCAAATTAGCGACGATAGTGAGTTGGCCGCAGACTTGGTCGTGTTGGCGATCGGGGTTAGCCCCGATACGGCGATTGCGCGTGATGCTGGTTTAAAATTAGGCAATCGCAACGCAATCGTGGTCGATGAACACATGTTGAGCTCGGATCCCGATATTTATGCGGTGGGCGACGCCATCGAAGTGCGTCACTTTGTAAGCGACGAACGCTCTCTCATCCCGCTTGCAGGTCCCGCCAACAAACAAGGACGAATAGCCGCCGATAACATCGCAGGCATCAAATCGGTGTACCGCGGAAGCTTGGGGACAAGTATACTCAAGATTTTTGACATGTCTGTCGCCTCCACAGGTTTGAGCGAACGCGCCGCGAAACAGGCCAAAATTGAATACGATAAGGTCGTTACTTTCTCGGCGTCGCACGCAACGTACTACCCGGGCGCCACCAACATGACCATCAAAACGCTCTTTGACCCACTCAGCGGACGCATACTCGGGGCACAAATTACAGGCGCCGACGGCGTGGACAAACGCATCGACGTACTCGCCACCGCCATCCGCTCTGGGCTCTCTTCCAACGACCTCGAAGAGCTCGAACTCGCCTACGCCCCACCCTACTCGTCGGCCAAAGACCCCGTAAACATGGTAGGCTTCGTTATCGAAAACGTTCGACACGAACGCGTCAAACAATGGCATTGGCACGACTTAGGCAAACTACCGGCAAACGCCGTGCTGCTCGACGTACGCACTGACAAAGAGTACGAACGCGGACACTTCAAAGGCTCAGTCCACATTCCACTCGACTCGCTACGCGTTAAACTCAATACGCTAGACAAAACGCGACCACACTACGTCAACTGCCATAGCGCGCTTCGCTCTTACATCGCTTGCCGGATTCTTAGCCAAAATGGCTTCGACTGCTACAACCTCTCTGGCGGCTTCCGCTTCTGCGATCAAATCGCTGAATGCGCTGATTTTATTGAGAAATAATTTTTGGTTTTTTCTTGGGGGAGGGGAAACTTTTTTCTTTGTGCCAAAGAAAAAAGTTTCCCCTCCCC
>JBBAEA010000197.1:0-4392 GCA_041656175.1 Bradymonadales bacterium | reverse complement strand
GGGGTTCTTATTGATTAAACGCTATATCACTTGGCATATCCCCGTATCGATGCTTGGGATGATTGCGCTACTCACTTGGGCTTTTGGGGGAAACTCGCTGTTTACGGGCGATCCGCTGCTTGCAATACTTTCGGGTGGCGCGATGCTGGGCGCGTTCTTTATGGCTACAGATTACGTCACAAGCCCGAGTAATCCAATGTCTAAGCTTATCTTTGGTATGGGCATCGGTGCGATTACGGTGCTTATTCGCCTTAAGGGCGGCTACCCCGAGGGCGTTGCATACGCGATTTTGCTCATGAACCCACTTAGCACTGTGCTGGATTCATGGTTTAAGCGAAAACGTTTCGCCGAAAACGTGGAGGTAACCCAATGAGTTTACCTATCAAAGACATACTCAACATCACTTTGCGCCTTACCATTACTTGCTTGGTGGCTGGGTTTTTGATGGGCGTAAGCTTCATCTTCACCAACGACGCCAAAAAACAAAATGCGTATAACAACGAGGAACGCGTTAGTTATTCGCTGCTGGGATATTCTGGCGACGCTAAAAAACCTGAAAACCTCAAGATCCACAACGTTTATCGTTATGTCATTGAAGACGACGCTGTGCAGTACATAGCCTACCTTCTACCAAGCGCCGAAAATGAGTTTACACTGCTACGCATCAGTTTGGAGGGCGAATTCGTCGATCAAAAAACGCTCCAACTCAGCCCCGCCCAAAGCATCGACGCTCCCGAAAGAGAACGGGCTATAACTTCGGCACTAGCTCCCAAACACGTCGCTCTTCGATACGCCGAAAATATCCGAATCGTTACGCTCGATAACAAACTCAACGCCTACATCGTTAACGGCGCATACCCTGGCTTTAAGACCCACATCAACATGATGCTTGCCCTTAGCAAAGACTACGACATCCTTGGGCTAGAAATACTCGAACACGAAGAAGACCCAGGGCTAGGGGCTGAGATCGAGCAAGATTATTTTAGAGGCCAGTTCGTTGGCTTGGGCTACGAACGACTGCAAGAACTCGACGTCGCACGCAAACCCATTCCCGATGAATACGTCAAAGCGCTTGAGAAGAAACTCGCCGATGATGAAGCACAGAACGTTTTGGCAAAACACCGCAACGACGATATTTATGCGTTAACTGGAGCGACCGTCTCCTCGCGCGCCGTTTGTAATGGGGTAAAAGTTATTGTGAAAAGATTCGCTTTTCGCATACAAATCCTGAATAAAGTTCTGCAAAATCAAAAAATTAAAACCACATTTTCGGAGGCCAGCTCAGAATTATGAGAAATCAACTATCTAAAACTGGACTTCTAGCGCGCGGGATCCTTGGCGAAAACCCCGTGTTTAAGCTCGCTTTATCGATGTGCCCCGCGGTAGGCATTTCGACAACCGTGATGAACGGCATCATGCTTGGTGTTGCTGTGATTTTTGTCCAAATCTTCTCCAGCCTCACCATTGCACTGATCAAAAACCTCATTCATCCGCGAATCCGCATACCCACATACACCCTAACGATCGCCACTTGGGTTACGATCATCGACTTGGTGCTCGCCGCCTTCTTTCCCGAGGCCTACGCCAAGATGGGGATCTTCGTAAAACTCATCGTTGCCTTCGCTATCATTACGATGCGACTTGAAATGTTCGCGAGTAAAGAGAGTGTAAGCGACTCCATATTTGACGCCTTAGGCATGGGTATTGGCTTTTTAGTCGGTATGGTCGCCATTGGTTTTGTTCGAGAACTTCTAGGCTCTGGCATGATCCTTGGTCACGACGTTCTAGGCTACAAGCCACTACTATTCTTTATTCTGCCATGCGCTGGTTTCTTTGTCGTAGGCTTTATGATGGCATTCTTTAACTGGATCGAGGCTGTGTACCGCAAAAAGATGGAGGAGAGGACATGAAAAAGACTCGCCGCGATATTCTCATCGTTTTAGCTGCCGCTATCGTTATCATTGGTGTCGTCGCCTTGCTCATGCTTTTACCCCAAACGCATAAAAACGACGGATTTGTTACGCACGAGGCCTTCGACGATGCACACAGCATTAGCCTCGGGTTTTCTAAAACCATCGACAAATCAGTAGCCCAAGATTTAAGCAACTACGTTGTCTTTGAAGAAGACGAACCCGATATCCAGATGCAACCGCAGTCCGCTCTGCTTTCACCAGACGCACAAACCCTGCATCTACGATTTGCCGAAACCCTTAATCCAGACCTCCCACACATCCTTAAAATCAACAACTTGGACGCCGCAGGCTCTGTGACCACCATACGCCTCGCGCAATCGCAGTGGGTATGGCTCTTTTCTATACTCATTTCGGCTCTACTTATCAATAACTTCGTTTTTACCAAGTACCTTGGGCTTTGCGTCTTTTTTGGCACCTCCAAACGCAAAAACACCGCCACTGGCATGGGCGTGGTCTTTACCATCGTCATGCTCGTTTCGGCGATGATGAGCTGGGCTATCAACGAGTATGTTTTAGTTCCTTACCATTTGGAGTTCTTGCAAATCGTTGTCTTTATTGGCCTTGTTTCGCTAACAGTGCAAGCCGTCGACACGATATTGCGTAAAGTCAACCCAGTCTTGTTTAACGCCTTTGGCATCTTTTTAGTGCTAGTCATCGCGAACTGCATCATCATCGCAGTCCCGCTTTTTATGGTGAGCAGCCAATACGGCTTCTGGGAAACCTTTATGCTTGCCCTTGGCGCTGGCGGCGGTTTTCTACTAGCCCTCTACCTCATGAGCGCGGTGCGCGAACGCCTCGAACTCGCGCAAATTCCCGAGTCCTTCCAAGGCTTGCCCATCGCCTTTATATTGGCTGGGCAATTCGCGTTGGCGTTTTTAGGCTTCTCTGGCTTACAATTTTAATTAATCTTCGATTAAAGGCTTTTTTCTTAGAATTTTGTTCGCAGATCTTTGTTGGGGGGGAGTTCCCCCCTACGCGTCAACCCTTCGCTTCGCTCGGTTTGCCGCTACCCCCCCAGCGGGGGGCGACCCCCCGCAACGCCCCCCAAAGATTGTGCAACGACTACGTTGTTTCCTTTGGGGCTAAAACCCCGAAAAGATGAGTATCCATGAATCCCGAACTTATTCAGATTGCGATTTCTGGCCTAGTGATGTTGGGCACTATTGGGCTGTTTTTTGGCATTGGGCTAGCGATTGCTGCCCACAAGTTCGCCGTTGAGTCCAACCCAAAAATAGACGAAGTGATGGAGGTGCTACCCCAAGCGCAATGCGGTGGCTGTGGCTACCCGGGTTGCGAAGGCTACGCCCGCGCTGTGGTTGAAGACCCCGACGTTTCTCCTAGCCTCTGCTTCCCAGGTAAAGAAGCCGTAGCCGAGGCAGTGGCCGTTATTACTGAGAAGCAAGTCTCGAAGATCGAAAATAGTGTGGCGATGATTCGCTGTAAACGCCCAGATGGCAACGTCAGCCATAAGCACTACTACATCGGCTTTGACTCTTGCCTAGCGGCGAACTTGGCTTTTGGCGGTCCTTCTCGCTGCGAGTACGCTTGTATTGGCTTAGGCGACTGCGAGCGCGCTTGCCCCTTTGATGCCATCGACATGTTTGAGGGCATGCCCTATGTTAACGCCAATAAGTGCGTTGGCTGCGGCGCCTGCGTCAAAGCCTGTCCCAAAGATATTATCGAAGTAAATCCGATGGATTCTCGCGTATTCGTACCCTGTTCATCGCAAGACGCGGGAAAAGCCGTGCGCGATGTCTGCGGCGTTGGGTGCATATCGTGTAAAATCTGCATTAAAGTCTGCCCAGCAAAAGCAGTTTCAATGACAGATAATATCATTGATATCGATGCTCAAAAGTGCATCGAATATGGATCGAGCTGCAACGAGATCTGTGTCGAGAAGTGTCCTCGAAAAATATTCCTACACTACAAGCCCGAAGCCAAAATCGATATCTTCGCTAAACTACGAAAATCTAGTTAATATATACATACCTAAGGATTAATCATGACAAAATCCCTAAAAAGCACGCGACGCAATTTCCTCAAACTGGCTGGTTTGGCTGGACTTGGAGCGCTAACTACGTTTGGTATCAGCAGGCGCGAAAACTTCAAATCGACCCCGATAACGAAGTTGGTACGAAAGACACAGCACTCGCGCTACGCACTTGGAACGCGTGTAAGCATTGCAGCGATCCACGATTCACAAAGTTTGGCCGAGAACGCTATTGGCGCAGCCTACGAAGACTTAGATGCTATGGAAAAGATTTTTACGCGTTTTAGCGCAGATTCACATGTTTGCGAGCTGAATAAAACGCGAACTTTGGCGCATTTACCCGATGAAATGCTCAGCGTGCTCGAAGCATGTCAGTATTTTCATCGTGATACCAAGGGCGCTTTCGATATTACGGTGCAACCAATCTTG
>JBBAEA010000196.1:0-4452 GCA_041656175.1 Bradymonadales bacterium | reverse complement strand
CGGCCAAGTAAGTGATTACGAAATAGTCACTGTTGACGTGGTTGCTCAGCCGAGCGCTCCGAACGCGTACCCTACTGCTATATACGAAGGCTTGCTGAATATGAAGCACGGCCATCGCATGTTTGACTTAGCAAAAGAAGCCAGTGTAGACACAAAAGTTCAACGATACTTGAAAAGCGAGATAACCAAGCTAATCAAGGATCTAAAGATATCAGGAGAGTAAGCATGATTGATGCTATAAAGCCATTGCTTGAAAGTGGCATTGTCAATGAGGAAACACGCGAAGCGATTCAGGAAGCTTGGGCATCTAAGCTAACTGAGGCCCGCGACGAAATTCGTGCCGAATTGCGCGAAGAGTTTGCTCAGCGATATGACCACGATAAGGCTGTAATGGTCGAGGCTCTTGATCGTCTAGTAACAGATAAGCTAATGGAAGAAATTAAGCAGGTTCAAGCTGAACGTCTAGCATTGGCTGAAGATCGAGTGAAAGCGCAAGTTAAACTCCGTGAAGATTCGACTCGTTTCAATAACTTCATGGTAGGAAAACTAGCTGAGGAAATCAGCGAGCTACACAAAGATCGCAAGACGCAAAAATCGGCCCTAGTTAAACTAGAGTCGTTTGTAATGCACGCACTTGCTCGTGAACTCAATGAGTTTGCACAAGACAAGCGCGCAGTAGTTGAGACAAAAGTGAAACTGGTTGCCGAAGCGCGCAAACAGTTAACTTCTCTCAAGAAGCGTTTTGTTAAAGAAAACTCGGCCAAGATTGGTCAAGTTGTTACTGGGCATCTAAAGTCTGAGCTAACACAGCTTCACGAGGACATTAAGATTGCTCGTGAAAACAGTTTTGGGCGCCGTATTTTTGAAGCATTTGCTACAGAGTTCGGTGCAACACACCTAAACGAAAACGCAGAGATTCGTAAGCTAATGAGCGTCGTGAAAGAAAAAGAAGCTCATTTAGCAGAGGCTCGCAAACAAGCTCAACAAGCCAAGCAGCTAGTTGAGTCTAAGGAAAAGCAAATCCGCATCATCCAGGAATCGACCAAGCGTCAAGACCTAATGGATGAGCTACTGGGCACTCTGAAAGAAGACAAAGCTACAGTAATGCGTAATTTGCTCGAAAACGTCCAAACCTCGCGTTTGAAAGGCGCTTTCGAAAAGTATCTACCAGCTGTACTGGCTGAGCGTGCTACAGTGGAACAGACGTTCAAAAAACCACTCGTAGAATCGCGTTCGGCTGTAACTGGTGATAAATCTGCCGCGGTTGAAGATAAGAGCAATGTTATCGACCTCAAGCGCCTGGCAGGGCTTAATTAAAACAAAAAAGGATTAGGAGAAAACACATGTCCAAGGAATTACTTGAAAGCCGTTGGGACGAGGCTAAAGAAGCCCTACTAGAAGGTCTTGCTGGTACTCGTCGTTCAACAATGAGCGTTGTGCTCGAAAACACCCGTAAGCATCTGCTATCGGAATCGGCCGCTGCTGGCAGCACCGTTTCTGGTAACATTGCTACACTCAACCGCGTGATTCTACCGGTTATCCGTCGAGTTATGCCGACCGTTATCGCTAACGAGCTAGTCGGTGTTCAGCCGATGACCGGCCCAGTTGGTCAGATCCACACGCTGCGCGTTCGTTATGGCACCACTATGCAGGATAACTCTGCTGCTGCTACCTCAACCGTAGCTGGTGAAGAAGCGCTAAGCCCATTCAAGATCGCCCAAGCTTACTCGGCTGGTGTTGGTGGTGTTCAGAACTCGTACCAAGGTGCTTCAACTGCTTCGCTCGAAGGCGTTGGTGGTCGTAACATTTCGGTTCAGTTGCTAAAGCAAGCTGTTGAAGCTAAGACCCGCAGGCTACAAGCTCGCTGGACCTTCGAAGCTGCCCAAGACGCCCAAGCTATGCACGGTATCGACATCGAAGCTGAAATCATGGCCGCTCTAGCGCAGGAAATCACTGCTGAAATCGACCAAGAGATCCTTCTCTCGCTACGCAGCCTAGCAGCTACTGAGTTCAACTTCGACCAAGCCGCTGTGTCTGGTACTGCTACTTTCGTTGGTGACGAGCACGCTGCCCTAGCTGTTCTTATCAACCGCGTTGCAAACCTAATCGCTCAGCGCACACGTCGTGGTGCTGGTAACTGGGCTGTGGTGTCGCCAACCGCGCTAACCGTGCTCCAGTCGGCTACCACTTCGGCCTTTGCTCGTACAACCGAAGGCACTTTCGAGGCTCCAACCAACACCAAGTTCGTTGGTACCCTCAACAGCGCTATGAAGGTTTACGTTGACTCGTACGCCACTGACAGCACCCCTGTGCTAGTTGGTTACAAGGGTTCTTCGGAAGCTGATGCGGCTGCGTTCTACTGCCCATACATTCCGCTAATGAGCTCTGGTGTTGTTCTAGATCCAAGCACGTTCGAACCAGTCGTAAGCTTTATGACGCGTTATGGCTACCTAGAGCTAACCAACACTGCCTCGTCGTTTGGCAACGCCGGGGACTATGTAGGCGCTATTTCGCTGTCGAACCTCTCGTTCAGCTAATAGTAACACACTAGCAACAAAACAGAAAAGCCCCTTGCGGGGCTTTTTTACGGGCGTAGCGCCCACTTCTTCTTGCCACAGTCCCACACTTTGAGTAACCCCATTTCTCTAGTAATTTGAGCTTCAGTTAGTGAGCTACTATAGCCCAACTTGATTAGCTTTTGTTTGTTAAAAGTGTATCGGTGGTATAGTCGATGCTCGTTGGGTTTTAAATACCAGTAGCTTGCAGGAATTTCTTTTTCTAAAGTGAACTCAAGTTGCCGGTATAGGTTGCCTGTGCTCCATTCGTTATCGGAATACGAAATAATAGAAGCATCTGGGTAATCTTTTCTAAATTGCGCCAACAGCTTGCTGGCGCCGCCAACTACGCGGGTAGACGAAGCAAATCTCACAAGCTCGTAGTCGTCGCTTGAGTTCCCTATAGCAGTGCGAGTCTTTGAAAAACTCATCACAGCCGTTAACGAATCGTTGTGGTACAGTCCATACACTATTTGCGCCGGAGTATAACCTTGAATGTGATATTGGTTTAGAAAATCTTTAGCTGCTTTGCTGGATATCAGTTTAACAGAGCATCGACGACCGTAGATTTTGTTTGTGGACCTTAGCAGTTTGTTTGTTAAGGTTGTCTTGACTATTGCTTTCTTTAAATGCCAAAAGTTTGAGAAGATAGTAATAAGCTGAATACCAAGCTCTTCGCATTCTTTAAACTTCTTCCAATGATAGTCTCGCGTAATGTGCGCAACGTCTTCGTGATGCCAGTAAACGCCATTATACTCGATTGCTATATCGTAGTCGGGCAAGAAAAAGTCAAGCTCTCGCCGTGACGGTAGTATTTTTCTCGAGTTCCTGACGATGTTAGTAATTCCGAGCGAGAGTAGAAATTGCTCCACCTCTTTTTCGTCGACTGATTTAAACGGCTCTCTAATGTTGTGCTGATTTAGGTAACGGTAAACGGTTTGAATGTGAACCCCAAGCGTTTCGGCAATTTCTACTACAGTCATTGACTCAAACAGCCGAGTGAGCTCGTCTTTTGACTCTAAGCACGCGATATCTTTATCTGGATACCGGTTAACCCAATAACCATCAGTGCGCTTTTGTTTGAATGTTTGTCGAATTTTATCTGGGTTATTGTAAGACGCAGTTCCGTGATTGGCGATCTTGGTTTGAGCAACTCGAGCAGAGATCTCTGCGACCTTCTCGTGATCGGCATAAACTGCTTTATGATTTTCTTTAGCAGTTTGGGTCTGCCCGGTGTTTACAACTCCATACTTTTCGAGATTGGTCGCCGAGCGCTTTTCATTGATCCTAGTCTTTTGTTCGCTAGTCAACGAGTTTTTAGCCGCCGAGACCTTTGCTGCTACAGACTCGCGAGCACACTGGCATTCTGAAGCCTTGCCGCAAAAACGATACCCAGCGGTAACTGAATTAAAGCGTTTTTTCTGGCCGCGCTCGCAAGTATGCTCGAGTGGCCGAAGAGCGTTATACACCCGCTCAGACAGCGACACGCCATAGTGGCGGTTAACCCACTCGAGTAGCGCAGGATCTCGTTTTAGCGCCGATGCAAGATTTTTGGGGTTGGTTTCGGCTACTACCATTATGAGTTTCTCTAGCATACATTACTTATAACATCTCCTGCAGTGTTTGTCAAGAGTAAATACAGTATGAACATCACAGAAATAGTCACTAATCCGCCGCGTGACGAATACCTCGATCAGCACAGCTACAATTTAGCAAACGCTGAGACAGTAGCGTCGATCAACGGGCTCCAACTTAAAAAATCGGCCTCTCAAACGGAAATACACTATGGTCTTTTTGACATAAAGAATCAGCTCGTTGGGTATTTTTCGCTCGAGTATGCAGGCAAAGGTAGATGGGAAGTAGCCCTAGTTCAGCTAGCGCAAGCATATAAAGGACT
>JBBAEA010000195.1:0-4487 GCA_041656175.1 Bradymonadales bacterium | reverse complement strand
ACCCCCTAAAGGGGGCAAGCAACCGGGGCGGACGGGGCTCGAACCCGCGACCTACGGCGTGACAGGCCGTTGTTGTAACCAACTCAACTACCACCCCAAGAAAATCTTGATATATTCAATTGACAAAGTACATGGGCGCAGCAGGGATTGAACCTGCGACCCTCGGCTTGTAAGGCCGATGCTCTCCCGCTGAGCTATACGCCCCATCCTTGGCGGCAAGCTCTGCCCTTGGCGCTACTGCGCGCCGCCACGGTGCATCCCAATAGCGAATTACGTTGCGATAGTCAAGTGTTTTTGTTGCGATAGTCAAGTGTTTTTTTGGCAAATAGGAGTTTTGTACAAACAGCTCGAAGAGGAACTAGGGCATATTTCCCCTCTAAAGAGGGAGTTTGGAGAGTAGCGCAATTCCGACTACGATTTGCGTTTACTCACGTAGGCTTGCGTTCGATTGCGCAAAACTAGTCTCATGAAAAACCTACGGTTTTTTTCTTGTTCGCATGTCCAAGCCAAGCTCAAGCGAGCTTGGCTTGGACATGCTCACTGCGAAAGCGGGCCATCAACTCGTAAAACACTTAGTTTTACTCGTTTCGGCCCCTTAGCGGGGTTTGGGGCGGAGCCCCAAAAATAAATCAGAGCATCCCTAGCAAAGCTAACTCTACTCGCCGCTATAGTCCGCTTTTGATCTTCCATGCATCGTCTTCTTTAACAACGACGATGCGATTGGTATCGTTTTTGGAGTTCCAGTAGGATTGTCCCGCGATCTCAAAGCGGAAGTTCCATATGTACTGGTAGTCAACCTTGTACTCTTCGCCGTCTTTGAGGACTTGCTTAATTACGATAATATAGCGAATATCCTTCACTGAACCAAGCAAATAGTCGTGTAAAATTTCGTCAATACGTTCATTGCCGTAATCATCGAGTAGATCGTCGGTGGTGGAGGCATTTTCATAGTAGTCTTGAGCCACCATGTTTTTGAGCGCTTCCACGTCTTTATCGACGATGGCGTTTCGGTAACTTTGCACGAGTTTGAGTATTTCGAGGTTCTCATCGCTGCGCTCGATTTTGGCCGATTCATCCACAGAGAAAGAGTAAGGTTGCTCAAAATCCTTGGTGTGGATGTAGGAACCTGCACAACTAAAGAGCAGCAAGCTCGTTATCAACGCAATGAGTGGATAAAATTTTAACATCAATTCTTCGCCATTAACTGCAAATACTCTTGGGCGCTTAGCAAGCAAAATGACTCTTGCTAACGCTATCGCTGCAATGTGCACGATAGGCGATAAAATGCAAGTTTTTTGCCTATGCCCCGCGCAGCAGCGGGTGCTAAAGCACAACTGTATTTGCTCTTAATTTATTTCACTGAAGTGCAAAAGGCGGCTCGTGTAGGCCGCCCGTGTTTATGGTTAAAGCAAAGTTTTCCCTTGTTTTTAGCCAAGCTCTGATTTATGCAAAAGAAGTAAAAAACGCTCTCGTAAAGTACGGAGGATTGAGTCGAACGTTCAAAATAAAATCAATAAAAACAATACACTACGTATAAGAACGACTTCTATGGGACGTAATCGCGGACAGAGCTTAGAGCTGCGCTACCCAATTAGAGTATGCTTGGGTGCGAAACTCGTGCTTACATACCTAGCGCAGCGACTTGCCAGGAAGGATTTTGTACGCGTTGTACCTGAACACTCGGTGTTTGGGCACTGGGTAGTATTTGATTCTGGATCATTAGCTCGGCTTGGGCGAGCATGTAGTCGTCATCGACATCTTGCCAGTGGGCGTTGCCGATGTCGTGGCTAAACATGCGGCCCGTTTCGACTAGCGCGGCCACGCCTTCAGATAAAGAGCAATCATGAATAGGGGAGCGACTCTGCGCCACACGCAAAGCCTGCATAAGCGCTGGTGTGCAAACGAAAAGCCCCGTATCAACAGCGTTGTAGTGCTCTAGCGTTTTGCTAATAGCGCAGACACGTCCGTTTTGAACCAATACCTTGGTGGCATCGTTCATGTCGAATATTTCGCGTAGCTTGTAGTCGACAAGTAAGACTGCGCCCGCTTTTGGCGGCGTAATGCGCATGGCTTCCTGCATCATGCTCGGCTCAAAGATGTGGTCGGCCATCATTAATAAGAAGTTGCCCTTGATCCGCGTTTGGGCGGCAAGAACAGATAAGCCATTGCTCATGCGGTATTGCGGATTATAGGCAAACTTAAGTTGTAGGGGAAGCATGGCGCAATCTTGGCTTAAAGTCTTTTGCAGCTCCTTCGCGTGGTAGCCCGTAACGACGACCACCTTCTTGATCCCGCATTGCGCCAAAAGGCTGATATTGCGCTGTATGAGGCTAAGGCCACCTACAGTCTTTAGAGGCTTAATATCGCCTTCGTTTTGTGCAAGACGACTCCCAAGACCAGCTGCTAAAATCACCGCCTGCTCTATGCGCGCTGCACGAAAGGGGGGGAAATCCGTTTTTTGGCTTAAGTTCAACATGTCAATATCTCCGAGGCGGTACAAGGTTCTGTTGGGGACGGCTAGGGCTCAACTTTGATTTGGCTAGGCGCGCTGTGTGTAGCAAAACCTAAGAGGGGGGAGAGCGAGACCCCTCGATGAATTTGGCTATTTGCTGCATATTGTGCGGTGGATGAGCGAATAGCGAATACACTGCACAATATTTGCAGCAAAAGCCGAATTCGAGAGAGGCTCGCGCGCGGGGGGAGACTTCCCCCCGTCCAAAAAATAATCCGTAAAAATTAGTTTACACGGGCTGTTACTAGTCTTCCTCTGCGTAGTATTCCAGTCCGAGGTGGGTGATGAGCTCTTCGCCCATCATGTACCTGAGGGTGTTTTTCATTTTGGTTTTTTGAACGAAAATGTCGTGTTCAGGGTAGAGGCCAGGTTTGGTTTGTGGGCTTTTGAAGTAGAAACTGAGCCATTCTTGGATGCCGTAGAAGCCAGCGCGTTGGGCCAAGTCGGTGAGAAGGACCAAGTCAAGGGCGACGGGGGCGGCGAGAATGGAGTCGCGGCACAGGAAGTTAACCTTAATTTGCATGGGGTAGCCTAGCCAGCCAAAGATGTCGATATTGTCCCAGCCTTCTTTGTCGTCGCCGCGCGGTGGGTAGTAGTCGATGCGAACTTTGTGCTGGAAATTGCCGTAAAGTTCGGGGTATTGCTCCGCGTCGAGTATGTGTTCCAAGACGGAGAGTTTGGTGACTTCCTTCGATTTGAAGGAGCCTGGATCATTTAATACTTCACCGTCGCGGTTTCCCAAAATATTGGTGGAATACCAGCCGTTTAGGCCGAGGGAGCGGGCTCTGAAACCTGGGGCTAGGATGGTTTTCATGAGGGTTTGCCCTGTTTTGAAGTCTTTGCCTGCGATGGCGACTTTGCGCTCGCGTGCGAGTTCGCGGAGGGCGGGCGTGTCGACGGCGAGGTTTGGGGCGCCGTTGATGTAGGGGACGTCGCTGATGATGGCGGCGTAGGCGTAGATCATCGATGGGGAGATGGCTTCGTGGTTGTCTTTGAGGGCTTGAACGAATTTTTCCGTGCTAAGGTGCGCGTCGCAAAGGTCGGTGTGTACTTCGGTTGAGCCGCACCAAATCATAACCAAGCGATCAACGCCGTGCTCTGCTTTGAAGCGCTTCATATCTTGGACAAGGAGCATGGCTAGGTCGTATTTTGTGGCCGCGGATTTTACGTGGGGCGCCTCAAGATTGTGTACCCAAGCCTTGTCAAATACAGCGTCCATGGGTTTGATCGCTTCGAGCTGCGCTTTGAGTGGCTCCAAATCTTCGTTCTTGAGCACCGCTGAGCGCTTGCAAACCTCATACACGTTCTCGCCGTGTACGTCCCAGCCGCCAAAAACCAAGTCTTTGAGCGGCGCTAAAGGCACGAAATCCTTGATTAGCGGCGAGCGGCCATCGGTGCGCTTTCCGAGTCGAATGGTTCCCATTTGCGTTACGCTACCGATTGGTTTTCCATGGCCACGTAATACGTCAAAGACACCCGCGATCAAGGTGCTAGATACAGCGCCCAAGCCTGGAATGAGCACGCCTAGTTTTCCGCTTGCTGGCTTAATATTTACGCCTTTTTTTGTCATTTTATCTTGCCTTTTTCAAAAGTTAAACTTGCCGTTTGCTTCGCGCAAAAACAGCCTTCATAGTCTATGTGTGCAAAAACTATGCCGTATTAGCTTAATTCGATTTTAGCCATTGTTTAAGCCACGCCAGCGCCCGCTCGCGCCTCTTTTTGTCCTTTTCTCTTCTCTATCCATAATGTGGATAGTCGTTACTCCACCCTTGGATTTTTGGACAGTGTTTGCTCCCCTTTAGGAGCAGCGACGTTTCGTTTTGCTGGGGGGCTCAAAGCCCCCCTACGCGCAAGCTTCCCTTAAAATGCGCTAAATTCCGCTTTACGACGTGCAAAGTTTGCGCTATTCGCGCAACCTTCGCACGTCGTGCGTCATTAAGCGCCTTTTATGGGTGATCTTGCGCTACCCCCCCCC
>JBBAEA010000194.1:0-4508 GCA_041656175.1 Bradymonadales bacterium | reverse complement strand
AACCGTAGGGGAACCTGCGGTTGGATCACCTCCTTTAACGGAGTCATACGCTAGTAGCTAAAACTATTGGCAACGACATCTGAGGTCATACGCACTTATCAAGTTTTTTCTCTCGTATTGTTCATCGTCGGCTTAATGTTCGCCGATGGGCTTGTAGCTCAGCAGGTTAGAGCGCACGCCTGATAAGCGTGAGGTCGGTAGTTCGAGTCTACCCAGGCCCATAATAGGGGAATTAGCTCAGCTGGGAGAGCGCCTGCCTTGCACGCAGGAGGTCATCGGTTCGAACCCGTTATTCTCCATAAAAAAAAGCGGCATGCTTAGCATGTCGCTTTTTTTTATGGCTAAGTATTCCTTTGAGCTATATCATAGATCTTATCTACTACAAGGGAGTGGGGTGGGATAAAGGAGTATTGATGAAAATTGAGTACCCGCGGCTAGTAGCAATTGAGACGACCAATAGATGTAACGCGCGCTGTAAGTTTTGCCCAAACAACTCGTTGGCAAGGAACAGGCAAGTCATGGATGAGGCGCTCTTCAAAAAAATCATAGACGATTGTAAAGAGTTCTCGTTGCCTGCAATTGAGCCATTTCTACAAGGTGAACCCTTCGTCGATCCCAATATTCTAGAAAGACTCGCCTATATTAACGATGAACTCCCAAACACTAAGTTGCGCCTCTACTCAAACGGAGCTGCGCTAACGAAGCAAAAAAGCGACGCGTTGCGAGAACTGAGAGTCGATAAACTCTATATTTCCCTTAACACCATCGACAAAGAGAAGTACGAAGACATCGTAGGGCTTTCCTTCGAGAGAACGATGCAGAACATTCGCACTCTCTGTGCAGCTAGCCCGAAGGGGCCTGTAGCCAAAACCATTACTCTGCGGCTCACCCTAGTCGATGATACGACGGAGGATGAGCTCATACGCTTTAAAGAGCTATGCAGAGAATTAGGCGTAAATCACATGGCGGTTGGGCTCTTTAATTATAAAGGCGACATCGCGTCTACTTTGCCTGTTCCCGATTTCCCCTGCGAACATATCGATAGATTGGATATTTTGGTAAATGGGAAAACCACACTTTGTTGCATGGATCAAGAGGGAGAGTATGGCTGGGGCAACGTCGTGGAGCAGTCCGTACTAGAAGTTTTTAACAGCCCCGAGGCCAGATACGTACGCGATATGCAGCGAAGCGGACAACGAGACAAACTCGTCCCCTGTAACAGCTGCAACCTCTTTTGGCCATCGTTTAAACACATGGGCCCAATACGAAAACTTCGCCACGTGCTCTCGTACGCTAAATACTATACAAAGTATCAACCATTGGTGCTGCCTTCCAAACGCTTAAGGAAGCTCTGATTATTTGGGGCTATTGACCTTGGATGCTGTTCTTCTGCATACTGTATTGATTTTATTGGCTTAATTTTGAAAACTCGCCTGACTCTCTTTACTTTCATTAGCTCTTTTTATGACTGGTTTTTGCTTTGAACAGAGTGTCCTTATGGTGTTTATTTTTGTAGCTGCTAAGAAGAGTAAAATTAGTAATAACATACGCTAAATTACAGTATGATACAAAAAGCGCATTTAGATAAAAAGTGTTCATAATATTTAGTCCTACGTGATTATGCGTTTACTAAGTCCAATACACATGTTCGTAAAAGCAAAATTGTATCAGCACAATACATAGGATTTGCCAGTGACAGCCAAACTCAAACTTGCATATATATTCGATCAAATTTTACCCGCAGCCACCGCGGAGTCGGAACAGCTCATCAATACCATATCTGCTCTCTCTCTCTGCGATTTTGATATTACACTGTTCATGCCAGCTAGCAACGAAGAAGCAACAACGAGCGTCGATGAACTCAAGGCCTTCTACCACGTTGACGGCGATTTTAGCGTCGAACACATACACTCGCTCTTCCCTGGGCCACGGGTTTTGCAAAAAGTGTTACACCCGACACTTTGTACGACATTGCTGCGAAAAAAGCTGCGAAACTTCGACCTCGTGTATTCACGTAACATCCCCGCGGTAGCGGCAGCGCTCGCCATGGGGCTCCCCGTTGTTTACGACACCTACAGACCTTGGCCAATACAATACCACCGCGCATTTGTACCCCTGTTTAAACGCTTTTTTGCAAATCCGCGATTTTTGGGCATTGCCACACACTCCGAGTTCTCGCGCCAATCGTACCTAGGAATGGGCGCCGCTAGCGATCGCGTCATTACCGCGTATAACGGCTACAACCCAGCGCTCTTTGATAGCGATTGCACCGCAAAGCAGGCGCGCCAAAAGCTAGGGCTAGCCAAAGATAAACTGACGGCGATTTACGCTGGGCGCATGGATCCCGAAAAGGGGGTGGACTCGCTGATTGACCTCGCCGAGGCTTCGCCAAATGCACACTTTGTTTTTTTGGGTTCGCGCGGCGACGGTCCTCTGGAGCGCCGACTTGCCACCCTTCCCAATGTGACGCTCAGAGGCTGGGTCAAGTTCGATGAGTTGCCGCAGTACTTATGTGCTGCCGATATCCTCTTGTTACCCCTCACGCCGCGTGAAATTAAGAAGAACTCCAACACCGTTTTGCCTATTAAAATCTATAGCTATTTTGGCGCAAAACGCGCGATTTTTGCCCCCATTGCGGACGATACCGCGGAGATTCTCAACGAGCAAAACGCCTGCCTCGTTCCGCAGGGTGATGCCGAGGCTGCGATTAAAAAATTCCACGAACTCATCGAGACGCCCGCCAAAATTAAGGCGTTATCCGATGCGTCGGCGCAGTGTGCTAAGCGCTTGACCTGGGAGGCGCGGGGCCGTTTGCTCTCGGAGTTCATTCGCCAAAGATTTGACTCGCTGTAGCCGCTTAAAGCTTAGGAAATAGGGCTTTTTTTGGAGGGGGGGCTCAAAGCCCCCCTACGCGCGGGCTTCCTCTCAAAATTCGCCAATTCGCGCACGATTTTGTGCGCTGTATTCGCTAGACGCTCATCCAGCGCACAAAATGCGTTCATTGCGCCTTTTGCTCGGCGATCCCGCGCTACCCCCCGCACCACGCTGTGGCATATTTAATGATAGGCGTGATAAAATTCAGAGCGATTCGCGTTCTAATGGCGCTAGCCTCGAACAATCAAAGTGCTTTTGCTGTAGGGGCAGCTTTCTATGCGGCTCCCTAGATCAATGTGAAAAAAGGCAAAAACAATTGTAGGGGCAGGTTTCAAACCTGCCCTAGTTTCAAACCTGCCCCTGAACAATGCAAAAGCAGTGAAATAGTAAATAGAGTAAAGCAAAAAAGCCAAGCTGGTATTCGAAATAAAGTCAATAAAATCAATACACTACACAAGCATCCGATGAGAAGGTAAGAACAAGCTTTGCTTCATTTATTTTCTAAAGGGCTTTCTATATATATATTATTGAAAAGGTCATGGAACAGACGTTGGATCAGATTAATGCGCTAGCCATAAGTCAAGGAGCACAGGAATGAAACAAATACTTATCGTCGGCTGTATTGGTATCATCGTAATATTTTTAGCATGTCAAGCCAAAACCGAATCTATCGTTGAGCCAGTACAAAATGCACCCAATGGGAGCGTTAAAGTTGAAGTAAGTGAAAGGCTTACGCCGAGTATTGAAGAGCCAAGAATTCAAGATGAGCCATCCAATATCGTGCAGGACGACGGCGAAGTGAGCGCTAGGCTGCTGGCGGAGGATGTGATTTGGGGTGAGCCAGCGGAGGATGTGATTCGGGATGAGCCAGCGGAGGATGTGATTCGGGATGAGCCAGAGGCATTGCGATTAAACATCGACAAATTGACGCTGTACGTTTCGATGTCCTTAGGCCCTGCCCTATCATTTACTCTAACGGTTTTTAAAGATCGGACAACGACTAAGGATGTGCATGGTGCAGGGAGATTGCCTAAAAACTTTGATCGTAAGACACTCGGTATGTATCAAGGACTTTTGTCTCATTCAGATTTTGCACAGCTCATGCAAGCGGTAGAACGCGCTGATATTCTTAAGCTGGAAGAACGATATTTTAGTGGTATTACGGATGTGAGAAAATACGAATTGAGTGTAGATTATGCCGATGGCACTAAAAAGATCATCAACACAGATGCTCGTGGTGTTGATGTGCCAGAGGATTTGGTCAAGTTGATTGTATGGTTGAGAGATTATGGAGATAACGGCGTTTGGGAAAAAGCTAACGATAATGCACCGTGATTGAGCAAGAGAGAACTTTGCACCCTATTTGTACACAGCATATTGAAAATAAGAAAACAAAAACATCTTTTCTTTGCCATTTTGAGCCTAGTTCTAGGAGGCAAGGAGTGCGGCAAGGGAACGACCTCGAGGTCGTGACCGCGCCAAACGACGCCGCCGACGACGAAATAGGCCAAAATGGCAAAGAAAAACGGGGCGTGGGGCAGCGCCCCACAAGCAAAACCTAGCGTATATGCGGATTTTTGCAAAAAAGCGAAAAAAGTGAAAATAAAACTTGACACTCAGCGAATTGACGCGTA
>JBBAEA010000193.1:0-4556 GCA_041656175.1 Bradymonadales bacterium | reverse complement strand
AAAATACACGAAAAATTCTTTTTTACTCTTACAAAACCAGCTTGATTTGTTATAGGCATTCGTGCCTTTCGTGCTTTTAAATTTTGAACCACGAAAAACACGAAAATACACGAAAAATTCTTTTTTATTCTTACTTGCCCAGCTTGATTTGTTATAGGCATTCGTGCCTTTCGTGTCTTTAAATTTTGAACCACGAAAAACACGAAAACACACGAAAAATTCTTTTTTATTCTTACTTGCCCAGCTTGATTTGTTATAGGCATTCGTGCCTTTTGTGTCTTTAAATTTTGAACCACGAAAAACACGAAAATACACGAAAAATTCTTTTTTACTCTTACAAAACCAGCTTGATTTGTTATAGGCATTCGTGCCTTTCGTGCTTTTAAATTTTGAACCACGAAAAACACGAAAATACACGAAAAATTCTTTTTTACTCTTACAAAACCAGCTTGATTTGTTATAGGCATTCGTGCCTTTTGTGTCTTTAAATTTTGAAACACGAAAATACACGAAAAACTTTTTTTTATTCTTACTTGCCCAGCTTGATTTGTTATAGGCATTCGTGCCTTTTGTGTTTTTCGTGGTAAAGAAGCTTTTCGTGCCTTTCGTGTTTTTCGTGGTAAAAAACTTTTCGTGGTAGGGTTAGTATTATCTTAGAGCTTGCCCCCCGTTGAAAGGCTTTCTGCTATTTTGCTTCGGGCAAGAGCACGCCTTCCAAGCGGTGGGTATGCTACTATGCGCCCAAAACTCTATAATTTATTTGTTTTTGTTGAATTTTTGTCAAATATACAACATTTTATTTAAACAAAATATGTCTGAATACAGAGAAACAGCGCATAGTATGGGATTATTGGTGTGAGGGGGGTAGCCCGAGACCCCCGAGGCGAGCTGTGTTACAAGCGCAAAAAATGGGCTGGCTCGGCGAATAGCCGAGACGGCACATTTTTTACGCGCTTGTTAACAGTTTGCGAGGAGGCTCGGGCGTAGGGGGGCTTTAGCCCCCCCCCAAAAAAAAGACAATTAAAGACCTGAATAGTTACACTCGATCAACACCAGCATCCACCTCCTTGTCTTATTGCGCGGCGCACCACTTGTTGGCGACACAATATGCAGCTTTTTGGCACTGCTCCTCGCCGCAAGGGCAGTGCTCTTTTGCGCACTTCCAAGCGCCTAGGTGACAGCGATACGCCGATAGGTCGTCAGGCGCGTGCTCATCGATACAATTACCTAGGCTCAGCAATTTTTGGATTATTGAGCTATCATCCATCTCTGGGTCACGCTCTGCTATCGCCTTTAACTCAGCAATGTATTGAGCTTTGCGTATTCGTAGTCCATTTCATCAGCCACCCAATTGACACCATTCGCCCATGAGCCTGGGTCTGTCCCTCTCCCATCAAGGCAATTTTCGCGCACTGCACCCGCCCTGCTGCCACCACAGCTGCAAAAGCCATCCTCATCGCAGTCGCCATAACACAGCTTATTGTCCGTTTTACATACCTCAACATCGCTTCGGGAGCTTTTACAGAAACCCTCGGTACAAAATGCATTCATCGCGCAATGCTGATCGGCGCAAGCACAGCCCTCGTTTTTCTTGCAGATCCATCCACTCTCGCTGCAGTAGTAGTCCTGCATATTTTCTGGTGCTGCTTCTCCATCGCAGAGGCATTGTCCATTTTTGCACATTGCTTCTAGTGCGCATTTTTGGGTTCCACAGCTACAGCCCTTGGGGTTTTTGCACACGGCTCCTGAATATACACAACGGTACTCTTGCGGGCGAGCCGAATCGAATGCCTCATCTTTGCAATAGCAGGTATTGTCCTTGCATTGCATGCCATAAGCACATCGTTTTTTGCCACATTTACAGCCCTTGATGTTGAGACACTTGCCATCGCTGCATTGAAACTCATAGGGATAACTTTCATCGACGATTACATCGTTACAAAAACACTTATTGGAAATTATTTTCGCACCCTCGGGACATAAAATACCGTGTAACTTGCAGCCATCAGCGCTTGTGCAAACAAGATCTCGCTCTTTACAATGAACGTTATCGGGGTAGCTCTGTTTGATAAGAAAAGCAGCGCCACAAAAACAATCGCCACCCCGCAAATTGCTACCATGGGGGCACACGATATCGCCATAAGCACAGCCCTTGGGGCTTGTGCAGGTGATCTCCCCACGCAAGCATTGGAAGGAATTCACCAGTTTTTCGCTTACTGTTGCGTAGCCACAATAACACTTATTATCTTCGCAATAGGTGCCCGCGATGCACGGCTCTTCACCACAAGCACAATCTTTTTTGCAGAGCCATTTGCCTTCTTCACAAGCATAGTGAAGCGGGTTCATTCCATCTTGCAAGGCTATCCCCGCGCAAGTAATCTTAGCTTGTTTACACACAGCGTTTTGCGGAGCCTTTGCGTTGGCACAAGCGCAGCCATCTTCACTTTGGCAAAGCCACTCGTTATTTTCACAGCGATAGCCTTTAAAATCAGCCGCAGAATCTGCATGCATGCCGTCGCAAAGACATCTTCCCCCACTGCATTGCGTACCAAGTTCGCAGCGTTGCTTGCCACAAAAGCACTCCCCATCATCTGAGCGCAGCTCTGACCAATCGTCCCCAGGTCCTTTACACACCCAGCGTTGATCTTCACATTCGTAGAAATAGGATGAAGGTGCTTTCTCTGTGCCGCATTTTCCCTCGGGTGCAGTAGAATTAGGCGGTGGTTCACAGCTCCCCATAGAGCATGCATCATAAGGCAAACATTTATTCTCACCACAAGCACACCCTTGTCCTTGCTTGCAAACCCATTGGCGAGACCAACTATCCCACACATATTGCTTAAGATGTTGCGGTCGGTCTTCGCGCATCTCACATTTCCCCGTATCTGGATCGCAGCTTTCCCCAAGCTCGCAACGCCCCTTTGTGCCGCATCGACAGCCTTCCATGCGATTACAGATCCAATAATATTCAGCACCGCGATCGAAGCTGTCAGCTTTGGACAGATCTCTATAGCATTGATACTGCTCTACCCCCTTAAATCCTGGCTCACTGCATTGGCAGTCTCCGTCGTCGCAGCTACCCCCTAGACCACATTTCCCTATGCCGCATTGGCAGCCAGCCTCATTTTTACAAATCCAAGCGTAGGCGGTAGTCCCAAAACCTAGTACATAATTCTCAGAACAGTCGTAGTCGGCTAAGTTGCCGGCGAGCAGACTATTTCCACACAATTTATTTTTGCGCTGACAGCTGTCGGCCAAGCAGAACTCATCTTTTGAGCACATTTGCGCTTCACACTGGCAGCCGTCATTCTTCATGCACAACCAGTAATCGTCGCGGCACTCATAGTTCGCAAAGTCCTCGGGCTGCGCTTGTACACCGCAATAACATTGCCCATCCTTGCACTGTGCTCCGCGAGCACACTGCATGGAGCCGCAGCGACAAGCATCTTGATTGCAGGTCCAAGTGCTAATTTTCTCAAAATAATTATCGTTGATATCCAGATACGCGTGGTCATTGTGATAACAATTGTACTGCGACCAGTCCTGTTCAGGTGTCTTATGCCTTTTGCAGCGGCAAGCACCTTCAACGCAATCCCCCAAAAATCCGCAAGTTTGCTCACCACATTGGCAGCCTGACTCACTATAGCAGCGCCAGCGCTTCGTAAATGCTGAACCACGAAAAGCTCGGTGGCTATTATGCAATGCCGTCCAATCATCTACACAAAACCAAGATTGCAGCTCGGCTGAAAGCGGCATGGCATCTCCATCACACAGACATTGGGTCTTGTCTTCACTCATCACAGAGCCCTTGGGGCAAATTCTTGGTTTCGCGGCACCCTGGGCTTCGGCTAACTCTGCATCAGGCACAGCTTCTTCGGCTAAGTCGGCCTCGGCCACATGAGGCTCCGATGGCTCCGTGACGGCTTGCTCCTCTATGCGCTCCTCTTTTATTTGGCACGAAGCGACGAGACAAAGGATGAGTACCAAGGAAAGGGCAAGTGGTGTTTGACGCATCGAGCATTTCTCCTTTCATACAAGGAATCTTAGACCTTGTTGAAGCAAAACCCTAAAACAAGCAAAAAATCACGCGCCCCCTGTTTTCAAAGGCTTCCTTTGGTGGAGGAAAAAGAACAAACCACGCAATTCGGGAGCTGGCTGTTGACGCGCACTAGGGCTCACAAAGCAAGCAGCGATGTAGCCAAACAAAAGAAGAACAAAAAAAAGCCCCATGTTCAAAACAAAGGGCTACAAAAAGAAAAAACCAAAAGAACAAACAACGGTTTTTTTGATTTTATGGGAGGCGATTCTAGGAGCTGGCTGCTGACGTGAACTAAGGTTCACGAAGCAGCCAGCGACGACAGAATCGCCCCCATAAAATCAAAAAAAAGGTTCACGAAGCAGCCAGCGACGACAGAATCGCCCCCATAAAATCAAAAAAAAAGCCGGCAATGTCCTACTCTCCCACGCAGTCACCCACGCAGTACCATCGGCGCACGAGAGCTTAACTTCCGAGTTCGGGATGGGATCGGGTGTGGCCTCTCTGCTATTATTACCGG
>JBBAEA010000192.1:0-4789 GCA_041656175.1 Bradymonadales bacterium | reverse complement strand
AAACTCCTGTTTTGCCAAAATTGGACGGGGCGTCGCGGGGTGTCCCCGCGGAGGGGGTAGTGGCAAACCCGCGCAAAGCGTGGGGTTGACACGTAGGGGGACACTTCCCCCACAAAAAAAGTCTTTAAAATTATCCATTTAACGACTTTGTACTTGAGCTGCCCCCTGCTCAAAGCAAAGAACTGCCTCACTGGTAGGCATAACCCAAGATTTTATGAAGGGGACTAGCGCATCAAAATGGCAAAGAAAAGCATTATTCGATTTTTTGACTGAGTTGAAATAAGCCAAGCTAGCTTTCCAGACCTTAGCCTAGCAGCTTTTTGGCAACTATCCTATGAATCGGAACCCCCCTCATCTGAGCTTGCCAAGATGGCACAAAAATCGTAATGCAGCTATTTAAGTACTAAGTCCCTAGCGGATTTAGTAGCTGCATGCGCTGAAAAACAGTGCTCGCCCTTAGAACAAGGATAAGGTTTTTACTTTGTTATTTTGGGTTTATCAAAGCAACTAACGCTTTCTAGCTTTTTATAAGGTCTATTATGGCGATTACCCCTTGGATTCTTTTTTTAATCTTAGTTATTTTCTTACTTTCCCTTGACTTAGGCGTCTTTAATCGAAAAACGCATGTCATTGGAACTTCTGAAGCCCTAAAGTGGACGCTTTTTTGGATTGGTCTTGCGCTGCTCTTTTCTGTTGCTATCTATTTTATGTACGAAAACCACTGGTGGGGGATCGGACGCCATGACGGGGCAGATGACGATGGTATAACGGCAACGACTAATTACATTACGGGCTATCTCATTGAGAAGGCTTTATCTCTTGATAATATAGCTGTTATCGCTATGGTTTTTGCAGCTTTCCGCGTTCCGCTTGAGTTTCAGCATCGCGTACTATTTTGGGGTATACTTGGAGCGCTTATCTTCCGTGGAATTATGATTGGTATTGGCGCCGTAGCGATTGCACAATTTAGCTGGGTGCTGTGGATTTTTGGCGCTTTTCTTATATTCATCGCTTTCAAAACAACTTTTGCTGGCGACCACGACGATAGTAATCCCCAAGACAATGTTTTGCTCAAAGTCGCCAAAAAGTTCATGCCCGTAACCGAAAAAATCGAGGGCATGCACTTCTTTCTCAAGATCGACGGAAAATGGCTCATGACTCCGCTATTTTTGGCGCTCATCGTCGTTGAGAGCTCCGACATCGTCTTCGCCGTCGATTCCATCCCTGCTATTTTCGCGATTACCACTGACCCCTTCATCGTTTTTACTTCCAATATTTTCGCCATACTCGGGCTACGTTCGTTGTACTTTGTACTGGCGAGCATACTTGAGAAGTTCCGCTTCTTAAAGTACGCGATCGGCCTTATTTTGGCTTATGTTGGCGTTAAGCTCCTTATTCCTGCTGCTTACGCGCTCTATAACCTAGCCTTTGATACTCAGCACGTCGCCTTCCACCTCCCGAACTGGTCCTCCCTAAGCGTAGTGGCTGGTTCGATCTTCATTAGTATTGTGGCTTCCATTCTGTACGACAAACAATCGCGTAAAGTGTAGCCCGCAAAATGCGCCAGAGCAGCCCAAATGAAACTTTGATTATATATTAGGGCTATCGCTCTTAGAACCCGTTTTTGCGTACTGCCTTGATTTTATTGACCTTATTTTAAACGCTCGCCTGACTTTCGTTGTTTTAAGTAAGGGCAGGTTTGAATGCTGCCCCCTACTATTTTTACATTAATCAGAGCATCCCTAATAGAAAAGATATGTGCTTTGGAGACCTTTGCACGTACCAAAATAGTGATTTTTTTCACATTCTCTTATGCAACAAGAAAAGAAGTTTCCCCCGTGCAAAACTCTATTACTTTAACAGTTGGATACAGCGAGTGTAATCTTGACCTCCCCACTCAGTGTCAAAACAGTCCCAACCATTTAAAAATCTATCGTAGCAGCAATATTCTGGAGAAGCTATAGAAGCACAAGCGCCTGGTCCACAGTTTTCAGCTGTCGCCTCTGCGCAGTATCCGTCGCTACAAACATGGTAATCATCATTGCAAGAATCTCCTACATAGTCTTTACAAACTCTAGGATCAAGCAAGGGATTCGCACATGAATTTATTTCTTCGACATAGGTTTCGGTGCGATATTCACATCGATAGTTGCATGCAACATTAGAGTCCCTAAGCAGAGTTGTAAACGCATCTTTAGATTTCTTGCAACATATTCTTCCGTTGTGTTCGAAGTCAGTCATACAGCTGTTAGCTCGACAACTTCCTCCATCACAGCTTGCGCCATAGGAACCAACCGTACAATCAACGCAGCCAGCTCCACAACTGTTGGGGTTTGTATTTGCTTGGCACCTTCCATTCTTCATGCAATAGCCAGACTTGCACACTCCGCAGTCAGAAAGATTGTTGGCGTTTAAGTCTAGCTCGCAGCCATTGCTAATAATCTTGTCGCAATTGGCAAATCCCTCTATACACGTGCCGATACCGCATACGCCGTTATTGCACGTGTGTGAGGCAACATTATTGTTATTCACTGTGCAATCAATGCAGCTTGGGCCACATGTCGCGGTACTATTCTTGGGTGAACACACAGTTCCTTTTAGGCAGTAGTTCGTGTTGGGAACAAAGTTTCACAGCCGTCGTCATCGTTGCCGTTACAGTTACCATAGTTTGGCTTGCAAGCGCCAACTTTGCATATGCCATTTTGGCATTGACCAATTTGGACATTGGGTAAATCATTACAATCTTTGCACCCACCACCACAGGCTTTAGCGTTGTGTAGGTTCGATACACAAAGACCGTCATCATCTTTGCAGGATTTCCCATCGCAGACTCCGCAAGCAGCTAGGTTGTTTTTAGCTAAATCGGTTTCGCAACCGTCTTTGGCAAGATCATCGTTGCAGTTGCCGTAGCCAGTGGCGCAAGTATTGCAATCGATCAGGTTAAAATTGCTAAGATTAACGCATTGTGGCTCGTTCTTGTATGTGCATATCTGCTGCGCGCATTCCAAGCCACAACTAGCATCGCTACAAAACTCGCCAGGTTTACAAGCATTATGGCATTCGCCGCAATGGTTCCTATTATTGCTGAGTTCTGTTCTACAATCATCGGCCACACAACTGCCCCAGCCATCTATACAAGTCTTGCAGTCCTTGCGATTGGACGATGCTAAATCGGTTTCGCAGCCGTTTTTGACTAAGTCATTGTCGCAATCGGCAAAACCTTCAGCGCAAATGCCACACTCGCTAAAATGGTAAACATCAAAAGCAATGCAACGCCCTAGCTCTTCACAAAAGACTTCATGACCGTCGCATTCTCTACTACGGCAACTGCCAAATTTACACACCAGTTCGCAACTGTTATTGCAGTAGCCGCAGTGCTCTTTGCTATTCATAAGATCTGTTTCACAGCCATTGACCCAATCCTCGTCGCAGTTCGCAAAACCATCAAGACAAACACCGCATGACTTCATATGGTGAAAGTCAAAGTTATTACACGTACGGCTGTTATCTATATTAGAACAGCATTTAAAGTCGCTCCCGCAAGTATTCTGCCCACATGAACACTCACCGGCTTCGCAGGTTAGGGGCCATTCACAGTCGCTATTACGTTCACAGCTCTCAAATCCCAAGACGCAGAGCTTTGAGGCTGTACAGCCATACTCTGGCATGCAGTAGCCAAACTTCGTCACTGAGCGCGAATCCGCGGGTACATCCTCGGGCTCCATGCAAGGAGCACCTGCATCTATACAAGTTTCCGTCTCCTTTTCGCAGTACTGATTGCGTCGACAGCTATTATAGGGGTACTTCCCTTCACCGCATTGCTCACCGTATTCCATGTACTCGCGTATATGGGGTAATTCTCAGCTAAAGATGCTAAAACAACAAACAAATATTGCCGTTGCGAAAAGCATTAAACCCGCAAAGTTTAATGTTATCGTATGAGCTGATTCCATCGTTCTTTGCCTACAAAAGAGCTTAGAACGTAATACTAAACCATACTCTGAATCCCGCTTTCTCATCGTCTTGGTGATCCTCCTATGAAAAGTTTGCCGCCACGCAAAATTGCGAAGCTAACATTAGCGACCTTCCTAGAACTTTAAAGTCTCAAGATCAAGAGAGGGCTAGGCTACTTAGATTGCTCTGAACAATGCAAAGCAGTCGAGAAATAGCTATCACAGAGCAGCGAAAATCTTGCAGGAATTCAAAATAATAAGTCCATAAAAGAGAGGATTGCACGTCTAGAAATCATGAATATAATTCTACAAATCCGATACTGTTTTAAACAAAATGCGACATTTTGCAAAAAATAAAAGCCCAAAATGCTATCAACTTAGGGATACTTTGCTAAATGCAAGAGCAGTGAAAAAGCAGCTAAAATACAGTGCGGAAAGCTATATTGGCTTACTTGAACTTAATCAAAGAGCAATGATGCTTTTCTTAGCAAGTTTTATAGCGCGATAGCCCTTAGCGGGGTTTGGGGCGGAGCGCCAATGAATCAGAGTTTCCTTAAAAGAGTGCTTTTTTTAGTGCCACAGCCGTCTAGGCTGTGGCCGTGTCGCGATTGAAGGGATAGGGGTACGGCGGCGCACCATTACGGAAATCTTTTATGCCCAAATCAGCAACATAATGGTTGCAAGAACGAGCTTTGCTCCGAAGCAAAACTCATCATTTTCTTAAACGAGAAAGCTCACTCATCAGAATCACCGAATAAAATAATCAGTTCGGCTAAAAATCACACAGTTTGTACAGAAAAAGCTTGTACCATTTTGTTTTCTTTTTTGGAGGGGGG
>JBBAEA010000191.1:0-4856 GCA_041656175.1 Bradymonadales bacterium | reverse complement strand
CTTCGGGCGGCTTTCTTTTTCCCGATGGTCTACTATATTAAAAAAACTAAGCGATACCACGTCCAATAAATTTTTAATATAGTCCCGCAAAACCCTGCATCGCCCATAGATTTTTAATATACTTCCTGCAGGTACCATGCCATAGACTCCAGTCTCAAACAAAATGCACAATAAAGCATTTTAGTGCTTGCGCTCTTCGCAGAATCTGCTAGAATATCATATCAAGACGGCGCAAGGGGCGCTGACAGAAAGAGAGACGGAATATGAGCAACAACTTCAACGCCGATGCACTCACAACGGATTCCCTTCTACTCCTCCTTCGCACCGTTCGCGGTGCCGCGCTTAGAACAACCATCACCGAGCTTGCCCATCGAGGGCACACATTTTCGGACTGGACTCCGACGTGCAGCCGTGGAGATGGCTACTTCGGGATTATCTCCAAATTAATTAATGGAGAGTATGTTGTTTATGCGGCTAACGAGCCGCATGATAAATGGGGGATCTCAACAGAAAGAGTCCTTCCCCCCGACGTGAAGGAGCGCATGTTACAAGATTGATTCCAAGCCGCCCGATGGGCGGCTTTTTTATTTCCCATGGTTCACTATATTAAAAAACTCATCGGAATGAGAGTAGATTTTTAATATAGTGACTCCATCGCCCGCTATGAATTTTTAATATACCTTGGACTCCAGTCTCAAACTAAATGCAAGCTAAAGCATTTTAATGCTTGCACTCTTCGGAGAATATGCTAGAATACCATATCAACGCAGCGCAAGGAGCGCTGCTAGAAAAGGGAAACGATATGAGCAACATGAACCGAAACGCGCGCCTTGATGCTTTTGAGCGAGATGCCCTGCCAAGAAAGAAAAATGATATGAGCATCGAAATTGTCAACCTAACCCCCCACGAAATCTCGGTGGTTGTTATTCCCGGCGCGCTCAGCAGGGAACTTCCTCCCAGCGGGCAGGTTGCTCGCGTCACTGAAACCATGGAGAAGATTGTCCCCTCTCCTCTAGGCAAGGGATGCCCGGTGTTCCGGGCAACCTATGGGGAAGTGGAAGGACTTCCCGCGCCCGCGCCGGGAGTGGCATACGTAGTCAGCGGCCTTGTCCGCGCCGCGGTGCCCAACAGGAAGGACGTTTTTTCGCCCGGAAAATTAATCCGGGATGAAAATGGTCAGCCTATCGGCTGCCAAGGGCTCATCGGAAACTGATTTTATAGCCGCCCATCGGGCGGCTTTTTTATTTTCTTAGCTGCACCTTATTAAAAACTAAGCGATACCACGTCCAACAAATTTTTAATATGGCAATTCCAGCAGCTGCCAAGGATTTTTAATAAGGTTTAGGCCCCAGTCTCAAACTAAATGCACAATAAAGCATTTTAGGGCTTGCGCCCTAAGTCAATCCATGCAATAATACCGTATCAAGACGCAGCGCATGGGGCGCTGCCAAGGAGAAACAAAATGGTCAAGGTTGCTTTCGACTTCATCTCGCTAATCGTCCTTTCGGCAATCGCTTTTTTCTTCTCTCTATCTGTTATGCTCTTAGGCATTCACTTTGCCGAGGCTGGCTTTATCGGCCTAGGCATTGGGGCCGTCTTTGGAGGCGTTTTTCTCATGGTCGCCATTGGTTTCCTTACCGCAGTGCTCGTGGGACACGGCGCATGGAGCGCTCTGTTCAAAAATTGATTAATAGGGTGTGGGCGAAGCTTCTTTCTGTTGAGGTTCCGCCCATTTTTTTAATCCAAGTTCTATTATATTAAAAATCCATGAATGCTTCCACTGGTATATTTTTAATATACCTTGGTCTCTAGTTTCAAACAAAGTTTGCCATGAAGCAATTTAGTGCTTGCATTCTTCGGAGAAACTGATAGAATACTATATTAACGCGGCGCATGGAGCGCTGCTAAGGATAAAAGATATGAGCAACATAAATACTGATATTCCCATCTGGCGTCGAGGAGACGTGTATCCTGCCGACTGGCCAGAGTGGTTGAGAGCAGCTGACATCGAGTGGTGTCGGGCAGAAATTAAAGAGGATGGCAGGGTTATCTGGCACGACGGAATGTGGTGTGATGGCCACTGGTACGATGGAGTGTGGTACAACGGAGATTGGTGTGCCGGTACTTGGTACAGCGGAGTTTGGCACGACGGAGATTGGCACAATGGTGTCTGGCACAAGGGCGTGTGGCACGAGGGTACTTGGTACGACGGAGAGTGGTGCGCAGGGACGTGGCGCAACGGCCATTGGCATGCCGGGACGTGGCGCAACGGAGAGTGGCGCGACGGGACGTGGCGCAACGGAACATGGTGCAACGGCACATGGCGCGACGGAGAGTGGTACAGCGGAGAGTGGAAACGCGGAGAGTGGCGCGACGGAGAGTGGTACGACGGCTATTGGTACAACGGCAACTGGTACGCCGGCGCTTGGTACGGAGGCGTGTGGCACGGCGGCTATTGGCGCAACGGCGGCGTTTGGAGCACAAGGCAGCGAGTCACACGCGCCTGACCCCGCTGCTCAATGGAGCCCCGG
This sequence comes from Bradymonadales bacterium, assembly GCA_041656175.1. GTDB lineage: Bacteria > Myxococcota_A > Bradymonadia > UBA4248 > UBA4248 > JBBAEA01. Next base: position 2,325 of record JBBAEA010000191.1, on the reverse strand, counting down.
AAATCCTGGGTTTTTTCTTATGTTTATTTTTTTAATATAGTCCAGCAAAATCCTGCATCGCCATATATTTTTAATATACATTGGACTCTAGTCTCAAATAAATTTCACATTAAGGCATTTTAGTGCTTGCGCTCTTTGGAGAATATGCTAGAATACCATATCAAGACGCGGCGCAGGGAGCGCTGCAAAGGAGAGTTAGGATGAACAACGAAGCCACCGTAACTAAAGCGCAGGTCCGTAAAGACATTAAGAACCTTGGATACCCCAAGGTTTCCATCAGAACACTCAGGCCAACCGATTCGGATAAAGTTTATTCGCAGATCTACGTCTATGGTCCAGAAGGAGAATGCCTTGTAGGGGACTTCGATGTGTATTTTCCGGAAAAATATGAGCGAGCGCGATCCGCGCTTGAATACATCAAAAAACTACCTAGATACTTTGACACAGGGGAGATTATCTTGAGATAACTTGAAGCCGCCCACAGGGCGGCTTTCTTTTTTCGCCGCTCATACTATATTAAAAAACATAGCTCAGGCTTTTATCAAAATAAACCTTGCACTCTTCTTTCTTATAGTGTATGCTCTGCCTTGACTACGCAAATTTTCTCTTCCCGCCCCCGCGCGAGCGTAAGCATATCGTAAGCGACAATATTGCATAAATAATTTTAATATACTTCCGCAGGAAAGTCAATAAAAATTTGAAGCCTATGGGATGAGCTTCGAGTATTGTATTAAAAATTCATCCTGCCACAGGTTTTTTAATAAGGGGTGTTATGCAAATGACGATCGCTTGAGGGGTGTTTTTTAATATAGTATAGTCGGCAAAAACTTTGTCGAGCAAAATGCACAATAAAGCATTTTAGTGCTTGCACTCTTCGGAGAATATGCTAGAATATCATATCAACGCAGCACGGGGCTGCATGGGAAAGAGAGACGGAATATGAACAGCAACAACAGCAACTTCATCCTTGAGACTCTTTTTGTTCCGGGCGGCCTTTGGACGATCGACTGCGACCGCGACTCTCGCGGGAAGTGGCGAGCGGTTACGATCGAACCTTTCCGCGATAACCTTGGCAGGAGCGCCATTTGGGCGACCTTCAATAAAAACGGTGTTTGGCGAACCCAGTTTGGGGTGATTGAGCCGGGGCAAACCGCGACAAGTGCCACTTTCTGGATGGCGGTCGAGCACAATCCGGCGCAAATGCGCCGGGTCAATCAAAATGTTATCGTCAACGCGCATTGTTGGGCGCAAGACAAAAACCTCGAAACCTTCCTACGCAATTATCTTAGGGAGGCAACCGCAAAGGAAGGCAATGTTCGCCTTGAAAGTATGGTTACTCTAGCCAGCTGATTCTGGTGGGGGCGCGATGCGCCCCCATATTTTTGCACACCATGCTATATTAAAAATCATGACAAGTGAGAGCCTTCGGTTTTTAATATACTTCCCGCAAGCACCAAGCTGCTTATCAGAAAACTAAATGTACAATAAAGCATTTTAGTGCTTGCATTCTTCACGGCATCTGCTAGAATACCATATCAACGCAGCGCATGGGGCGCTGCTAAGAATGGGAGCGATATGAGCAACGTAAACACCGATATCCTCATCTGGCGACGCGGGGACGCCTACCCCGCCAACTGGCCCGAGTGGTTGAAGGCAGCCGACATCGAGTGGTGTCAGATAGAGATCACAAAGAGCGGCAGGGTTATGTGGTACGACGGCGTTTGGTACGACGGCGTTTGGGGCAACGGAGCGTGGCACGACGGAGAGTGGCACGACGGCGTTTGGTACGACGGCGTTTGGTACAACGGCATTTGGCACGGCGGCCATTGGCTTGACGGTGAGTGGCACGACGGTGAGTGGCACGACGGTGAGTGGTTCAGGGGCGCTTGGTACGACGGCATCTGGCACGACGGAGATTGGCACGCCGGGACGTGGCGCAACGGTGAGTGGTTCGACGGCGTGTGGTACTACGGAGCGTGGTTTGGTGGCGAATGGCGCGACGGGACGTGGCGCAACGGTGAGTGGTTCGACGGCGTGTGGTACAACGGCGTGTGGGCCAACGGCATCTGGCGCGATGGCGAATGGCGCGATGGCGAATGGCACGGCGGAAAGTGGTACGACGCCGGAGAGTGGCGCCCCGACGGGCCTCCACGTCGCCGATAGCGCGCGCCTGACACCGTTGCACGAATAGAGCCCCGGATTTCCGGGGTTTTTCTTATGCTTATTTTTTTAATATAGTCCCGCAAAACCCTGCATTGCCCATAGATTTTTAATATACTTCCTGCAAATGCTGTACCAAACTATTTCAAACAAAATACACAATAG
>JBBAEA010000190.1:0-4901 GCA_041656175.1 Bradymonadales bacterium | reverse complement strand
ACCGTTACTTTGGGAGCGCCAAAACAGGGTTTATTTATTTCGCAAGGACCCGAGTATAGCGGTAATATTATGGCAATTGACTTGAGTTTGGGGCCGCCGCCCGAAAATTTAGCCCGCAAGCTGCTGCTAAGCGATATGTGGGCAAAAAACTTAGTCCTAAAACCTAGACGGCTTTCGACGCATAAAGCTGAGTGCGGGCATGCTCTACTCATCGGCGGCGGTAAAGGGATGGCGGGTGCGATTAATATAAGTGCACACGCCGCACTCCGATCTGGCGCGGGGCTAGTCACGGCTGCGTTCCTAGACGAAGGGAGCACCATTTTACCGGAAATAATGAGTGTGCAACTACAATCCTCCGTTCTTAGTAAGGACTTCGATAAAGCCATCGAACGCGCCGATGTCATAGCCTGTGGTCCTGGGCTAGGACGAACTGCGCAAAGCACGGCGGTTTTAGAGAAGTTGCGCAGCTACACAGGAGTTCTTGTTTTGGACGCTGACGCCCTTTGGACCCTAGCAAAGAGCGAGATCAACTTTTCGGCAAAACTCACCGTACTGACGCCGCACATCGGGGAAGCCGCTCTGTTGTTAAAGTGCAGCACGCGCGAGCTGCTTGATGACGTTTTGGCTGCTGCTTGTAAAATTGCAAAACGATACCAAGTGTTCACGGTGCTAAAAGCGCATAGCACAATCATAGCCTGCCCTAACGGCGATTTTGCTATTTCGGCAAAACCGACGCCATTCCTCGCAGGCCCAGGTTTTGGTGACGCGCTTACAGGTATGATCGCTGCGCATATCGCCAGCTCGCAAATCGACGGTATCGACTACCACGATGCAATTTGCTTAGCTGTATACCATCATGCCCACGCTGGTTTACGCGCAGCGGCGTTGCACGGTAAAGCTACAACGGCGACAGATCTTATCAACTCGTTGTGCATCGAACAGAGTTGAAGCGCATGGCGTGTTCGTTGTTCGCACGACAAAAAAAATTACAACTTGCACGAAAAATGCGATCCAAGTCCCAGTGCTGACGTTTTTGGCGAGAAAGTGTTTTAGCCTAATAACTCATTCTATTCCTTAAGGATGCTCTGATTAATGCAAAAACAGTAGGGGCTGGTTTCAAAGCTGCCCCTTGATTAAAACAACGAAAGTCAGGCGAGTTTTCAAAATAAAGTCAATAAAATCAGTGCTCTACACACAAAACGGGTTCTAAGGGCGCTAGCCCTTAGACGGGGTTTGGGGCGGTAGCCCCAATAAATCAGAGCTTTCCCTAACAGCTTTAAAAAATGCTATGCGTATCGGAATTCTATCAGACACACACAGTTATTTACCAACGAAGATTAAAGAGCTTTTTGCTGGCGTAGATCATATTTTGCATGCTGGCGATATTGGCAGCGCAAGCGTCTTACGTGAACTGGGACAAATAGCGCCCGTCAAAGCGATCCGCGGCAATATCGATGGTGATGCTTTTTATTTTTTGGAGCAAAGCGAGCGATTTTGTCTAGAGGGTTTGCGTTTTATGCTCATCCATAATGCAGGCGATCCGCTGCGACCACGTCGTGATATCGTCGATGAATTGCGTAAAAAACCAGTAGATATTTTGATTTCTGGGCATTATCACGCATTTTGGGTGCATGAGCTGAAGGATATTGGCGTTTTATGGCTTAGCCCCGGAGCTTGCGGAAACTCTGGCCACCACCTCGAAAGATTTGCGATGCGCCTAGAATTTGCACCCGAAAACGAGAGAGGCGCAAATTTACTCAAGGAGCTTAAGCTCGAAAAGTTACATTTGGGAGCGCGTGGCACAGTGTAGGTCGCGCATAGTGATTGCTTAAACACGCAATCATATAACGCGCTAGCATATAGCGTTTCAGCTCTACTAATCTCTATGTTTATCTGCTTCGCAATAGAGGCAAATATCCCAGTGTGCCTTCATGGCTAAGCCACAGTCGGGGCAGGGGCGCAAGTTTTCGCTAGCTTGTTCCACGGGTTCGGGGCTTCGATGCGCACCGCCTAGCTCTCGTTGGGCTTCGCAGTACATGCATATTTCCCAGTGTGCTTTCATAGGACGCTCGCAGTTGGGGCAAATTCTGAGACCCTTGTTGGGATCTTCCTTCTCTTGTGCACCAAATAAAGGAGCGAGCCCTTTTTTAGCTTTTGATTTCTTGCCATCTTTCCCAGTACCGATGCCCGCCTGACAAAAGAGGCAATCCTTCCATTGCGGCATCATGGTTCTTCCGCAGTCTTTGCAAAGCCTATCTTTAATGTTAATGCCTTTCTTTTCGGCGTCTTGTAAGGCTTTTTCGCGCTCTTGCGCCTTTGCAGCGGTAATTTCTTCTGCGGCTTCGCGCGCGCAAAACATGCATTCCTTCCAATCTGGCATCATGGTTCGGCGACATTTAGGACAGGCTTCGCCCTTTTCAATGCGTTCAGCTAGTAGTTGCTCTTCTAACTCGGCTTGCTTCGCAGCCTTCTTTTTTCGCGAACGTCGTACAAGCAAAAACACGATAAGAGCGATAATTAAGAGCGAAGCAAATACTATACCTGCAATGATAAGAGGCCACCAGTTGAAGGCAAGTTTTCCGAATATGACTTCTTTGTAGGGTTCGGATTCGACACGTAATCCGTCTTTATTGGTTAAAATCAAAGAATATTCACAGCCCAAGCCTTCACGTGCGTTGGGCATGGCAAAGTCGAGTTGCAGCTGCGCCACGACCTCACCCCAAGCCGCTTCGACCTCGCGCACAATAAGATCGGGAGTAGCAGCGTAGCGATAAGTAGCGCCCGTCTTTCGACTCAAGCCTTCGAACATAGGAAGTAAGCCGCGGATAAAGGGTTTAAAGACAATGACGTAGATGCGTATGTCGTGTGCGCGCGCTTCTTTGAGTATCCCGTTCATTTCTCTTTGGACATCGGCTGAGCGGAACGTAAAGCTGTCAAAAGCGTCGGTGACTAAAATAATAGCGCGTCTAGCGGGAGAGCGAAATTTCGCAGGGTCCGTCATCTCTTCCATGGCTTTGTCGATGCTGCTGTACAAAAACGACGGTTGCCCCTCGGGATTCATCGCGTTTAACAGCTTCTCAACTTCCTTCGCCTCGCCTAGCGGGGCAACGTTGATCGCGCGTCCATCATCAAAAAAACCCGCAACTCGCGCATTTTCCATGCGCTTACTTTTAATCAGTTTAGCTACGCTAGCCTTTAGCTCTTCGCGCTCGTTTTTAGAAAAACGCTGTGAAATCGGTAGAACCAATGCGATATCAAGCGGCACCGTTCCTTCGAAAAAACTCGATAATTTAGGCGTTACCCGAAGTTGCTCGCCGTCGCAGTAGACTTCGGCGGCTTGGATATCGTTGGGATCAATAGGGCGATTGCGCTTGTCTAGAAAAGTTGCACTAATGCGTACCTTTGGCGCGTCGCTAACATCGACAGCGTCGATTTTTACACGATATTGCTCGGGGATGAATTCTTCTTGGGCATAGGCTGCGTTTAGGCCGAAGATGCACAAGAGAGTGAAAAAAATGCTAATGGTGCTTGAAAAACGCATGCTTTGCCTCAAAAGTCGATGAAAATTACATACCAAAGCAGAAGGGTCGTACAAGAACCTCGACTGGTTCCGAGCGTTGTAGTTCTTTACCACGTGCGTTTAAAAGACTTGCAACGAGTTCGTAGCTTTCGCCCTCCACTTTGCAGTATGGCGTAACAACGCTATGAGTACCGAGCACAGCTGCCCCCAAGTCCTCGACAATGTGGCTAGATCCCGAGTCAACGCGTCGTAAAACCACGCGCAGATCTCGCGCATTTTCGAGTTTCTCTATATGTAAGTGTAGCGCTTCACCAGGTATGCTCCGCGCCTCTTCAAAACGCAGGCTAGCGCGCTTAAAACCCCAGCGAATACCCACCAATCCTAGCGCAAGACTTGCTACCGTTCCTACGCCTAAAGCTAGTATTTCTCGTCTCGTCCACCGCATTGTTAGCTCCTTATTATGCACAGTGCCACAAGCGCTACGAGTCTAGCATAAAAAATACACGCTGTCTTGCTTCAATACCCTATGGCTTGTGCTTTATTGGGGGGACTTTCTAGCAGGGCAACCGCAAAGTCGTATATTTGGCAGCTTTTAAGTTTTTTTATGGGGGGGAAGTTTCCCCCTACGCCGCAACCCCTCGCTGTGCGCGGGTTTGCGTCTACCCCCTCCGCGGGGACACCCCGCGACGCCCCGTCTGGTTTTTGGCGAAACATGACTTTGCGGCTGCCCTAGGATTTCTAGATGACGGTTTGTTTTAGGAAGCTCTGATCAATGGGGGCTAGCACCCAAACCCCGTTTATGGGCTTTCGCCCCAAGAACCCGTATTTGTGTGTAGAGTCTTGATTTTATGGATTTATTTTAAATTGCTAGGTTTTTGTTGTTTTAATCAAGGGCAGGTTTGAAAGCTGCTCCTACCCATTTTACATGAATCAGAGTCTTCCCAAAAATACGCCTGATGCCCACAGAAGCACCGATAGACAGCAACAGACAGCAGTAAAGAAGAGATAATCCGTATTCACCTGTATTCATCCGTATTCATCTGTGTGCATCGCTGCTTCTTAAACTTTGTGCTACTCATCTATATAGGAACAACCATGAATTATTCTGAGCGTTCTAGTTTAACAAATTAGAGACCTTTGCACGGCTAGAAATAACGAAGTTATTTTTACAAATTCGATACATTTTTAAACAAAATGAGATATTTTGTAGAGAAGCACAAGTTAAGAATGCTAATTAAATAAGGCAGGTGGAAGATAAAATGACATTTTATTCGAAAAGTGCTTAAAAGAGTGCTTTCTTTTTAGTGCCACAGCCGTCCAGGCTGTGGCCGCTTCGCGCGCGGCCTCAGCCGCGACCAATCGCTGACATCCGTGTCGCGAT
>JBBAEA010000189.1:0-4938 GCA_041656175.1 Bradymonadales bacterium | reverse complement strand
AACGAGCAAAACTGAGTGTTTTGCGAGTTGATAGCCCAATGAGACTAGATTTGCGCAATCGAACGCAAGCCTGCGTGAGTGCAGCGCAAATCGTAGTCGGAATTGTGGGATGTGGCAAACCCGCGCAAAGCGAGGGGTTGACACGTAGGGGGAAACTTCCCCCCACAAATGAGAGCCTTGATAATACTCCATGTAATGACTTTGCGCTTGCCCTACGCTAATACTTCGCATCCCGCGAAACTACGCTGCACCAATTATACTTATCCTCAATCGTAGCTCGCTGGATCCCACTTAAATGATCATACATACGCTGCGACAATTTACCAATCTTGGCGCCGTTAATCTCTATGCGTTCTCCCTTGTACTCTAGCACTGAGACTGGCGAAATCACCGCAGCTGTACCCGTACCGAAAACCTCGCGCAGCGCCCCATGTCGATGCGCTTCGTAAAGCTCACGCACATCAATACGACGCTCCTCGACTTCGATGCCAAAATCGCGAGCCAAGGTAATGACTGAGTCGCGAGTTACCCCCGGCAGTATGGAGCCACACAGCTCTGGTGTAACTAGCCTATCCTCAATAACAAAGAATATGTTCATCGCACCTACTTCTTCAATATAGCGATTCTCCTTGCCATCTAGCCACAAAACTTGGTCAAAACCACGTTTCACCGCATCGGCCGTCGCCTTAAAACTACCAGCGTAGTTGCCCGCAGCCTTCGCCTGCCCAGTTCCACCCTTCACAGCGCGAACGTACTTCTCCTCAATCTGTATGCTAACTGGCGCTATCCCCTTAGAATAATACGCGCCTGAGGGCGAACATATAATGAAGTAGATAAAGCGTTTCGCGCTCGACGCCCCAAGCCCACAACCATCGGCTATCATGGTGGGGCGCAAGTACAACGAGCAGCCAGGCGCCGATGGAACCCAATCGCGATCCAGATTCACCAGAGCATCAAGCGCACGCAAGTTCTCCTCCTCGTCAAAAAGAGGCATCGCCATACGCTGTGCCGAACGATTCAAGCGCGCAACGTTCTCCTTAGCCCTAAAAATCTGCACCTCGCCGTCGGGACGGCGATAGGCTTTTAAACCCTCAAAAATCGATTGGGCATAGTGAAATATGGGTGCAGCCGGATCCATGCTAATCGGCTGATATTCCTGTATGCGTTGATCATGCCAACCACGCTCTGGATCATAGTATGCAATGAACATGTGCGGAGAAAAAACTTTTCCGAAACCTAAGTTCGCCGTTTCACGAAGTTGTTCAAGAGAAATTACTGGCATCTTGTTATCCTTATCTTTTGGGTGAGTCTTTCACCGGAGAAGAGTTCTTTTTATGACACAATCCAAGCTGAATTCGCTAGCACTTACATTAAACGCAAGCAGCCCCACGTCGGAGTGCCTCTAAGTTAAGCGCTACAAGATCTGCTTTGGATCCTGTGAAGACCGATTTTAACAGTGCTTCAACGCCATCAACGCTCAAAAACTTCGTCGCCTCGATGTAGGCGCCGAGCATCGCCATATTGCCAACCCTAGGGTTTCCAAGCTCTTGGGCGATTTGCATGCTTGGCACATAGACTACACGCACGTCATTGCGCTCTGGAGACGTTTCGATGATCGAGCTGTTGATGAGTATAATGCCTCCAGCGCGCACGCTTTTCTCGAAACGGGCGAGCGATGGCTTGTTCATCGCAATAAGTTCGCTGGGCTGCGAAATGATGGGGGAAACGATTTCGCGCGTTGACATAACGACACTGCAATTAGCCGTCCCGCCTCGCATTTCTGGTCCATACGAAGGGAGCCACGAAACTTCATAACCCTCGCTCATCGCCAATTGTGCTGCCGTGTTGCCAATCGACATAACACCTTGACCACCAAAGCCACTAATGATTAGTTCATGTGTACTCAAAAGCTCTACCCTCCAAGAAGATTGTTTTTTCATCTAGCCGCAAACTCGGACAAAAGTCCAAGCACTAGCTTTTACACATCTTTGTACACCCCCAGCGGGAATGTCTGCGTCATCGTCGTTTTAAGCCACTGCATTGATTCGAGTACGGTTTTTCGCCAGTTCGTAGAACAAGTCGAAAGTACCTCGACAAAGCTTAACCCGCGGTTCTCTGCCTGTAAACTAAAGGCTTTTTTCACCGCGCGCTTCGCCCTTGCGTGGCTAGCCACATCGATACAGCAAACACGCTCTGCGTAAATACAACCCTCAAGCTGCGCCATAATCTCGCACATTTTGATCGGGTAACCCTCTGCATTTCGCCCCGCTGGCGCAGTCGTTGCGCGCTGGCCCACTAAAGTCGTCGGCGCCATTTGACCACCCGTCATGCCATATACAGCGTTATTGATAAAAATCACCGTAATGCTCTCCCCGCGCATGGCTGCCGAGATGATTTCACCCAAACCAATGGCCGCTAAATCGCCATCGCCCTGGTAGGTAAAGACGTAGGACTTAGGGTGTACACGCTTTATGCCCGTAGCCACCGCGGGGGCGCGACCGTGCGCTGCCGCCTGCATATCGCAGGCGAAATAGTCGTAGGCAAAGGCTGAGCAACCCACCGATGCTACACCGATGGTTTTACCAATAATATCAAGCTCTTGCATGCTTTCGGCCACCAGTTTGTGGATCATCCCATGCGTGCAGCCCGGGCAATAATGCGTTTGCGCATCGCTCAAACCCTTAGAACGCTCGTAAATTACCGTCATCCCAATCTCCTAAACTCGAGCTAAAGCCGACAATGCACAGTCCACCAAAGCCGTAAATTCCAACACTTCCCCCCCCGAACTTCCCACAAACTCTAAGCACTTTCGCCCCTCTAGCGCAATCTTCACGTCGTCTAGCATTTGACCATGGCTTAGCTCAAAGCACACAACCGCCTTCACCGACTCTTGCCATAGCGTCGCCTGCAAAGCCGCATATGGAAAGGGCCAAAGCGTCTGCGGACGAAAAACCCCAGCCCGAACACCCTGCTGAGCCAAACGCTCCGTCGCCGCCTGCGCAATTCGCGCTGGCGTTCCGTAGGCCACAAAAACAACTTCCGCACCCTCGACCCCGCGCCCTACATAGCGGACTTCACGGCTTTCGATTTGCGCATGTTTTTTGGCCAAACGTTCATTATGCCGTGCACAAGACGGCGCATCGATATATAACGAGTTTATTATTCGCCTGTTCGTTCTCCCCTCATTTCCCGTCGTTGCCCATTCTTTGCTCGGCAGCTCGCGCTTTTCTAGCTCCGGCCACTCAATCGCCTCCATCATTTGTCCAATCATACCATCGAGCAAAATCATCACGGGTATGCGATACAAATCGGCTAAGTCAAAGGCTTCTTGCGTCATTTGGACAGCTTCCTGAATGTTTACTGGCGCCAAAACAATGTTTCGATAATCCCCATGCCCACCCCCACGTGTCGCCTGAAAATAGTCGCCCTGCGCCGCCAAAATCGTCCCTAAACCCGGCCCCCCGCGCATCACATTCACAATCACACACGGCAACTCCGCGCCCGCCAAATAGCTCATTCCCTCTTGCATCAAACTGATCCCCGGCGACGAAGACGTCGTCATCGCACGCGCCCCCGCACCCGCCGCACCGTAAACCATGTTGATCGCCGCCACCTCCGACTCCGACTGCACAAAAACCCCACCCACCTCCGGCATTCGACGCGCCATATACTCCGGAATCTCGCTCTGCGGCGTAATCGGATAGCCAAAATAGTGCCGACAACCCGCCCGAATCGCCGCCTCCGCTATTGCCTCGTTTCCCTTCCAAAGCTCTTTCGCCATGTAAACCTCGCAAACTCAATATCTACACTAAATTTCGCGTTTTTCTTCCGCTGGGGGGCAAGGCCCCCCTCGCAAAAGCTTCCTCGCCTTTTGCCTAAGCCGCGCCTTGCGCTGTGCGCTGTTTTCGCTCATTCGCTCAACCAGCGCGCAGCGCGCGCTGCTAAGGCAAAAAGTCGAGGCGATCTTTTGCTACCCCCCAATATCACCCGAATACAGCGTTATGACAAGCACAATCCAGTTAAGGATGCTCTGATTTATAGGTGGTGTAAGAGCTATCGCCCTTAGAACCCTTTTTTCTTTGCAATTTTGGCCTATTTCGTCGTCGTCGTTTGGCGCGGTCACGAGCTCGAGGTCGTTCCCTTGCCGCACTCCTTGCCTCCTAGAACTAGGCTCAAAATTGCAAAGAAAAGCGTTTTTTGTTTTCTTATTTTCTTCTTATTTTTTAGAGCTAGCTTTTGACGGTTTTTGCATGAATCAGAGCTCCTTTAAAAATCAACGAAAACGTATTTGTAAGTTTAGCTTAAAAATAAATCATTATCATTAAAATACAGCTCACCAAACCCGTGTCTTGACGTAGAAGCAGTTTCATACTTTGTATGCCTTAAAAGATAGTCTTCAAAATAATTCCTATTGTATATATGATAAGCTAATACATCTCCTTCTCTTGTTACAACGATATATCCACCCGAAACTTCGTCTACACCATCCAAGCTGTAGCTGGTTTCATTCCTAATGCAACAGCTGTAAGAAATTTTTTAAATTTGTAAGAATACGCCTTAACATTTCCATATTTGAGCGGATTTGATTCTTCAAGCTTTTCTATCATTTCCTCACAATTTATTATGCCGTCTCTATAAAAATATAGCAATGTCTCAGCAATGATCTCATCCATACTACTATCAATTAAAATTAAATTATCCTTAAATATATTATTTTCCATCATATAGTACGTAATTTTAGCTTTCGCATGTACTAATTTAGATATGCGACCTCTAACATCTGTGTGATTCTTACCAGCAGACACTCTACAAAGGGAGTGTCAAGTTCTTTGTGTAAACTCACGTTTACCTACTCATTCCTAACGCCATCCCATCCAGGGTGCAAAATATCCAGTTGTCCTCTTATCGTTGCCCAGTCTCTGATACAATGAGTCCACT
>JBBAEA010000188.1:0-5286 GCA_041656175.1 Bradymonadales bacterium | reverse complement strand
TTTTGCGCGTCTTCGTCGTCAACTGCGTCATTCGGCGCAGTCACGACCCTTAGGTCGCTCCTTTGCCTCATTCCTTGTTTCCTAGAATCCGCATCAAAATGGTAAAGAAAAGCGTATTTTTGTTTTCTTTTTTGGAAAGAGAGGTTCGGGGTAGGGCAAGCCCCCTCCCATAAAAAATACCATTGAACATGGAGCGACAACGCGATTGAGGCTTAAATACTGGCGCGCTCTTGCTTGCGACGCTGCATAATACGCTCGCGCTTACGTTCCCAACGCAGCTGCTCCTCCTCCTTGAGCTTGCTTTTGCGGCGTTTGGCGTATGCATCATCGGCGCAACGCGAAATATTGAGTAAAACGCCAATCGCAAACATGCAGCATATCATAGAAGAACCACCAAAAGAAACGAAGGGAAGAGTTAGCCCTTTGGTGGGAAGCAAGCCCGAGATAACGCCAAGATTGATGCTGGCCTGCATGCCGATAAGCGTGCTCAGCCCAAGAGCGACATATCTGCCAAAGCCATCTTTAGCGCGAATGGCAATAAGGATACCGCGCCATACAACGATAGCGTACAACGCAAGCAAACCCACGGCACCAACAAAACCAAGTTCCTCGCAAATCGCAGATCCAATAAAGTCTGTGTGGAACTCCGGCACAAAGCCAAGTTTGCCCAGCCCCTCGCCTAGCCCCTGACCCGTTACGCCGCCAGAGCCAATGGAAATCATGCTTTCGGTTACTTGGTAGGCGATGTCACCCTGATGAGACCAAGGATCGAGGAAGGCCATAACGCGCTTAAGGCGGTACTCGCTGTTAATAATAAGCTGCCAAGCACCAATGCCACCGAGGACGATAGCAGCAAGTATGTAACTAAGACGCGTGCCTGCTACGAATAAAATGACAAACATGAGTGCCGCAATAATGATGCTCGTACCGAAGTCGGGTTGTAAAAGCAGCAGCCCAATGACGAAGCCAACGATTAAAAAGTGAGGAATGAGCCCAACAGTGAAACTCGTAATTTTGTCCTGCTTTTTAGCAACGGAGTATGCCAGAACGAGAACCATGGAGATTTTGGCAATCTCGGCGGGCTGAAAGTTAAAAACGCCTATGCGAATCCAGCGCGTAGCGCCGCCTACCGTTGTACCCCAAAAAGCAACCACAATAAGCAGCGCGATCGTGGCAAACAAGATGGGGTAAATGAGGCGTTGGTACCAGCGGTAATCGATTTTAAGCCCTGCCGCAAGCGTGAAAAAGCCTAAAATCATGTAGAGCAACTGCCGCTTTAGGTAATACGCGCTATCGCCCACGGCCCAGCTAGCGGTCACTGCGCTGGAGCTGTAAACCATGACGACGCCTATACCTAAAAGAGCGCAAACGGCTAGGAGTAGCCAGCCGTCCCATGGACGCTCTGCGTGGTAGGAGACTGTGGTTTTGGGGCGACTTGTTGCGATAGCTTGAGCTGCTTGCATGGTGCTGTCCTTGGCGATGGGGGGGAGTTATCGCAGTTTTAGGCTCGCAATAGCGACTAAGGCTAAAAGTATAGATATAATCCAGAAGCGGACGATAACTTTGGGCTCTGCCAAACCCTTGAGTTCAAAATGGTGGTGAATAGGCGCCATTCTAAAGACGCGTTTTTTTCGCAGTTTGTAGCTCGTGGTCTGTATGATGACGCTTAGAGCCTCGGTAAAGAATACACCAAATATAATAATGCTCAAAAACTCGTTCTTTGAGAGTACGGCGAGCATGCCTAGCGCGCCACCTAGGGAGAGAGCCCCGACGTCGCCCATAAAGATGGAGGCGGGATAGGAGTTAAACCACAAAAACCCAATACCAGCGCCAACAATCGCAGCACAAAACACGGCCAATTCAGCCAAACCTGCAATATGCGGGATTTTGAGGTACTTGGCGATGTCAAATGCCGCGTAAACTTGTTGTCCGTCTACTTCGGCGGGGATTTGTAAAATCGTTCCCGCTCCGTAGCAGAGAAGCAAAAACACCGATGCAGCCACGGCCACTGGTGCAATGGCTAAACCGTCTAAACCGTCGGTGAGGTTCACCGCGTTGGAGGTTCCGACCACCACGATGCTTGCAAAAATGGCGTAAAACCAAGGCGCAAGTACCAAAGCGAAGCGTTCTGTCGACACAAAGGGGAAGTAGAGCTCAGTGGAATACTGAAGTTGGGGGTCGCGAAAGAGTACTATCATTAATATAGCACTGATTCCAAACTGCAATATCAACTTCCAGCGCCCTGGAAGCCCGCGACTACCCTTCTCTTTGATTTTTTTATAGTCATCGATAAAGCCTACGACGCCAAAACTCACGGTCACCGTTAGCAGCATCCATACATAGTGGTTTGTCAGATCAGCCCATAGTAGCGTGGGGATCACGACGCTGAGTAGGATTAGACTCCCCCCCATCGTGGGTGTGCCCTTCTTGACGAGGTGGGTTTGAGGTCCATCGTCGCGCACTACTTGCCCGACTTGTCCGCGCTGAAGTCGCTTAATAAAGACGGGGTAAAGTAAGGCCATCAGTAGCGCTGTAATGACCGCCATAACAATGCGGAAACTGACGTAACGAAACACGTTGAGCGGCGTAAAGAACTCCCGCAGCTCGTAGAGGTACATCAACATGTAGAATCCCTTATCCTTTATTCTTGCTAATGACAGCGCCCTAGCCCGCAGCACGTCAATGACCGTTGCCCACGGCTAGCGCTATAGCTGAGCACTTTGAGTGGCGCGGTTCTATAAGCCTTGGCTTTGCGCTTTAGGGTGAAACTCGCTAAATCAAAACAGCACGACGCTGCCCGAACGCAAGTTTAGCGCATTGGGCTTAAGCGTCAAAAAGGCGAGCTTTTTTTGGAAAAAAGGGATTGATATCTTGAGATCTTGGCACGGGGGGAACCTTCTTTCTTTGTGCCAAAGAAAAGCTGTTTCCCCCCGCGCATAACTCAAAACTAATTAAACAATGCGGTTGACAAGTATTTTTCGCCGCTATCGGGTAGAACGGTAACCAACACTTTATTTTTTAAGCCAAGTTCTTTCGCTAGCTTAAAGAGTGCACAAACGTTGGCGCCTGAAGATATGCCAGCACCAATGCCTTCTTCCTTAGTGATACGCTTAGCAAATTCTAGGGCTTCCGCTGAGTTAACGCGCACAACCTTGTCGATGAGGCTAAGATCGAGGATTTCGGGTACGAAGCCAGCGCCTATTCCTTGAATCGCGTGCTTTGAAGGTGTTGGCGCCTCTCCCCTCATGCTTTGATCGATAACGGGCGATTCATCGGGTTCGACGGCCACGGTCAAAAGCTTTAACCCCTTGGTTTTCTTAAGATAACGCGATGTACCAGTGATAGTACCACCTGTGCCAACACCGACGACAAGCGCAAAAATTCGTTCACCTAAGGCTTCGAAGAGTTCGGGGCCTGTACTTTGTTCGTGTGCCAAGGAGTTCGCGTGGTTTGCGAATTGCATTGGCATATACATCTTATCGGGCTTTGCTTCTACTTGCTCACGCGCTGCTGCGATTGCGCCCTTCATTCCCTTGTCACCAGGGGTTAAAATCAGCTCCGCACCGTATGATTGAATAATTTTGCGTCGCTCTACACTCATAGATTCTGGCATGGTAAAAATCGCGGGGATACCCATTGCGGAGCAAACCGCTGCTAGGGCGATTCCCATGTTTCCGCTTGTAGGCTCAATCAACGTTTGCCCCTTGCCGAGCAAGCCTTTTGCTACCGCGTCTTTCACCATCCAAAGCGCTGCTCTATCCTTTACCGAAGCTGACGGATTGCGACCCTCGATCTTTGCATATAACTCCACCCCTAGCTCTTTGCTGAACTTCTCCAACTTTACCAACGGCGTTTTGCCCACTGTATCCATTATATTCATATCTTCTCCTTAAAACAAAAACCGTCGCAGGCTTATTTGCCGCAACAAACCATTTGTGTAGTCTCTAAAAAAAATTTGGGAAGTGTCTTATGGGAATATTTTTTCTTATGCTGCATTTCACCTCTCTCTTGCTGCATTAAAGAGGCTACGATTCGTTCAATATCGCATTTTTTCTGAGAAAAGTCCTGTTTTGCCAAAAAATGGACGGGGCGTCGCGGGGTGTCCCCGCGGAGGGGGTAGTGGCAAACCCGCGCAAAGCGTGGGGTTGACACGTAGGGGGAAACTTCCCCCAGCAAAATAAAAACTTAAAAACAGCCAAATATACGACTTTGCGCTTGCCCTAGGGGTGCGGAGGGGAGAGCATAACCCATAAATTTGCAGAATTTGTGCAATGTTTTACTCTCTGTTTGGGGTGTTACTTTGTGAGGAGCGTGGGATGCAAAATTGGATGGGAAAGGGCGCTGTTTTAGCGATAACAATATTGATAGCACAATCGGTGCAGGCTCAGGATGTGAATGTTGCTGCGCAAGATGCGCCTTTACAGATAGAAGCGACCAGTAAAATAGGAAAGATCCAAGGTCAAGAGCTCCTGGGACGCTCTTCTCAAGCGCCACAAACTCGTGTGGAAAGTACACAAACCCACGTCGTACGCGATGGTGACACACTTTGGGATTTGTCTCAGTACTATTTTCGCGACGCATACCTTTGGCCAGCGCTGTGGTCTTTTAACCCGCAGGTGAGCAACCCACACTGGATCTATCCCGGTGATGTCATTTTTTTAAGTGCCCAAACCGAGGCAGCAAGCACCGTTAGCAAAGCCCAAGATACCGTAGCGCCACAAGCACAGCCCATATCGCGCCAATCTGCACACTCCACGCACGTCGTCCCAGGAATCTATGTTGTAGACTTACCCAAAGAGCGCGGTCACATCCTTTTTTCCGAAGCCGAGAAGCACCTGCTTTCGGTAGGCGACGAGGTACAGATCGACTGGGTCGAGGAAGGCGCGCGCAAACACTTCATTGTGGGCAGCCTCTTCACTATTTTTTCGCAGGCAAAACCAGTACGAGACGAAAACGGAGATCCCCTTGGACACAAACTGCTTCGTTTAGGAGAACTCGTTATTGTAGACCACCCCGCGAAAGGCTTAACAACGGCAAAAATCACACACGCGGTGCGCGAGATAGAGCGCGGTGACATGATTTTGGCGGGAGCCGTGGGAAGTTTTGCGCTAAAACCGACAGTCAGCTCCGTTAACGCGGAAGGGCGCGTGATCGACAGCTTTGACACGATTTCTCAGATTGGAGAGGAGCAATACGTCGTTATTAATAGAGGCGCCAAAGATGGAGTAGCACTTGGTAATCGTTGGATCGTGTTTGAGCAGCGCGAGGGTTTAGAGCGCCTAGAGC
>JBBAEA010000187.1:0-5442 GCA_041656175.1 Bradymonadales bacterium | reverse complement strand
TGAAGTCGTAACAAGGTAACCGTAGGGGAACCTGCGGTTGGATCACCTCCTTTAACGGAGTCATACGCTAGTAGCGAAAACTATTGGCAACGACATCTGAGGTCATACGCACTTATGAAGTTTTTTTTCTCTCGCTTTACAGCTTTTACCAAAAAAGCCTAAAGGCAACGCCTTTAGGCTTTTTTACGTTCTGCGCTCGGCGAGCGCATAAAAAAAACCAGAGTCAGTCCAAAAACTGCTCTGGATTTTTAACATCACTTAAAACGGAGGCGGAGGGATTCGAACCCCCGGTACCGTGAAGTACAACGGTTTTCAAGACCGCCGCGATCGACCACTCTGCCACGCCTCCGCGTAGCTTCATAGTACATCCGTCTATTTATTACAAGTTGTTTTTAGCTATTTGAGCCGAGTTTCGTCAATGTCGGCTCAAATTTGCAAAGAAAAGCGTATTCTTTCCTTTTTTCCTAAAATCCGCATCAAAATGCTAAGAAAATATGTCGTTCGATTTTGTGACTAAGTTCAAACTCGACACTTTTTGGCTTTTGCTGCTCCTCCCCCCACCCTAGGGCGACCGCAAAGTCCTGTTTCGCCAAAAACTGGACGGGGCGTCGCGGGGTGTCCCCGCGGAGGGGGTAGCCGCAACCCCGCGCACAGCGCGGGGTTGCGGCGTAGGGGGAAACTTCCCCCACCAAAATAAAAACTTAAAAACAGCCCCTCACCCTGTTATGGAGCAGCACACTAATCCTCCTCAAACATAGGCAGCGAGTCTTTCGCGCTATGCATACTCTCTCCGATCACTGGCGCCGTATTCACGTTTTCTTCGACTTTGCCGATGTGTGCCGAATCGAGTAAGCCCGTGATCTCCTCGTCAATTTCAAGCAAGCGGTGGCCGCGATTGCGATCTACGCGCTCGTTACGCAAACGAATGATGTTGGGCAGTATGCTTAGCGCTTCAAGGTCGTTGACAGCCGTTGTGTAGATGAGTTGTATCCCCATAGCACCAGCAAATTGACGTTGCATGTCGATAAACATGGTTCGCGAAGCACGTCCGATTGGGTTGTCGAGAACTAGCACGCCCGTAGGTTGCCTATTCAGTCCGCGCGTTCTTGCCCGTACATTGGCAAGTGTACAGTACAACAAGATTGCGCAGGTAAGTTGCTCACCACCCGAGAAACGCGCGGTTTCGGTAATTTCGATAAAACGCTGCGGGCTACCAGGATCTGGATTAAGTACGCGAACGCGGAAGGGACGCGCGAGCTGGCGAACGGCGCGCTGCACAAGAACAACGCCCGTGGGGAGTACGTCCTCATCAATGAGCTTATCGACAAGATCCTGTATGAGTTCTAAACGATCGTTAGGCGAGCTGGGCTCTTTACTACTGATGCGCAAAAACTGCGAACCGCCAATTTCAGGCACATTGAGCGGCACCGCGCTCGCGCGATCGGCGAGTTTGAGAAGGCGCAGACCTTCTTCTGCGGCGTTAAGCAAAAGCTTAGAGAGGAGGTTTCTGTGTTTGTCGATGTCGCTAAGTGTATGCGAAATTTCGCGAATGCGCACAGCCAACGACTCGCGGTAGCTAAGCGCGGAGCTCTCCAAATCTTCATCCTGCATCGTCCTAAACTGCGGGATGATCTTGTTTTGCAGCTGGCTAAAGCGAGACTCATCAATCCACTTCTTAAGGCTTAAGACCGCGCTTCTACGCTCTTCATCAAGAGCCTCACTATCTTTCTTGCGTTCATCAAGTTTTGTCTCCAAATCGTTGATGCTGTAAGCAATGTCGTTGGGTGCGATGCTTTCGCTAAACTCCAACTGCTGTTGCTCCACTTCGAGAGTTTGGCTATGGTTTCGCTGAACTGAACCAAGTCGCTCTAGATCCTTTTGCAGCGAGTCGTATTGGTGCTTGCGCTCGTCTTTGGCGCGCTCCTGCTCTCGGATTGAATGCTGAATACTGTCTAGCTCCTTAAAAGCGGACTTCGCCATTTCGTCGTGTTTATGGGCGAGTTCTAGCGTGGGTGCATCCGCGATTTTTGCCGGAAGCGTGGGCTTGCCCAAGCCAATCCAAGCTTTCTCGAGTTGCTTACAGCTCGATCTTGCTTGATACAAGACTTCCGTCGCATCGCGCTCGCGATTTTGAACTAAATTATACCTCTCCTCGGCGTTCTGCGCATTGAGTTCGACGTCGTTGGGGTTCTCTAGCAGCTTAAGCGCATCTTCAAGCTCCTGCATCTGCATGATGCCCTTAATAATGCGTTGCGCCTCAGCTCGGTAGCGTTGAGCATGCGACTCGTGCAGTTCTGCGGAGCGCAGTAACTCATCAGACCCAAGTTCTCGCTCTACTTGCTCTATCAGACGATCGTAGCTCTTCTTTAGTTCGTCAATAGAACCTTGCTCGGGTTCGGGTAGCTCTTGAACGTAGCGAATCTGCGAAATCTGTGACTCAAGCAAGCGCGCTTCTTCGGCGAAGGGCTCGATCAGTTTGAGCTGGTGTGCAGCGTTCTCGCGGCTAAGCTTGGCTTTTTGACGCAGTTCCGTGGCTGCTTTTAGATGCTCTTCGCGCTTCATAGACTTGAGCGTAATCTCCTCGCTCCAAAGCGCTTGGTTATCTTCGAGTTCATCGCCAAAATCTTGTAAGCGCTCCAGCACTGCGCGCTGATTCGACAAATCCTCACGCAAACTTTGGATCTTAGCCTCATCGTCCTTGCGCTTAGAAATAACGCGGCGACGCTCATCGCTTGTCATTTCGAGGCGCGCTTGCGCGTCTTCGCAAGCCACGGCGAGCTGCACCATATTGGACTGCTGTTCGGAGAAGTAGCCGCGACCGTAGCGGTTCCTAAAATGCCTAAACTTCAGCGCCACGTCGGAAAAGTCGGCTTGCAATTTCTGAGCCGCTGCAAGTTGCTCATCGAGCGCATCCATTTTGTCTTCCAGCGAAAGCAGGCTTTGCTGGGCTGCTGCTTTATCAAACCATGCGTTGGTCTTTGGTCCAAGGACGACGCGATGTTTTAAATCTTGTAGCTCGCTGGCATAAAAAGCTTCAGGGCTTGCCAAAGTGATGGGGATATCGGGTAGCGCGTTGGGATGCGCTTCGATAAGTCCCTTGATTCGCTCCAAGTCTTTGGCGGGAACCACGATACCATTAGCCAACTCTGGCGCAAGACGAACGATGCGCAAGCGCTCGTTGACATCATCGGCGTAGTTCTCGCAGATGTAGGCCCAACCTGATTTTGCCGCGCTCTTAGCACCCAAGAACTCTAAAATAGCCTCCACTTCCATAGAAGGTGGCATAAGCCCATGATCTTGCAAGGACAAGCGAGCGCGCTCTAAAACCGACTTTTCGGCTCGAAGTCGTGCAGCGCGTTCAAGCTGCTCTGCCGCCCTGCGGTTCATGGTCGCCGCAACATCGTCTGGTACGGAATCTAGATCAACCTGTTCAAGCTCCAAAGCGCGCAACAAGTTGGGATCATTCTCGAGCTTCCCACGCTCAGCAAGGGCTTTGTCGAGGCTAGAGCGCAATTGCGCATGTGAAGCTTTTTTGTCCGAAAGCGTTCGCTGTAGCTCTTGGATCTGGCGCCCCAACTCGTCTTCCTGCGCATCAAGCACTTCTCGATTCGACACGATTCTATCAATCTGGCTCTGGAGCTGCTTACACTGGCCAGCAATACGTTCCGCCGCTTGGGCTGCGTTTTCTTCATCACGCAGTATGCCAAGGTTGATAAGCCTACGACGCTGATCGTCGCGCTTTTTGAGGTTGAGCTCTAAACTCTTGATCTCGGCGCCAAGCGCAGTAGCGGCTGCTTCGAGTTTTGAAGCCTGACTTTCTAGATTACGGCTCTCCGCTTCATTCTTGCTGTAGGCGTCCTTGCCCTCGCTTTGGCGTTTCCGCAAAACTTGGGCTTGATGGCGAAGGGCTGCGACATATTTGCGCGCGCTATCTTGGAGTTTATCGATCAGTGGTGCTCGCTGCTCGCTTTGACCCGAAAACTGCGATCGGTACGAATCGGCATCCGCCTGCGAAAGTTGCGCGTTTCGCAATGGGATCGCCGCGCGCCAAAGTATATTCTGACGCCGCGCTTCCTCGAGATCTTCTTTAATTTCAACAAGCTGCTTCTCATGTAGGGCTAGCTCCTTTTTCGCTAGTTCCCACTGAATCGCAGCAGCAATGCCGCGCGCCGTATAAGCCTCGGACTCTTTTTGTGTATACAGTTCACGGAACTGCTGAATACGAGCGTCTTGTTCATCAGATTTGCGCTCGATCTGGCTCATATTTTGGCGGATCGAGTGCTTAATTTGTTGGAAGAGTTCCAGCAAACGCTGGGATTGCGTGAGCGATTGTTGACGTCGATTGTGAAGTTCAACCAAAGGGCTGAGTCTCTCGATCAAACCCGTGGAAAGATCAAGATCGGGGATAAGCTCGTGTTTGCGCTGCTGTAGCTGTTTTTGGAAGGTTGCCAAGTTCTCGGTGAGATTGTCCGATTTGGTG
Organism: Bradymonadales bacterium; assembly: GCA_041656175.1. Classification (GTDB taxonomy): domain Bacteria; phylum Myxococcota_A; class Bradymonadia; order UBA4248; family UBA4248; genus JBBAEA01. Next base: position 962 of record JBBAEA010000187.1, on the reverse strand, counting down.
GGATCAAGCGTTAACTCCAGCAGAAAATCGATGAAATCATCGGGCGAGTTAAAGCGGAACAGCTCATCTGCGCCACCCTCGCGTAGGTTCATGCGCAGCTGATAGCTAAACAAACCTGGATCAAGCCCTGCCGACTGCAACCTATCGCGCCAATCGCTTTGTATTTCAGTGCAAAATCCCTGCAACGACGGATACTGATCTCGTAGCTCATGCCACCTCTGTCTAAACGACGCCAAAGTTCGGCGCACTTTTAACCCCTCGACGTTCTCGCTTAGTATGGGTATCCCCTGCAAGGTCGTTTCGGGAACGTCGTTAGCAATGCGAGTGCAAAAGAATAGGCGGCGTAAGCCTTCTCTACCAGGGATACGCTCGTAAAACACCCCCGTGATAAAACGCGGGTGCGCTTGGTCGAGATCAAGCTCCGCGGGTGGAAGATCCAGTATCCACTCCGCAGCAACCACCGAACGGTCGTTGCTAAGAACATAATCCTCCAGTCGCCTTTGCTTGGAATCCGCGCGCCCTCCCAAAAACTCGCGTCTGCCCGTGCGAAGCATCGCAAAAAAGAGGTTCAAAATCGATGATTTACCACCACCGTTTCTTAGCCAAAGCGTAGAGTCAGATGCCTCGCCCTCCTGGTCGCAGAAGTTAAGCATTAAGTCCTGCATCCGCGCGTTGGGATGGCCTATGGATACTAAACGAAATCTTGCTAACTTTGGCATCAGTCTTCCTGGAAAATAGCTTCGGCTAACGTATCGGTTTGCCGTTCTTTATTTAAGATATGATTTACTTTTTCGAATAAACGAGAGGCTGCAAGCTCTTGTACTAGAACATTGTAGCGGCGAGTGGGCTGCCAAGCAGGGGTTTTTCCCAGCTTCGTTTCGAGAAAACCACCGAATTCTTTGAGTTTATTAAGGTTGAACTCTATGATGCGACGTGTCGATGAACTCACTTGTCGGTTGTCC
>JBBAEA010000186.1:0-5483 GCA_041656175.1 Bradymonadales bacterium | reverse complement strand
GCCAATTCCGTTATAGAAAGGCCTTCACGAAGACCTTTTTCTAGACGTAATCTATCTTCTATCGTAAAGTGACTGTAAGACTGCATGAACCCTCCTGAGTATGAGTCTTTTGCAAAACAATCATACAACAGAAAGTTCGTGCAGTCCCCTGTTGCACTCGTAATGAAGATCTACCGAGAACCCCCCGCAAAAAAAAGGCAAAACAGTGGCTTTCTATTTACAATCAAGTTCTCCACCCATTTCGTCCTCGATGTCGCAGCCTTTTTTAATCCTGCCTTTGTTCCACTTCTTCGTGCTATGCTTGAATGCCGTTGCACCCTCAAACATTTCACGCATATCGGTAACATTCGAAGTATCCCAGTTGCCGATGTCTTGGTTGAAGGATGAAGCCTCGCCAAACATCCGACTCATATCGCTAACCTTAGACGTGTTCCAGTTGCCGATGTCTTGGTTAAAGGCGGAAGCCCCGTAAAACATCAAACTCATATCGCTAACCTTCGACGTGTTCCAGTTGCCGAGGTCTTGGTTGAAAGATGTTGCACCCTCAAACATTTCACGCATATCGGTAACATTCGAAGTATCCCAGTTGCCGATGTCTTGGTTGAAGGATGAAGCCTCGCCAAACATCCAACTCATGTCCGTAACTTTCGAGGTATCCCATTTACCGATGTCTTGGTTAAAAGATGATGCATCGTTAAACATTCTACTCATACTGGTGACCTTTGCCGTATCCCAATTGCCGACGTCTTGATTGAAGGATGTTGCCCCAATAAACATCCCCATCATGTTGGTAACATTTGCGGTATTCCATTTACCGATGTTTTGGTTAAAGGCGCTTGCCCCGTAAAACGCCCAAGACATGTCCGTAACCTTTGATGTGTTCCAGTTGCCGATGTTTTGGTTAAAGGATTCTGCTTGAGCAAACATCCAACTCATATTGCTAACGTTTGAGGTATCCCAGTTGCCAATGGCTTGGTTAAAGGCGGAAGCCCCGTAAAACATCAAACGCATATCGGTAACATTCGAAGTATCCCAGTTGCCGATGTCTTGGTTGAAGGATGAAGCCTCGCCAAACATCCGACTCATATCGCTAACCTTAGACGTGTTCCAGTTGCCGAGGTTTTGGTTAAAGGCGCTTGCCCCGTAAAACGCCCAAGACATGTCGGTAACATTTGATGTATCCCAGTTGCCGATGTCAAAATTAAAGTATTCTGCTCCAAAAAACATGAATGACATATCCTGTAGTTTGCTTGCATCGGGAATATCGCGAGCCGATATCTTCACCGAGCTATAGGCAAATGCGCATGTTCCCAACCCAACCGCTCCAAAGCTGAGAACCTCAGTAAAATAGCTTGTAGGTGTTTCACAATATATGAAGCCAGTTTTTTCATGTTTTTGAGGAACAGTACCAAAGCCCTCATAGCTTCCCAGTATTTTGACGCGGTATATCCCCGCTGCATCGTATTGGTGTGTGCGCTGCGCTACTTCGTTACAGTCAGTAACGGTGACGGCTTTTGACCAATCGCCTTGCGGCTTTTCGTCTCCCCAAAGCACTTTGAAATCGCATGCACCTTGGCCAGTGTAGGGTAAAATAAACTCGCGTGTGTTTTCGATGATTTTCCACTCGCTTTCAAAGACTTTGGGGGCACAGCGCCCGTCGCCTCGACAATATTGGCCTTCGAGCTTGTCGTGATCCGGACACTCGCCGTCGCTTTGGCAGCGCGTCGAGCAAACAAAGCCCTTGGCGGAATCGCAAAATCCTGAGCCGCAATCCGCGTGTTTTCGGCAGTCTGCAGCTTCAACTTCTTGTGCGGGTTCGACCTCGGGGCTTCTTGCCTTGGGCTTCGGCGAGCAGGCGATCGTGAGGAGGGCGACACTGAGGAAGATGAGTTTTTTCATGGCGTATCCTTTTGGGGTATGCTGTGGCAATGCGTAAAGCAACGAGAGCACGAAGCGCGTTGTACACAAAAGACGCACTGTGGGTAGCTAGGATACGCTTGTATTGTGTTGCTTGCAATAGCCAGTTCATGGTGCGCTTTGTGGGCTTAGTTTTGTTCAAGGGGGTAGCGCAAGATCGCCTGAGGTATTCGCATAGTGAAGCCAGTTTTGCCTTGGAACGGCGAGTAGCCGATACAAGGCAAAAGTGAGCGACACTTAGCGAATAACGAAGGAAGCTTGCGCGTAGGGGGATATTTCCCCCAAAAACACAAAAGCGTATAACCGCTTCTATGCATTTGCAATTTGTGGCAATTTAAGGAATAAGCTTGTTTGGAATAGGCGCGCTTGGGTACGTGCGCTTGGTTGGGAGAATGAATGCCGAAGTATTTGGTCAAAACAGCGAATTTTGTGGCGCAAATCGATGATGACGAGCAACTTGTGCAACTCGCCGCGGTCGATACGCTCAAGAAAAAGTCGTTGGTGCGCCAACTCCCGGATGGGGAGTGGAAATCGGCAGACCAATTCGCGATCTTGCGTAGGATTTGGGGCTTGGCGGGCGATGCGCCACAAGCGCCTCCTCCTGTGCCGCCGAAGGTGGGCAAGCGTGATGTGCCTAGTGCAGCACCGCCTAGTCTTGAAACTACAGTTGACTATGCGCCGCATTTTTTCGAAACTACGGATCACGATGACGTGGCGCTGGCTGTCGATTTTGATGAGGCAGAGCCACAGTTCTTAAGCCCGCGTGAGCTGCTTTCTAGCGACGGGCTGGAGTATAGTGCTCCCAGCGATCAGACGAAGATTTTGCCCTCGGAGCTGGTAGAGCTGGAAGCTGTGCAGGAGCTTTCGCACGAGGATATTAAGCTAGAGCTTGATTTAGGGAGGCAAGAAGAGGCGGAGGCAATGCAGATTTTGGACGATTTGGCGATCGAAGTAGCCAAGCCACTCCAATCGCAGAGCACTACCCTACCCCTGCTTGACGTCGATATTGATGAACTCATTAAAGAGGAACGCGATTCCGTCCCTGAGGCTGTGACGAAGGACTTTAAACAGGCGGCGCAGAAATTGGATTTCCCAGAGTTAAAGCTCGATTTTGCCGACGAAGATGAAACTGCAGCGTTAAAGCCGCAGTTAAAGCAGGCGAGTCTGAATGCGGAGGTGAGCCCTTTGGAGTCGGCAAGCGGTGAGGCCGCGCCAAACTCATTGGATGCATTTTTACAAAACGAGGACTTTTCGACTTGGATCGCCAATGCCGCCACTGCCGCTTCCAGCAAGCTTGAAAATGTCAGTACGCGTGAGTACCGCGTAAAGAAAGCTGAAGATGTCCACGATTTTCCCATTGTTATTGGCACAAACGTCGATTTTGAAGAGCAGAGAACTAGCGACCTCGCGGCAGTTTATTCCAAAACAAAAGAGTTCAAAAAACTGGGCAAAAAAAAGAACACAAAACGAATTAGTTCCAAAAAAATCGCCAAAGAAGCGTCGATTATTCTAAGTTTCGATGACGATGAGGATTCTCATTCTGATAGGTTTAAAACGCATAGCGTTGCTCAAATCAAGAGTAATAATGTCAAGTTGGCTCAAGATTTGGATGAACTCGACATCTTCGAACTCGATTTTAACGATGATAATCCCTCGGAAAAACTGAGAGTCCATAGCCGCTCCGAACTGTTGCGCTTTGCCCAAGCGCAGGAAGAAGCTTTGGAGAACGAAAGTAGCATTGAAATCGATGAAGAATACAGCTCTGATTCGATGCAGCCGCACAGTCGAAAAGAGCTGCGCAACCTCTTTGAGAGTCAGGACGAATTACACCTATTTTTAGCTAGCGAGATCCAAAGTAGCGACATCCCCGCAACCAATGACAGCGATAACTCGCCGGTTCAGATTATATCTAGAGACGATTTACCCAAACACACGCCCACAGAGAGCGAGAAAAACACGAGTCGACTCAACAAAAAGGTTCAGGAGTTAGTTGCCTCTAGAGCAGAGCCCACCGCGATTATTCCCCAACAGCGCGAAAAAGGCCAAAGCTATTCTAGCGTCTTTGACCTCAACGAGCGACTTGCCTCTAACGAAATCGAAATTGCACGCTTTAAAACGCTGGGAATTACGAACTTGCGCCTATGGAATCTCAATACGCGATCTGGGCTTTATGAATCGTATAATTTAAACAAAATTTCGTGGATTGCCCTGCGAAAACTACGCTCCCGAGTTTGGCTCATACTCACTATCGTTGCCATTTTGAGCAGTTTACTAGCCTTTGCAGTTCTAAAGTCCAATGTTATGCTCATTATTTCGGCATACGTCTTTATACTTGGTCTTGTTTTGTACTTTGCAACCGCTTATAACACCATCGATATCGGCCTTAATGGATCGCGTATTCGACTTGGTATTAAAATAAAAAAAGAAGACGTTCAACAAGCGATCGCATTTTTGGATCAGCTGGATAAAGCTAGATTTAATGATGAGAACTAAAAACTATTAAGAGAGCTTTGCACGGGGGGAAACCCTTTTCTTTGTGCCAAAGAAAAGATGTTTCCCCCCGTACCCCCCTCCCCTTCAATCGCGACATGAATGTCAGCGATTGGTCGCGGCTGAGGCCGCGCGCGAAGCGGCCACAGCCTGGACGGCTGTGGCACTAAGAAAGCACTCTCTTAAGCACTTTTCGAATAAAATGTCATTCTATCTTCACCCTGCCTTATTTTATTAGCATTTTTAGCTTATATTTCTCTACAAAATGTCTCATTTTGTTTAAAACTGTATCGAATTTGTAAAATTAAATTCGTTATTTCTAGCCGTGCAAAGGTCTCTATTAATATAACACGAGCATTGTAATCATTTTATATTGCTACTGCATATCATTAATATTCAGCATATAAGAAATATTCGGCTATTACATGTTGTCATACAAATTCGCTTTTACTTACAGGTGTATAGTAATTGTTGAGGACAGTAATATTTAAAAAAACAAACTTTGAATATTTGCAAAATTGTTAAGAAAACTCTGATTCATTGGAGCTATCTCCCTTAGAACCCGTTTTTGTATGTAAATCATTGATTTTATTGACTTTAATTAAAAACCGCCTGACTTTCGTTGTTTTAATCAAGGGCAGCTTTGAAAGCTGCCCCTACTGTTTTTGCATTAATCAGAGCATCCTTAAGCAGTAGTCTTCATTATAACAATTTGCTTTGCAACAAGTTACTTTGTAATAATTTGCTTTGTAATGATTTGCTTTGTAATAGTTTGCTTTATAACAATTTGCTTTATAACAATTTGCTTTATAACAATTTGCTTTATAACAATTTGCTTTATAACAATTTGCTTTATAACAATTTGCTTTATAACAATTTGCTTTATAACAATTTGCTTTGTAACAATTTGCTTTGTAACAATTTGCTTTGTAATAATTTGCTTTGTAACAATTTGCTTTGTAACAATTTGCTTTGTAACAATTTGCTTTGTAACAATTTGCTTTGTAACAATTTGCTTTGTAACAATTTGCTTTGTAACAATTTGCTTTGTAACAATTTGCTTTGTAACAATTTGC
>JBBAEA010000185.1:0-5485 GCA_041656175.1 Bradymonadales bacterium | reverse complement strand
GCTGCACTCACGCAGGCTTGCGTTCGATTGCGCAAATCTAGTCTCATGAAAAACCTACGGTTTTTTTTCTTGTTCGCATGTCACAAGCTCAAGCGAGCTTGGCTTGGACATGCTCACTGCGAAAGCGAGCCATCAACTCGTAAAACACTTAGTTTTACTCGTTTCGGCCCCTTAGCGTGGCTAGTGTCCCACCTATAAATCAGAGTTTCCCTAAACGATAAATTCAGCATTTCTTGGCAATGCCTAAGATTCAGCGCAAACTTGGCTTTGTACTTCGTCACAAAGCTCACTATAGGTAAACAAAAATCGTTGGCTATTTCAAGTAAGCAATGCAAAATTCAGCACAAGCCCACCGCCACGTTAAAACTGTCAGCGCTTGAAATTCGTCTCAATAACGTGCAGTTTATTGCATGGGCAAGAGCAAGCTAGCTGCCCATGGAGAGCGAGTGATGGCTAACGATGTTGATTTAAAACTTGAAGAATTGTCGCGCGCAGCGATGATAGAATTGCAGCAACGCCTAGGCATCGAAGCAACGGGAGACTTCGAGGAGGCGATAGTAGTTAAGGCACTGCGCGAGTTTCAAGCTAGGGAGCAACTGCGTGAAACAGGCGAACTAGACGTCATGACGCAGAATGCTTTGCAGAGCGTTGTGATTTCGCAAAATCATGAGTTGGAGTCGATCTTGGGGAGTGACGGGAAGGAGGCAGCCATATTGGAGCACCGCCAATCCCTTAGCGAAGGCGATTGGGCCGATTTGAAAGCGTTCTTTGGTCTAGAGGAAGAAAAAGAGCTTGAACAGAATCTAGTTCGGAGTATTGTGCGCTACCAAATTTACCACAATTTTGAGCTTACGGGGCAATTATCTGACGGATTGCGGCTAGCCTTTGGCTTGCAAGTCCAAGAAGAGCTAGAATCGCTTTTGAGCATAGAACCAGCAAGAGAAAACGTGCTAAGTCCTCCCATCAGCGGCAAGATTACTCCAAATTTTACACTCAGTGAATTTATGTCTACTGGGGATAAACTTTCGGTACCTATGGAGTATCACGATAATTTGCGATTTTTGTGCAAACAACTCGAGGTTTTACGAAAAGTGCTCGGCAACCGTCGCATTAAAATTGTATCAGGCTGGCGATCCGAGTGGTGGAATAAACGTATTGGCGGCGACCCCCAAAGCGAGCACTTACTCGGCATGGCCGCTGATTTTACTGTGGACGGCATCAGGCCGTCTGCCGTACGTAGAGTATTAGAGAGTCTCATCGACCGCGGCGAAATATATGATGGCGGGGTGGGGAGATACGCGAATTACACGCACTATGATGTTGGCGCCGATTCTCGTCGCTGGAATAGCTAAGTTTTTTTCGTTTTCTTTGTTCTGCGCTTTTCATCAAAGGCGCTGTTCAAGGTTTTTGCATTCCTAAGGATGCTGCGAATAAGCGCGTCGGGTGCGTTACGGGGAGCGGTAGCCCCAATAAATCAAAGAATCTCTAAGGATGCTCTGATTAATGCAAATTAGTCATAAAAAGAGCTAATGAAAGTTAAGAGATTCAGCTGAGTCTTCAATATAAAAGTCAATAAAATCAATACACTACACACAAGAACGGGTTCCAAGGGCGAAAGCCCTTAGCTGGTCGTGGTGCAGCGCCCCACAAGAAAAGCGGGGTTTTGAGGTGCATTTCAATTTCAAAGAACAATGAGGCCTTTCTTAGCAAGTTTGATGCGGACTTCAGTTTCAAAGAAAAAATACGCTTTTCTTTGCAATTTTGAGCCTAGTTCTAGATAAGAAGAAGGAGAGCTTTGCACGAATCGGCTTAAGAAGCGCAAAAATATCTATTTTTGTTTGAGCTTTGCACGGGAGGCAACATCTTTACTTTGGCACAAAAAATGGGTTTCCCCCCGTGCAAAAATCTCTATATATGTCTAATGCTTCTATATATTTCGTGATGATTTAGGCTTCGGACATGTTTTATATATTTGGATTTTGAAATTAAAGCTTCGAACTGTGTAATAAAGCTCTGCATCGGTTCGTCTAAAAAAGCTATAAATTCGAGTGTTTTATCTTGTCTTGATATAATAGCTTCACGCAGCGTTTTATGCAAAGCGTTATGATGATATAATGGAAGAATGCCGAGTTCTTTATCAATCATTTTGATATTGGGAAGTGTATCCAGTTTAGGCATTTGTGCTGGGTTAGGGAAGCTATAAGTATAAACTTGGGGTTTAAAGTGTATATCTGGTTCTTTGCTAAGAAGTTTTTGTATTTGTGCAATGCGCTGCCTAGACACGATGGCTTCGTATAAGTGATAGCCAGCTATTTTTAGTAGAGCTTCGGCGCTGCATTGCGGGAATTTTAATTGCATATGCGCTAACTCAGCATAGAACTCCTCGAGCACATCGTCGAGTATTTCTGGCGCGAGTTCGAGCCAGGGGCGTAGTAGCTGCGTTTGAAAGTTTAGCGGCAAAAGACGCGCCATAATAACGGTATTAGGCTTTGGCGGGCGAATAAAGCCAGCCCACGCTTTAAAACGCTTCTTAGTAATGACGCTCTCTAGTAATACGGCGCCAAGTAAGCCGCGCTTTAGGACTTTAAAGAGATCAAAATGCGACGCCTTCATGTGGCCAAAGCAATCGTAAACTTTGGGATCTAGCGGGAAATCTGTACGTATCTCGCGATCTTTATCGCCTAGCCAAAAAATGAGATCGTGAACCAAGACGCTGTCAAAAAACATTTTGTCGAGCGCATTGGCGTTGTGCTGTGTCCCTTGTTGAAAGCAGTAGTCTTGAAAGTTGTCATAGATACTTTCGTAGGCTGGGTCATAGAAAAGAGCCTTAATACTCGACACCGTTTTTTGGTAACCAGAGTGATAGATACGTGATTTTGGCCAAAGCGCTTGCCAATGTTTATCGAGTATGTAGCGTTTTAACTGCGAGCAGGGCCACAATGGACTGTTGTTAGGGTCGGTGTTGGGCGTGGACATGTGAGTTTCCTCTGGAAGCGATAAGGCGACTTGGCTTATTTGGTCTGGACGCAGTCGATTGCTAGACACTGGGGGGTAGCGCGGGATCGCCGAGGAAAAGGCGCAATGAGCAAATAAAATGCGATGGATGAGCGGTTTGAGCGAACACATCGCATTTTATTTTTGCGAATTGTGCATTTTACGAGGAAGCCCGCGCGTAGGGGGGCATCCCCCCGCCCCCAAAAAAGCCTTAAAACTAGGATTGGCGAGCAAAGCCTTACTTCAAGAGTGCGAAAACTGAAGTGTAGGATGCATCTTCGCCGAGTTCTTCTTCGATTCGCAGCAATTGGTTGTATTTGGCGACGCGTTCGGAGCGGCAAAGGCCGCCGGTTTTGATCATTTTGGCGTTCGCGGCAACGCAGAGGTCGGCGATGAAGGTGTCTTCGGTGTCGCCGCTGCGGTGTGAAACGATGGCGGAGATGCCGTTTCGGCTGGCGCGTCGGATGCTGTCCATGGTTTCGCTGAGGGTACCAACTTGGTTTGGGGCGATGACGATGGCGCTTGCGGCGGAGCGATCGATGCCAGTTTGGAGACGTTTGGCGTTGCTAGCAAAGAGATCGTCGCCCACGACATGCACTTTTTTGTGTGATTTTGTAAAAGCCGCCCAGCTTGTCCAGTCGTTTTGCTCAAACGGGTCTTCGATGGCGATCATGGGGTAGCCCGCAAAGCAGCGTTTATAATATTCGGCGAGTTCTTCCTTATTAAGGGTTAGTCCTTCGCCTTTTAGTTCATAAACCTTTGATTTTGAGCAATAAAATTCGTTCGCGGCGCAGTCTACGGCAAGGTAGAAGTGTTTGCCAGGGCTGTATCCGACCTTGTTGATGGCTTGCATGATGGCGTCGAGTGCTTGTCGGGTTTCGCGAAACTGCGGCGAGAAGCCGCCTTCTTCGCCTATGGACACGAGTTCGTTCGCTTCGCGAAGTATGCATTTGAGAGCGTGAAAGACCTCGGTGCTCGCGCGCAGAGCCTCGCTGTATGTGCTAAATCCGACTGGTGCGATCATGAATTCTTGAAAATCAAGGTGGTTGTCGGCGTGTACCCCACCGTTAATGATATTGCAAAGCGGCACAGGCAGGCTGTTGGCTTGAACCCCGCCAAGGTAGCGGTAGAGTGGGAGTTCGAGGGAGTCGGCGGCGGCTTGGGCGACGGCTAGGGAGACTCCAAGGATGGCGTTTGCGCCAAGCAGAGCCTTGTTTTCCGTATCATCAAGGCGACACATAGTGCGGTCGATAAAATCTTGCTCCAAGACGTCAATGCCCTTGATTTCTTGAGCAATGATTTCTTGAACGTTATTAATGGCTTTTTGAACGCCTTTTCCACCAAAGCGCTTGAGATCTTTGTCTCGCAGCTCGTGTGCCTCGTGAATACCTACCGACAAACCGCTGGGAATGGCGGCGCGTCCAAAGGAGCCATCGGCTAGGGTAACTTCAACCTCAACGGTCGGAATTCCGCGTGAATCAAGGATTTCGCGAGCAAAAATATCGATAATTTCTGTCATAATAGGGTTCTCCACCTACTCTTGGGTTTGGGTAGGGATGCTTTGTGTGGCTTGTGTCTCAGTAGAATTTTCGGCTTCTTGCAAATCAGACTCGAAGCGCTTTTGCTTTTTTGGGCTTAACACAAACAAAGCGCAATCGCGAAGTCTTTCTTGCGAATCGATTAAATAAGTGCAGCAACGATCGTTTTGCGCATCTAGGATAAAACTAATTTGGTATGAATAGTTAAAGAAACTTCGGTGGCAGAGCGCATCAGCCGCCGATAGCAGTCCCTTACTATGAGGGCGAATGTGGCATGCTCCTGTTACGCGCTCTTGATCATCGGAGCGAAGTAGAGCACGGTTTTTTCGCAAATAGTGTGAGAACTCTACGCTATCTTCGACAGGAATCAGTTCACGAAATCCGTCAATTTCAACGAACTCATGCCGCTGCGCCTCATCTATGTACCAAAGTCCAGTCAATAAACAAGACTGCGCAATTCCACGCTGCGCGGCAAAAACCAGTTCCTCAAGAACGTCGCTGTACAAATACACGTGACAGACGTCATCAGAGATATCTCCCCACGCTCGCACCGATAATCGCTCCGATTCCTTAGGTGCTAGGCGAATAATCGGCGTTAACTTTTGCAGCATCGCATCCATAAAAGCTTCCTCCTTGCTTTGAGCAGCCAAGGCTGAGCATTGCATAGCACTTATTTTCGACACTGCAAAGAACAAGATGCCTTTATAAACCACGAAAAAAATTAACCACGAAAAGCACGAAAAAACACGAAAAAATCTTTTTTGCTCGTAAACTTTGGAGCATACCTCATCATTCGATTATAGTTATTCGTGCCTTTCGTGGCTTTCGTGGTTAAAAATACGATGTTAGTGATGAAACAACTTATTTACCACGAAAAGCACGAAAAAACACGAAAAAATCTTTTTTGCTCGTAAACTTTGGAGCATACCTCATCACAAGATTATAGTTATTCG
>JBBAEA010000184.1:0-5519 GCA_041656175.1 Bradymonadales bacterium | reverse complement strand
GAGGCTTAGCGCCTCAAATTCCGACCAAGGGGCAAGCCCCTTGGATCGCGCTCAAGTGCGTAATGCCCTGAATTTAATGGCTTTACTTTAAGCGTTCGCCGGGCTTGCCTTAACTTACGATCGCTATATTTACGGGTTTTTGCATAAATCAAGCTTCCCAAAAGGGGTTGCTGCACCATTTTTGTGCGCGAAAACGTTGCAAAACTCGACACGCTCGTGGCGTAAACAATAAACTCCTTGCAAGCTAACGCATTGAATTCATTAGCTTATTGAACGTAAAGCAGCGTTGAAATATTCCGAAACATCGGCTCTTGCCCTGTGATGGGCTTGAATTGTTTTTCGCTTGACAGCGACATCTTGATTTACTAGACGAGGCTAACAGATTAAGCCATACCATTTTCGGTTTGGCTTAAATCACATGAGTTTCTCTCCTTTGCGCGCTTGCAAAGGAGTCAAGTATGGGAGTGAGGTAAGAGTTCATGAGTTATATAAAAAAAGCTGCATACTGTATTTTATTCGCAGGACTGTTTTGTTCAGCTCCTGTTTTAGCGCAAGAAGCGCCAGAGCAGGCCGAAGCTGATCCTCTTCATGAGAGCGGTATTGAAGAACAAGAAGCGGCTCTAGCCAGTGAATCGCAAGTCGAGCAGCAAAGCATCCCTATTGAGCCAATTGCCACAACACAGGAGGCCGAAGTCAGTTCTTTGGAGCAAGATATTTTAATACTAAGTCACTCAGGAGAGCCGCTTCCGAACGCGGAGCTTACGCTGCTTTCATCGGGTGAGCGCTACAAAGCCGATAAAGCGGGTGTGGTACGTCTAGAACTCGAGGATGGTGAGCATAAAGTTGAACTGCGAGCCAAAGGCCACGAAACAAGTACAGAGCTGATCAGCGTTGATGTAGACACGCGTTTTGCTGGCGTTGAAATCAGCATGGACTACGCCCTAGAGGAAGTCGTTGTTACAGGCACGCGAACCGAAAAGTTGCTAGCCAATGCACCTGTAAAAACTCAGCTTATCAGCAAACAAAAGATGGAGCGCATGCAAGCCAATACTTTAGCCGATGCCTTAAGTCAGAGCTCTGGTGTTCGCGTCGAGAACAATTGTCAAAATTGTAATTTCACCCAAGTTCGACTCAATGGCTTGGAGGGGCGCTACACGCAAATCCTCATCGACGGTAAACCTTCGTTCTCCTCGCTGGCTGGCGTTTACGGTTTGGAGCAGATTCCCGCAGAAATGATTGAACGCATTGAAATCATCAAAGGAGGCGGTTCTGCGCTTTACGGTGGCAATGCCGTCGCGGGTGTTATCAACGTCATTACGGAGCGCCCCAAAAAGAGCTTTGCCGAGATTAACGCGATGTACCAGTTAGTCGGCTTGGATAAATCTGCCTACAACGTTGGCGCCGATGCCGGTGTTGTAAACGATGATCGCAGTTTCGCTGGACACGTGTTTGCCAATGTTAGCGGGCGCGAGCCGTGGGATGCCAACAAGGACGGTTTCTCCGAACTTGGGCAACTACGCGAAGTATCGGGGGGCGGTGAAATTTATGTCGATTTACTCAAAGACATGACGCTGGAACTTGCTTTTCACGGTTTGCAGGAAAAACGACGTGGCGGCGATCGCCTTAACACACCAGAGCACGAGGCCGATGTCGCTGAAGCGACAACGGCAAGGCGCATTGGCGCGGGTTTGCGCTTTAAACACCTTATTAATGAACATTTTAACTACGCTCTTAGCTACGATTTAGCATACACCGAGCGCGACAGCTTCTACGGCACGGGCGGACGACGCGGGTGGCCAGACCTTCAAGGAATACCAGACCCGCCCAACAGAGACGATTATCAGAGCGATGCCGAATACGAAGCAGCCAAAGTCGCCTACGAAGCAAAGATGCAGGAAAGCATACAAAATAATCCAGGTTTTGCCGACTGGACTTACGAAGACTGGCAAGGCAAAATGACCGCTCTGGGCTCCTACGGCCGCACCAAAAACTGGGTACACTTTGCCGACGCCACCGCGAACATCGCTTACGAAGCCCTTGGCGAACAAATTATTACCACGGGCGCGCAATTTCAATTCGAGTCGCTCTACGACTATTTCCCAGCCTACGAAGATCGCAAAATCGACGACCAACACTGGAATTTCGGCTTCTTTGTGCAGCACAACTGGCAGTTTGCCTCATGGGGCGAGTCGCTTCTAGGGCTACGCCTCGACAAACACAGTGAACTTTCAAAACCTGTCGTAAGCCCGCGCGTTGCCTTGCGCTTTAACCCCATACACTGGCTGCGCTTGCGCAGTTCCTTTAGCTCCGGTTTCCGCGCACCACATATCTTCGACGAAGACCTACACGTCACTGTAGTCGGCGGCGAGGGGACTATCATTAAGAACGATCCCAATCTAAAACCCGAGTATTCCTACAGCGTAGCACAACAAGTCGAAGGGCATTGGGACGTGGACGACTGGCACTTCATCGCAAGCCTTAATGCGTACTGGACCCGAATTCAAGACGCCTTCAGCACACAATCCGCCGAAATCCAAGATATCCCAGGCACCCACAAAGTCATTCGCCTAAACCGTGGAAACACCACCGTTGCAGGTGCAGAGCTCGAATTTGGCGTTCAATATCGCGATTTGTGGGGTCTCGATTTGGGCTGGACCTACGACTACTCCCAAAATAGCGACGCAGACGGCGACTTTGAAGGCGACCCAAACGACAAACGCATCTTCCGCACGCCCGAAACCTACGGTTACGCCGCCACATGGGTCAAACTTTTCGACGCCCTACAAATCGTCACCGACGTCAAAGTCACAGGCCCCATGTACGTCCCACACTTCGCCGGCATGGAGGAGCAAACGCTCAAAAAATCTCCCTGGTTCGCCGACTGGAGCTTCAGCATCGAATATACCCACAAGTTCTCCCACGATCGCTATATTGGCCTCATCGCGGGCTTCAAAAACATTCTCGACAGCCGACAACGCGACTACGACATCGGCAAAGATCGAGACGCAGGCTACGTTTACGGGCCAATGTCGCCTCGCAGCTTCTTCGTCTCTTTCAAGGGTGGAATCTAGTTTGGATACGATGTTTCCCCATTTTTTTCGCATGGGGGGGGAAGTTTCCCCCTACGCGCAAGCTTCCCTCAAAATTCGCTAATTTGCGTAAATTTAATGCGTTGTTTTGGCTATTCGCCAAACCACCGCATTAAGTACGCTCATTAACGACTTTTTCAGGTGATCTTGCGCTACCCCCTCTCCAGCGCGTTTAAGGCGATAACTAGTATTTAAGCGCATCATTTTAACAAACTTGGCACTCTAGGCTCAAGCTAGTCTTTCATAAGAAAACAAGAATATAAAAGGATATATAATGTGGGAGCTATTTCAAAAAGGTGGCCTCATGATGTGGCCCATACTCGTGTCCTCTATTTTCGCTCTAGCTATCATACTTGAGCGATGGATTGTGATCGGGAGGATTCGTATATGTACAAAATCGGAACTGCTCGATTTTTGCAAAAACGCCGAAAATGGGAATAACGAAGAGCTAGAAAAATCGTTCTCGCAGGCAAAAAATCGCAATGTTATACACATTGTTTTACGTGAACTCTGGAAAACCGAGGGCGATGAACGTACACACGAAAAAGTCGCCGAAATGGTCGGCGACTCCATTCTCACCCGCTATTCCAAGCGCCTTAATTGGCTCGCCGTACTCGGTAGCCTCGTGCCGTTGATGGGACTACTGGGTACAGTGCTCGGCATGATCAACGTGTTCTCCAAAGTCGCAGCCGCTGGCGATATTAGCGATATCAGCCTATTAGCAGGCGGCATTTGGGAAGCGCTAATTACCACGGCAGCGGGCATGGCTGTCGCTATACCCATTCTGATCGCCTACCATATGCTGACAGCGAGAATTGAACATGTAGCGTTTTTTATGTCGCATAACGCTGAGAGTTTTATTTCGTCTATGCGAAAAAATAACTTTGCTAAGGTTTTACGCGATGATTAAGTTCAAACAACAGCAAAAAAGTCGCAAACTGCAAGCGGAAGTTAACCTTACGCCAATGATCGATATCATTTTTAATTTGCTCATTTTTTTCCTGATCGTGGCAGTAGTATCTCAAAAAGGCATTAACCTAGAACTTCCCGAGACCGAAACCGCCGAGAAGCGCCCCCAGAAAAGCATAGAAATTATGGTGAGCGCCGATAAGCGCATCGTCATACAAGGCGAAGTTATCGCGCCAGAAAAGCTAGAAGCGAAACTCAACGCCATTAAGCATAACGCAGGTCCAGAGCAAAACCTTATCTTAAAGGCAGATGCAAAGTCAGAGTTTGGGCTTTTCGTTACCGTTATGGACAGCGCAAGGAAAGTAGGTTTGCGCAATCTCGTTATTGCCACGGAGCAAAAACCACTCGACCTAGAGTAAATCACGTATGAAAAAAGCTTTTGTAAACGCCGATAGATTGTTTGCAGCTATAATCATCGTTTCGATATTGCTGCATGTTGCGATTATGGCCTATGCCAAGGTAGATGAAAGCGACGTAGCGCAATCCCAAAAAGTAAAGGTAAAACTCGTTAAACCGCCGCCTCCACCTCCGCCGCCACCTCCGCCGCCACCGCCATCTCCGCCGCCACCCGAAGCACCGCCTCCACCTCCTCGTAAGCCAAAACCCACGAAACCCAAGGTTCCACCCCCACCTGAGCTACCAAAACAAATCGAAAAGGTCGTCGAAAGCGAAGGCAGCCGCATCGGGGAACTTGTTGACGCCGAGGTAGGGGACTACGATCACGAAGCCCCAGCAGAAGCTGTTGCACAAGAACCTGTACAAGCTCCGCCCCCACCTCGCGTTGATGTCCGCAAACTCACCCGCGACTACCTCGCCGATCTGCGTCGCCTACTCGCCGATAATCTACACTACCCCCTTAGTGCGCAAAAGATGGGCATAAACGGGCGCGTGCAAGTGAGCTTTAGCATCGATGAACACGGTAAATTCCACGACATCATGCTGAAAAAAAGCTCTGGCTACGAAAGCTTGGATAAGGCTGCCATACAAACCCTCAACAACATGAGCGGGCGCCTTAAAAGGCCAAGTGAAATTGGTTCACAACGCATCAAAACGAGCATCGCCCTGCGCTTTGATCTGCGAGAGTAGGCTTTTGGTTGCGTAAAGCGGCTTATGCAAGCTACGATAAAAGCAAAATAGTCAAAATTGCTTAACGTAAACGAAGGAAAGTCAGACTTCCTTTCAAAATGATGTCAATAAAAGAGAGCTTTGCGCGGGGGGAACCGCAAAGTCCTGTTTCGCCAAAACCTGGACGGGGCGTCGCGGGATGTCCCCGCGGAGATACCGTCTTGATTGTCAAGACAAAAACTAAAAAATAACGTTTGCAAGCGCCCTTAGCCCGACGCACGCATAGCGTATGCAAATGCTGCAATCTTATCAAGGCAACCCTACGGGTCGGCTACGCCGAGCCTTGACAAGATTGCAGTACATTCGCATGTACCTATGCATGCGCGACGGGCTAAG
>JBBAEA010000183.1:0-5564 GCA_041656175.1 Bradymonadales bacterium | reverse complement strand
GCAAAAAACTGGACGGGGCGTTGCGGGGTGTCCCCGCAGAGGGGGTAGTGGCAAACCCGCGCACAGCGCGGGGTTGACACGTAGGGGGAGACTTCCCCCACAAAAAAATAGCCTTGAAAATTATCAATTTAACGACACCATCTTGCCCGCAATAGCGACTCGGATGCCAGCAATGAGAAAGAAAAATAACGCTATAGAAGCCCAATGACGCTGTGACCGCACTATCGCTTACGGCGAAAATTGTTGGTTCTACGTTTATCGATTTGCTTCAAAGCAATGGCGGCTAGTCGTTCAACCTCGCGTTGGTACTTGGGACTTTGGAAATGACTGCGCATAGCTTGCGAGCGCGGAATAATCATACGCGATGGCACCCACTTATAGATCTGCCCCTTATCGTTGAGTTCAATGCCTTGTGAAAGTGCGTGGCTAGCCTGTGCTATATCCATACCTGCCACCAAGCGCTGAGCCACCCTAAACTGCGCCTCGGCCTCTGGATTCTCGAAACAACCTTCACCCTTGGCCAAAAAGCAAATATGGTAGTGAGCTGGGTTAAAACCCACGCCATCAAAGTGTAAGCGCTCGCAGATCATAAAGATCATACCCATAATTTTGTGTAAACAGCCCAAACCAGGGTGAGTTTGACCAGGTAGCAGCAGTCTATCGCTGGTACTTGCGATGCTGGGGTTTTGCAGAAGTAGCCATTCGATCCACAATAGCTTGTGCCCATCGTCATCTTTCTTCTCGTCAAGTACGACTTCGATAAGCAGCATCTTCTTTTCTTCATCGCCGTAGAGCCGCAAACACTGACCGTTGGGGTGTTCCAGATCCATGTGCAAAAAGTTGTGCAAAAAACCGAGATTTCGCAGATGCGGATAAACCCCAAATCGCTCTAGTGCGCACTCTATGCCGTACTGCGAATAATAATCGAAGAGTATTGTTTTTCTGTGTGTTTGCGCAAAAAAGTTAAAATCATCATCCCCTTCATCTTCCGAGGTTAAATCGAGTACCTGCATCCCACGCGATAAATTTCTGATGCTCTCAAAAAGTCGCTGGTTGTCCGATGCGATGGGTTTATTGAGCCCCGCCGAAAGGTATGCAAAAAACCGCGCAGAGTGGCGCCAAGCGTTACGCCCGTAGCCACCTGCCGTCAAGATCACCATTCTGCGCTTACCTACGGCTTGGTGCACAAAAACGTCGCGCTCAAAAATAGCGTCATGCGAAATACGCCAGTCGCCTAACTCGTCATCTTCGGCTACATCGACTCCAGCCAAATAAAAAACCAAATACGGCTTAACCTTTTGAATAATATTTGGCAAAGTTAACTTAATGGCATGCAAATACGCTTCATCGCCAATACCTGGCCCAAGCGCAATGTCGTGATTGTTGGGATAATGCGACTTTTCCCAATCCTCGGCGTGCACAGAATACGTCGTCACCATGGGATCATTGGCAAATATACTTTTATTGCCGTCACCTTGGTGCAGATCCAAGTCGATTATAAGGATAGGCTTGTCAAAACCGTGTTTTCGCAAGTGGGCTATGGCTATGGCAACATCATTAAAGACGCAAAACGCGTAACCCGCCTCGGGGTATGCATGGTGAAAACCACCGCCTAAATTAATAATGCGGCGAGGATAAATAGGGGCGGTGGCGATACGCGCGGCGCGAATCGTACCTCCCGTCATAATGCGTTGCTGCGCGATATGGGCGCGCAAAGCCTTGGATTCAAGGTTTTGGCCAAAAATCCGCTCCGCTACATCACGCTCATGAAGTCGCGATAAGTAGCTAAAATCGTGTACTAGATTGAGCTGCGTGATCGTCGCCGTTTTAGGCGATATCACCTGTCCCTCCGATATGCAGCCCTCGTAGAGCAGGTAGTTTAAGATCTTTTGACCGCGCTCAAAATCCGCTATGGCCCCTGTAGAACCGACATATTCCTTACGAAAGATGAAGGTAGTCTGTGGCAAGTACGGAATCTTGCCCACTTGCGAGAACAATCTTCGCTTCAATCGCGACAGCTCCTCTGTCCCCTCTTTAACCATCGCCATTGCTTGCTCTAAATTCATCGCTCTTCTCTGTCACTCGCTTCAACGGTGAAGCAAGGTGAATTTAGTTGTCAAAAAAAATAAAATCAATTGACAAAGCGATCCGATCTTGTTATTTAGCTCCTCGTTCGATGCAAATCGAACGCTTTCCGAAGTAGCTCAGTCGGTTAGAGCGGGTGGCTGTTAACCACTAGGTCGGGAGTTCGAGTCTCTCCTTCGGAGCTTTAAAAAGCCCTTTGGCCTTGGTCAAAGGGCTTTTTGCTTTTCTGTCGATACTTTCGCGACTTTTGACGCAAATATGGAAGCCAAGAACTGCGGCAGAAAACGAAGAGATCCTTCTCTTGAAGATCCATAAAATCAAGACAGTACGCAAAAAAAGGGTTCTAAGGGCGATAACCCTTAGCGGGGTTTGAGCCAGAGCCCCCAAAAAAAATCAGAGCTTCCTTAAGAAAACTCTGAACAATGTGAAGATTGCAAAAACAGTAGGGGCAGCTTTCAAAGCTGCCCCTGCTCAAAACAACAAAAGTCAAGCGGGTCTTCAAAATAAAACTCAATAAAATCAATACGTTGCACAGAAGAAGGGTTCTAAGGGCGATAGCCCTTAGCGGGGTTTGGGGCAGAGCCCCACAAAAAAAGCGGGGTTTGGGGCAGAGCCCCACAAAAAAAGCGGGGTTTGGGGCAGAGCCCCAAAAATAAATCAGAGCTTCTTTAAGCTTGCAGAATTCTCAATTTGCAATTTGGCTTAGCAATTCTTCGTTAACGCGGATCTTCGCTTCGCTTTGTAGCCTTTCGAGCAACTGCTGCGTAGCGATAGTGCGACCGCGTTCTAGAATTTTTTCGCGTATGTACTCTTTTACTTCGTCGTATGGTGGTTGGTAGGCAAAACGCCGCTCTTTAAACAAAATCAGGTGGTAGCCAAATTCAGAGCGTACTGGCGGGCTAAGGACTGTTTTTTCATTAAGCGCGAAGGCAGCAGCAGCAAACTCCTCTACCATGTTTTGATACGATACTTGCATTCCCATAAAGCTACTCATCGCATGGCGCGGGAAGCTCAAGTCCGCGTTCATATCAGAGCGTTCCCCCGCTCGTGTTAAAAGGAGTGCATAATCTCTAAGGCTTTCGTCATTGTAGGCGCTTCTGAGCACAATATCGTCGTAAATTCGTTGCATGTAGTCTTTAGCCCTATTTTCATCGAATACTTTTGATTCACGCAGCAGTAAATGCGATACCGTGACCAGTTCTGGCTGTCCTGTATCAAAGGCAAAGGCGTTGTAGGCCGCGCGCACCATTTCGTCCGAAACATCGCTGAGTTCGTAAGTATTGGTAATTTCCTTTTCGATGAGCGCGTTGGCAAGCGCTCTACGATCGTGGAGCGCCGCTAAGGCTTGGGCATCATCCAGTTTTAAGAACGCGTCTTTGCTCAAGTTCTGGATAGCATCAAAGCGAGCACGAGCCTCTCCCGCACTTAAGTCAGGATATTTCCTTACGTATGCCTCCCACTCCGCGTCGAGATCCTCGCCTACAGCTCCGTAAGGATAGCTAGACCCATGAGCAGCAAGTTCTGGATCCGTGCTACAAGACAAAACAAGTAAAAAAACCATAAAAAGCGTGATGTGTTGCTTCATCTTAGCTCCTTTTACTCCCCTCGAGCAGAGCCAAACGCGCCCAATGCATAGCGACTTTAAGCCAAACAACGGCTACAAAAATAAACGCTGCCCCCGTCCAACGACGCTCAAAGAAAAAAAACACCAAACCCGCGGTGCAAAGCAAAAATGCTAGCAACATTAAAGCTAGACTCAAAATATGGTATCGTTTTGCCTTATCCATGGTCACAAAAAACGTAAAACTATAGCAACAAGCACAATGACCCCCAAAACAAGGTACAAGCCCGAGAGAAAATGTGCAAACCCCCGGCGAGCACTGAGGCGTTGCATCTCTTTTCGCATTTGATAGCGCTCTAGCTCGGGGTTAAGGGCTAATGCCCAAAAAACGCCTTTGCTCAACACAAAAGCAAAGCAAAACCACAAAAAAACGAGCAATACGCGCTCTCTTGCATGAAGTGAGGAGCTTAAGAATAAAATTGGGCCTAATAAGCAAAATGCAAAACAAAGCGCAATATATGCTAATCTTATTCGTTCATTTTCATTAAAATTGAGAACTTTATCTAATTTTTGGGACGGATCATTTTTTACTTCCCTGCAACGCGGAAGGGAAAAAAAATACACGCAGCCCAAAATCGCCGTCGTTCCCCCTACGCCCAGCGCGCCCCACTCCATAAGAAGATCCTGGCTAAAATAAGCCGGTACCAATAGAACTAGCAAAAACAAAAAGCTCAAGACAGAACTAAAGCGTCTAAACAGAATACTCGCCGTTAAAATAGCTGGTAACATGCATAATGTAAGGAATAGGACTGTGTTTTCTGAATAAAATGAGGACGACCCCAAAAGTAGAATCAGACCAAAGCCGGCGCAAAAACTCAGCAAACAGTATCGCAGCGCATATCGTTCACTCGCTCTCTCAGCCAAACTGCTTTAGCCTCTCCACAATGATGTCTAGTGCGATTAAATTACTTCCGCCCTCTGGGATAATGAGGTCTGCATTGCGCTTGGATGGTTCTACGAACTCCAAATGCATTGGGCGCACCGTCTTATAATATTGGCGCCTGATCGAATTAAAATCACGCCCTCTCTCTTTCATATCGCGCCTAATCCGCCTAAACACTCGAATATCTGCATCCGTATCGACATAGAGCTTAAAATCAAGCATCTCTCGCAGCGGCTCAAAACAAAAGAGCAAAATCCCCTCTACCACAATCACTGGCAACGGTTTTACTAAGTTACACTCCTTAGTGCGTGTGTGCGTTTTAAAGTCATAAACAGGACATTCTATCGCTTCACCACGCTTAAGTTGGCGCAGATGCTCGACGAGCAGCTCGCTCTCTAGCGCATCGGGGTGATCAAAGTTCACATCCTCCCGTTCTTTGGGCGTCAAATGTGATAAGTCCCTGTAATACCAATCAAACTGGATTAGCGTACTCGCCGCCCCTAAACCCTCACGAATCTTACGCGCAATCGTCGTTTTTCCAGAACCCGTCCCACCAGCAATGCCGACAATCTTTGGCAAAATCATACTATGCCTTTATCAATCACAGAAGGACACCACCTTGGCGCCAAAAAACGATTTTCACTTTACTTTTAAGACTTTGTCAACACATTCATAACGCGCTCTTATCTCTTTCGCTTCAAAATGCTCTGTTATACGCATTATGCTTTGCTAAACCCAGCGAATCGCACTCTTAAGGAAGCTCTGATTTATTGGGGCTAGCGCGGACAGGGCAGCCGCAAAGTCGTATATTTGGCTGTTTTTAAGTTTTTTTATAGAGGGGGGAAGTATCCCCCTACGTGTCAACCCCACGCTTTGCGCGGGTTTGCCACTACCCCCTTGTAAGTAATCTATTGCTATGTTTAGCTAGCATAGCACGAAGTGCGGTGAGCGTTTCTACCCCCTTGGGCTTAAAAG
>JBBAEA010000182.1:0-5650 GCA_041656175.1 Bradymonadales bacterium | reverse complement strand
AACCTTTTTTCTTTTTGCAAAAGAAAAAAGGTTCCCCCCGCACCCCCCTCCAAAAAAGAAAGCACTCTTTTAAGCACTTTTCGAATAAAATGTCATTCTATCTCCATCTTGCCTTATTTTATTAGCATTTTTAGCTTATGCTTCTCTACAAAATGTCTCATTTTGTTTAAAACTGTATCGGATTTGTAAAATTAAATTCACAATTTCTAGCCGTGCAAAGGTCTCTAGTCTATAAAAAAGCTCTGATTCATTGGGGCGATAGCCCTTAGAGAGCGATAGCCCCAATGAATCAGAGTTTCCTCAGGGCAAAAACAAATTGCGAAAGTGGCTCTACTTTTTACAAGCAGCCTTGATTTCGTTCAGTCTTCTACTTGCATTGGGGTATTTGCTCGCGGCTAAGGCCTCGTAGGAGCGAACTGCAAGTTCACAGTTGTTAATTTTTAGTCCGCTTTCGCCCATAACGGCAATAACATCGTTTTTCTTACTCCCCTTTGGGAAAAGCTGCAGGTACCGCGTTGCGTAGGTGATAGCTTCTCGGTCCATATTGTTTTCAGCATAAAGAGCGGGCAGCGGTCCAAGCACATCTTCTAGGCGCGGTTCATCGGGGTATCGACTTAAAAATTCGGTTGCCGCGGTTCTTTCTGCATTTTTATCGCCAAGATTTCGTTTTTCTATAATAAAATTATACAAAGATTCGCGATCTGCGGGCAAAGCTAAAGTTTGTCCGCCCGTGCTTGAACTTAGACTCCCCATCACCGATTGCATTGTAGATTGAAGCTCCGTAAGGTTTTTTTGTTGAACTTCCATCTGTCCACGAAGTTCAGCTAAAGAGGCACGTTCTTTTTCGAGCTGTATACCTAGATCGACGTTACTCTGTGCAACTTTGTCGTGGGTTTGATCTTGCAGCGCGCCGAGTTCGTCAAGCTTTTTGTCAGCGCGTAAAATCATCTCAGTAAGTTGTGTTTGATCATTATTGATGCGCTGTTGGATCTCGGTGAACTGCATTTGCAACGCTCCGATATCGGCTTCCATCTTCTCGACGCGAGTTGCGCAAACAAAGCCAAGACTTGGAAATATAAAGATTAGAATTAACAGTGGTGCTATAACGCGATATTTCATAGTGTGCTCCATCATCATAAGCCCCTTGCCCCAAAGATGAACTTTGCCACAGCTAGCTCAAGATTTCAATTAGCTTGAGCAAAGAGAGATTAATTAAGTATAGCAAGCTGAAAAACCATGCGGTGTGGGGGGTGCATTTTTTGTTAATCTTCGAGGCAAAGTCCCTTCGTTACGGCTTAAGTTTTATGACTTCGTTTTTGCCACTTTCGCCTACCAGCGGGTTTTCGCAGAATAATTCGTATGGGTGAGCCAGCAAAACCGTAGAAAGCGCGAATTTGATTGAGCAAGTAGCGCTTGTAGTCCTCTGGAACTAGAGTAGGGGCGTTGCACTGCATGACAAAGGTTGGTGGTCGAATGGCGACATGTTGGATAAAGTAGAAACGTAGATTTTTGACCCCAACCGTGGGGGGGCTGTGTTGTTGAAGTATGCGTTGAAACACGCGGTTGAGTTCGCCGGTAGGTATGCGGATCGAAGCGTTGAGGTAGAGTTTCTTTGCGATAGCAAGGATTCTGTGTGCTCGTTGCCCTGTAAGTGCGCTCATGGTAAAGATGGGTGCGTGTTCAAAAAATGAGATTTTTTCGCGGGCAGCTTTGATGTATTCAGTTGCCGTTGCATCATCTTTGTTCTCGATGGCATCCCACTTGTTGAGTACTACGCAAAGTGCGCAACCCTTATCGATAGCAATGGCAGCAATTTTGAGATCTTGGTCGGTCAAGCCCTCGCGCGCGTCCACAACCAAGATTACCACATCAGCGCGTTCCACTGCATCTAGTGCTTTGATGACGCTGAATTTTTCAATGCGGTGGCTTATAGAGCTTTTACGTCGAATTCCTGCTGTATCGATAAGTACGAAGTTTTGCCCTTCCTCATCGGTGAGTTCGGAATCGATGGTGTCGCGTGTGGTTCCTGCGATATCGGCCGTCAGAAGTCTTTGATAGCCAAGTAAACGGTTGATTAGGGTGGACTTACCAGTGTTGGGTTTTCCGAGGACAGCAATATGAATGCACTCGTCTTTAATCTTGTCGATGATGGCGTCGGTATAATTGACGCTTTGCGGGACTTCGTAGATCGCGAGTTCTTCGTCGTAATGTTTGTAGTAGGGGTCAGTGTTTGCGCTAAAGCTATCGCTCTCTTCTCCCACAGCGTAGTCATCGCCCCCCCCTTCATCATCATCCTCAAAATCTTCCTCGCCTTGGTTCTCCTCTATTTCTTCGCCACTATCGCTTAAAGCAAAGCCATCTTCCTCGAAGACTTCGTCTTCTTCATCTTCCTCAAAATCCCTCGTTACGGCGTCGGCTAGCTCACCAAAACCATAGCCGTGTTCTGCTGAAACGCTGAATTGTTCTTCAAAGGCGAGCTCGTAGAATTCGTAGCTGAGCATTTCGTGTTGTGCTTGATCGATTTTGTTCACGCACAAAATAACACGTTTACTGCTTCGACGTAGTATTTCGGCGATTTGTCGATCGGGTGGTAGGACGCCGCTTCTGGCGTCTACGACAAAGAGGATGACATCGGCTTCCTCCAGCGCGAGTTGGGCTTGAACGCGCATTTGCTCAAGGAGAACGTCTTGGGAGTCGGGCTCAAAGCCACCAGTATCAATGATGCTAAAACGCTTTGCTCCCCATGCGCTTTTGGCGTAGTTCCTATCTCTGGTAACTCCTGGGGTGTTTTCGACGATAGCCATTCGCCGGCCTACGAAACGATTAAATAGCCTGCTCTTACCGACGTTGGGGCGCCCAACTAGGGCAATAACGGGGAGGGATTTCTTCGAAGTTCTCAAAACAAAGTACCTGCGAATTTAGAGGTTTTTGGCATAAAACCTGTGGAACGAAGACTCGGGGGGGCGTAGCGGGGGAGCTCCCCCGCTTTGGGGGTAGCGCAAGATCACCCTATAGAATTCGTTCAGAGTCGCATTTTGTACGGTGGTCGAGCGTAGCGAGAACGCCGTAGAAAATAAGGCGACTCTTGACGAATTCTATAGGGAAGCTTGCGCGTAGGGGGCTGTGCCCCCGCAGAAGAGGAAAGTAAAGATATTGCAATAAATTCCGGCTAGGGGGGCAGAGTTTTGCTGCTTACGCCCGGTGGCAACTTGCAAGGCATGCCAGCTATCGTGTAGAATAGCTGCGGATTTTTAGCAAGCGCTGTAACGATGCGCTTGTGCTCCGAGGATATTTATGAACTTAAGAGAGCTAAAAGCGGGCACCCTGATAGATAACGAGATAACGCTACGCAGCCTTTTGGAGTCTCATCGCGGGATTACAAGGTATTTGGGAACGTATCGTGGGAATTTACATGTGCTTGTGCATGTGCTGCCCAACAATACGGTGGAGGGGCTGGCAGCGCTGAATCAGGCGGTGCGCGTTGGTAATGAGCTACAGGCGGCGAATGCGCGATGTGGGGTGTATGAGGAGTTTTTGTATTTTAGCGAAATTTTTCCGCTAGGCGAGTACCTTTTTGAGTGGTTGGAGCGGCGAGAGCGTGTGACAACGACTGAGGCGCTGCGGCGGATTATTAGTCTGCTCAAGGTGCTTGTGCAGGCGCATGAACTTGGTGTTTATCATGGTAGGATTTCGCCAAAGACTGTGCTGATAGAGCGCAGTGGGGCGGCGTTTGGGCTTCGTTTGATGGGGCTTGGGGTGGCACAGGCGATGGAGTTGGGGCGTCGCTTTGATATAGATTGGTACGAGTATTCCTTTGATTTGGAAGGGCTTGCGCCACACGCTGTGGATATATTTGGCTTAGCGATTGTACTTATGGGCATGGTTTCGGGGGAGTCGGGGATAGACAGTTTTGAGGCAACGGGGATTTTACCTCAGGCTTTGCGTGGGCGCGTGATTAAAAGAAGCATGGAGCGAGCGCTTGCTCTTGGTGAAGATACTTACGAAAGCGCTTTTGAGTTCATGCAAGACCTTGAAGCCGCGTTGTTGGAGCTTGATGAGAGTCAGGGTGAGCTTTACGTTGGGGATTTGGTGGGGTTCCAGTCTGTGATTCGTAACGTCGTGGGCAAGGATGCGCAGGTGGAGCGCAACTCTGATTATTCGGGGCTTTGGAACGCAATAGTTAACGACCTCGATAAGGAGGAGCGCAGCTCGATTTTGTACTCTTTAACGTCGTTGAACGCGTTGAAGGTGAGCGATAGCGACGATGAGGATGAGGATGACGATGATGATGAGACCAAGATAACTGCTGCTCCCAGCGGTATGTTCGGTGTGCGTCGAATTCAGAGTACGCGTTCGGAAGAGGTCAGCGGCGTCACTCAGATTATGGAGCGGCCAAAGGTCGAAGCGATCAAGCATACCGATAGCCAACAAGAGGCGCGCGTAAAGACTACCGAGGAACGCATCGCGGAGCTCAAGGCTTTGGAACCACCTAGGGACGAGGAGGAGGACTCTCCTACGCGCGTTATGCGACGGCCCAACTACCAGAGCATGAGTATTTCTTCGCAAGACTCGGACGGGGTTATTTCCGCGGTTAATGCAGCGATTTTGGAGGCCAACAAAGAGCATGCGTTTATGAAACGCATCTACGACGAAAAAATTGAAGTTTGTACTCTGCAGATTCTACCTTGCTTCTACTACGCGCCCGATGACCCAATAGCGTTTCCGCCCCAAGATGAGGAGGAAAAACCCATCGACGAAGTAGCGCTCGCTACAAGACAGAGCCTAAAGTTACTCGCCGCCCCCAAACCGCGTCAGGCTGAAATCGCGATGCAGCAAGAGGACACTGAGCAGCTGCACCGCTCAAATACTTGGGAAACCTTCAATAATAAGCGCAATAAGAGTTCTAAAAAACCATTTTATATTATTTCAGCGCTATTGATATTAATTATTTTCGCCTTACTTATTATTATTTTACTCGCCAGATAAAGAAGAACGGCGAGTTTGAATTTAACTTGCAAAGAAGGATTTGCAAGTTTTAGTCTATAAGTAAGGGGAGGAATCATATACGGTTTTGTAAAGAAGTATGGACTATATATAGTTTTTGTTATCGGTTTTGCCATATATTGGCAAAGCCAACCCATTAATTGTACTTATCAAGGCAATCCAATTATGCCATTTTTTAAATTTTTTAAATCCAAATCGACACAGTGTATTAGCCCTTCCGAAGCAAAAGAGCTAATGGCTAAAGAAGGCGTTATTGTGGTTGATGTTCGCAGAGCCGATGAATATGCCGAGAAACACATTCCCGGCGCTATTCTCATTCCTAATGAAAGCATTCAGGGTAAGGAGCCCGCGGAGCTAAAAGATAAGGATGCAACGATCTTGGTGCACTGTCGCTCGGGCGCGCGTAGTGCGGCAGCTTGCGAGAAGTTATCCAGACTTGGCTATACGAAGGTATATGACTTTGGTGGAATCTTAAGTTGGCCTTACGAAACAGAGAGAGGCGCTTACAAGAAGCGGTAAGTTGCTAAAGCTTACTTGGCGTAAATACAAAAAGCTCCTTCTATGTTTTTCATAGAAGGAGCTTTTTTGTAGGAAGCTCTGATTAATGCAAAAGTTGTTAAAAAGTATTGAGAGCTTTGCACGGGGG
>JBBAEA010000181.1:0-5691 GCA_041656175.1 Bradymonadales bacterium | reverse complement strand
AAAGTATTGCAAGCAGCGGATCGCCCGTAAACAGCGAGTTTCCCCCAAAAGCCCAAGTGAGTAGCGCAATCATCCCAAGCATCGATACGGGGATATGCCAAGTGATATAGCGTTTAATCAATAAGACCCCCCCCCCCAACAGGAGCAAAAAACCAGAGGTCTCGCCCATGCTACCCGGGCGCCAACCTATAAAGAAGGAGCCGTAAAGCCCTAGCCCATCGCCAAAAAACTCTTGGAATGCCGCAGCCCCCCTAAAGCGTAAAACCGCGAGCGGGGTCGCAGCCGTCAACGCGTCGGCTTGCATCGCCAAGGGAAGGTTTTCACCGTTTAGCAGAGCTATCCAATGCCCGAGCGCCCCGAGATCGGTAAGGGGTGTTGGCGCTAACCAAGCCGAGGTCATCGCAACGGGAAAAGTCGCCATCAAGAATGCGCGAGCGAGGAGCGCGGGGTTAAAAATGTTGTAACCCAAGCCGCCCATGAGCTCTTTGCCCACCAAAATTGCCATCACCGCGCCCAAAACAGGTAGTGCAAACGACACGTCTGGCGGAATAATCATGGCGATCAATAGCCCTGTTAATACCGCGCTTCCATCCGAAACCTTGATTGGGCGCTTGAGCATCTTTTGGCAAATCGCTTCTACCCCCACGCAACTCAAAATCGATACTAAGGCCAAAATCAAGGTCGCTGGCCCAAAAATAAGTGCTGATAGCGCGACTGGTGGCAGCAAACACGCGATCACTGTCCACATAATCTTTGGCACGGAATCCTTCGTCTTCACGTGCGGCGCGATGGAAACCACTAATTCAGGTTTTTCTTCGCTCAGATCTTCTATGGTCTTTGTTCTCTCTGAGCTCTTCGCCTCGTCTTTGTTCATGCATGCAATCCTATGTTCTCTCTTTTGGGCTAAAATGCGTTGGCATCCTATTTTTTGCCCAAAACTTGTACATATGCAGTACTACTCATTTAATACCAATGATATTTCTTTGCCATCGCCTGTTTTGCAGGCTAAGAAAGCTTAAATCAGGCCATAAAATGCAGTTTTTGCGGTGGCAAAATCCGCAGCATCTTGTGGCTAGTTCTTCTTACGAGCGGCTTTTTTTGCCTTGAGTTTCGCGATGCGTATAAACTGCACAAGCGGGCGTTTCGCTGGACACACAAAGGCACAACTTCCACACTCAAGCAATCAAGAACACCAAATTGCTCCGTTTCATCGCCTTTATTCGCTTCAACATAGAGCGCGATTTCCTTGGGTTCCAGCCCCATGGGGCAAGCGTCCAAACACCAGCCGCAGCGAATACAGTTGCTCCACTCCTTCGTATCTGTTTCATCCTCGGTCAAAAAGAGCAAGGCCGTCGTTGTTTTCATCACCGAAAAATCGAGGTCTGGCGTGGCGTAGCCCATCATGGGGCCGCCGATAAGCACTTTTTTCGTCTTTGGCGAAATTCCCCCCAAATACTCAACAATATCGCGCACTCGCGTACCGATCTTTACGCGTAAATTCGCTGCGCGCTTCACACCCGAGCCCGAAACCGTCAACACTCGCTCTGTAAGCGGTTTATTTCGCGCAACTGCGTCATAAACTGCACGCGCCGTCGATACATTCTGCACCACCACACCAACGCTCACGGGCAGCGCGCCCGATGGAACGCTACGGCGCGTTAGCGCAAAAATCAGCTGTTTCTCCGAGCCTTGCGGGTACTTAACCTGTAACTCCTCAATGCGCAAAAGCCCGCGCGACACAGGCCACGACTTTGCCGCCTCACGCATCGCTTGGATGGCCGCCCTTTTATTTGCCTCAATCCCAATCGCACACTCCCCTACCCCCAAAGCGCGCATCATAATTCCCACCCCCTCCAAAACGCTTTGAGCCTCCTCTACCATCACGCGATCGTCTGCCGTCACGTAGGGCTCGCACTCCGCACCGTTGATCACCAAGCAAGTAATTTCGGCATCCGCAGGCGGGTTTAACTTTACATGCGTTGGAAAGCCCGCTCCCCCGCCACCAATCACACCAGCAGCCTCAACGCGGCGCAAAATTTCATCCCTCTCTAAGCCCTCCCACTCCACCGCTTCGTACACCACTTCTTCCGCCTCCGCGTCCGTTTCGATGACCACCGTCGCCGTTCGCACACGCGTGGGATGCGGCGCAAAAGCCAATGCCTTTACCTTACCCGCACAAGGCGCATGTAGATTCGCGCCCAAGCCTTCACTTACCACCCCAATCAGCTGCCCCTCCGCTAGCGCCTCCCCGCGCGCCACCACCGCGTCACACTCTGCACCGATGTGTTGGCCCAAAATCACGTGCAATTCCGCTGCAAGCGGCATCTCCTCAATGCACAAATCCTGCGTCAGCTCCTTGTTCCCAGGTGGATGCACACCGCCTTTCTTAAAACTTAAGCCTTTTCCAAACATCTTCTCTCTGCCGTCATGACTCCATAGCGTCGGTTCCTCAAATTCGCCTACGCCTTCAGCGCAAAACATTGACGTTTTTTAGTGCTAAGGTCAAGAATTACTAAGAAGCAGGAGTGCTCCTACTCGGGAATATCCACAATGACAGCAGAGGAGCTTTTCCAAAAGTGTTGCACTTGACTCGAAAATTTCCCGCGTCCACCCATAAATCAGAGTTTCCTTAAGAAAGCTCTGAACAATGTGAAAATTGCCAAAAAAGTAGCTCAAGAAAAACAACGAAAGCCAGGCGAGTGTTCAAAATAAAGTCAATAAAATCAATAATCTACATACAAAAGCGGGGTTTGGGGCGATAGCCCTTAGCGGGGTTTGGGGCGATAGCCCTTAGCGGGGTTTGGGGCGATAGCCCCAAAAATAAATCAGAATTTCCTTAAAGTCATTGTACCGTTTCGAGGATTTCTTTCATTTTTGCGTTGAGTAGTTTTGCGTAGAAGGCTGCACCAAATTTTGTCAGGTGTAGGGTGTCTTGGCTAATAAATTTCCCATCTGGAGTAAAGACCAGTACGTCTCCCGCGTTGTCGCGGATGGGTTCGATTAAATCAATGTATTTTGGTGTCCATATCGATTTTAATTTTTCATTCTCTTGGAGCACGTTTTGTTTCATGGGGGCTCTATAGTCGGCATAGTCTTTAATCGTTCTGTTATAGTGAATTCCGTTACTGATTCCAAAGTCTTTTGTTCCGAAGATCCACACTTTGTTCATATCGAGGCGATATTTTTCAACGAAGTGTTTGTCTGGATAGTCGCTTGCAAAAAAGATGAGTTTTGCCTCGTGTATTCTCTGGGCTAAATCTTCGTCTGAAATCGAAATGAGGTCAGAATAACTCAGTTCAATGTGCTTGTGATGAAGGGATTCCAAGAGGATGTTTGCGACATCTCTTCCAAAACTGTCTCCCAAAATCAGAATATTCGTCTTTTTCAAATCCTGTGAGGCTTTGTTCGCGTCGGTGGGGAAGGGTTTGTCGAGTTTACGTATATTTTCGTTGTATTGGATGTTGATGTTACTTTGACTGCTAAAAAAGTTCAGTTGTGTAGGGCGATTATCGCGTCGTATTCCTAGTTCAGGCACATCCTTAATGTTACCGCCAACCATATACACATAGAACGAGGAACTAATGAGTGCGAAGAGTGAGAGCGTGAGGATAAGCAGAAGTGGTTTAATTTTTATCAGTTTTCTATTTCTGCACGGATTCTCGATGAATAAGTATGTGAGCACGGAAACGCAGACTAAGAGGGTAGAAAGTCCGATTGCGTAAGGAGGAGTGATTCTTTCGACTAAGAAGTATCGGGAAAAGGAAAAGATAATTTGGTGCCACATGTATAAGCTAAAGCTGATTTTTCCGATGCCCGAGAAGAGGCGGTTGGAGAGAACAAATTTGTAGACTTTATTATTTTGAAAGTGTTGAGAACCAAGTACCAATATACCCGCGCTCAGCGCGGTGACGAGTAAGACTTTGACGTCTTTGCTTTGAATGACATTTGTTAATAGAATACAAGAGAGTGCGATGAGGAAGGCGAATAGGAAATATTTACTTAGCTCTGGGTGTGGAATGCGGCTGTTTTTCCTAAAAAACACGGCACAAAGACCGCCGACGGCGAGTTCAAAAAATCGAAACTGGAGGTAGTAAAATTTAGCGGAAGCATTGTTTGAAATGAGAAATGCTGACAAAGAGGCAAGGCTAAGGATTACTAATGTCGGGAAGATAAATTTTCTTCGAGCCCCAGCTAAGAGGCTGAAGATAATGGGATAGAGGATGTAGAACTGTTCTTCTATGCCCAAGCTCCATGTGTGCATTAACGGTTTGTATTCATTTTTTACGGCCCAATAATCTGCGGAAGTGAGCTTCATTAAAATATTATTTGCCGAAAAATTTGAAGCAACGACGGATTGGCACAGGTTTTCCAAATCATCGGGCAGCATGAAGATGAGCCCCAATACGAATGCTACCGAGCTTACAAATATGACTAAGGGAATGATTCTCCTTATCCTTCTTTCATAGAATTTTAGGAGGGTAAATCTATTTTCTTCAACTTCGCGATAAACGATACCAGTAATCAGGAATCCGCTGATAACAAAGAAGACATCGACTCCTAAATAACCGTTTGTAATATAGCCCAAGTGAAAAAGTATAACGGAAATAACCGCAAGAGCTCTTAGACCATCAATATCAGTTCTGTAAATACGGGTCATGATTGAAAACAAGTCATGTAGAAGATGAGTTGTTTTGGGGGGTTAAACGCGGGCATTTTCTGATACCGCCTATATTTATGTCTCTCCAAGCTCTCTGGTCATGCATTTTATTTCGCTGCGAGCGTCCAGCCAAGTCTCGCTTTTGGAGTCACGATTTTAAAAGTGGTACTCCGCCTAAGGGCTAGCACCCTTAGCACTCGTTATTATTAGCAAATCTGCGCGTCTTCGTCGTCAGCTGCGTCACTTGGCGCGCTCACGCCCTTTTGGTCGCTTCCTTGTCGCATTCCCCGCTTCCCAAAATCCGCATAAATTCTGTTAACAAAGGTATCTTTCGATTTTTTGACTAGGTTCAAACAAAGCAAAAAAGCTTTCTACACTTTGCTCTAGCTACTTTTAATTGCTTTTACATCAATCAGAGCTCTCTTTGGGCTGTAGGTAGCGCAAAAAACCGTTCGCAGCCTATAAGCAGCCTATAAGAGAGATAGGCTGATATCAAGATTTTTTCTGTTTTTAGATTTTCGCTGCAAGCATAAAGACATCTTTCTTGAAAATGCTCGCTGGGGGAAAGCTATTTAAGCTAACATTGATTCTTTAGGGAGCTGCCCTACACAGCGCTTTTTTTGCTGCTACTGCACAGGCAAGCACAAAGTCGTATCTTTGGCGGTTTTTAAGTTTTTATTTTGGTGGGGGAAGTCTCCCCCTACGCCGCAACCCCGCGCTGTGCGCGGGTTTGCGCCTACCCCCTCCGCGGGGACACCCCGCGACGCCCCGTCCAGTTTTGGCGAAACAGGACATTGCGATCTCCCTAGGGGCTAAAGCCCCCGTAACGCCCCCGAAGCGTTTGTTCAGAGTTTCCCCAGGGGAAATCTGTGAAAGAGCAATTTGCACCTTCACTGCACTCAAACAGCGTTTGGATCTCGATGCTATTTCATGCTATTTTAGACAATCGGGGGTTCAAGCGAGGAGTGTACGCCATGAGAACAAAATTACCAATCGGTATTGACGATTTTTCCAAAGTCATTGAAGGAGACTAT
>JBBAEA010000180.1:0-5734 GCA_041656175.1 Bradymonadales bacterium | reverse complement strand
GTTACACAGAGGAAGGGTTCTAAGGGCTCAGTTCCTCAATTCCGACTACGATTTGCGCTGCACTCACGCAGGCTTGCGTTCGATTGCGCAAATCTAGTCTCATTGTGCCATCAACTCGTAAAACACTTAGTTTTACTCGTTTCGACCCCATAGCGGGGCGTGGGGCAGCGCCCCACCAATAGATTAGAGGCTTCCTTAAAGCCTAAATTTTTCGTGTAGAGCTTGCAGGCGCGATTGTGCGCGTGGGCCCCAAGCCCTGGCCTCTTCTTCAATCTCTTGCCATTGGGCACGAACTTCGAGTTGTAGTGGATTTTTCGAGTAAAAATTATCGGCGTAGCATATAAGTTGTTCTTCGAGGCTTTGCGGCAAATAATCTTCGGGAGGTAGAGCTATGTTTTCGCTTTCGATGTCTTCGCGCGATAGCCCTGCGCCAATGTGGCATTCGCAAACTCGTGCGCAAGCCTCATCACCGAGTTCTCGCATGATCTTGGCGCCCTCCACGCCATGAGAAATGTAGGGTAGGGAGCCGTAGCAACCCATCCTTGGCGATCTCACTCGTACACAGCCGATGTCGTGTAGTAGTGAAGCGCGTTGCAAAAACGAAAAATCGGGCTTAAGATCGTGCTTATCGCATATCTCTTCGATCATGGCATAGATCGCATGACCATGGCGCTCTAGTACTTCGCGGCACAGTGCATTGGGGCAGTATTTATCGAGTATTTCCTTGGCATTCATGAGATTTTGTATAATAACGTCGTTTCGCATGATAATAAAAAATACTATTGAAAACGCTTAAACTGTACATCGATAACTAAGTTATAGTCACAAGCGTAGTGTAGTAGCAGCGCATCACTCCCGTCCAAGACGTAAGGCGGCGGCTCGATGGCTAAAAACGACTCCATGTCTTTGGGCTCGCAATGCCATTCATGGGCTTGTATTTCGGTTACAAAGGGAGGCTGTCCTGGCGCTTCTAAGCGTATGCTTAGCGCTTGCGTAATGGAGATAGGACGCTCTTGCCCGTAGGTCGAAAAAATGAAGGGTTCATCTGGATTGACTCTAGCCTGTACCATCGCTCCGCTTTCTCGTACAATCATAAGCGGTTCACCCATAAAAAAGACCTTCGTGTCGGCGTGGTCGCTGCGAATTTCGATGCTACCTGTTAATTGGCGCGGGAACTCCGCCGTATATTGACTCGCCGTTTTGCTCTTCGCTGTCTTTTCGTTCTCGTCGGAATCGGCTAGTACGCTCATTTTTTCGTTGTAGCCCTCCCTCCAAACGATTTCGTCAAAAACAAGGAAATCGCAAGCATTCTTGAAGTGCTCGTGCTCTTTTAGCGCCTCGCAGTAAGGCAGAACTGGGGTTTTTATGGGCTCAAGTACCACTTTTCGGTAAGTCTTTTGTAGCGTTATTTCGGGGTCGCGATTAGGGTACCAATCGGCGTAAGCTATTGTTTTTTTTAACCTTTTAAAACCTTCGGCAGTAAAATAGTAGTGTAACTCCGTGCTTTCGCTCACGGGTATATAGTTAATCCAAGTCGAAGAGCGCGCTCGTAGGGGGGTAAAGCTTCCGTCGGAGTTTTTGGCGTATAAGGGGCCAGATTCATCGCTAATGTTTACTAGCGGGGGGAAGGAGTCCAGAAAGGCAACTTGCGCGTATTGAACGGCGCTTCGCCTTGCCAACTCCTCAGCCACTTCGCGTTCGCGCTTTTGGGCGGCAAATTCAGATTCTCGCTCACTGATAAGACGAGTTGCGTAGTAGATGACAAAAACCAAGCTAATAAGAATGATGAGGGCTAAAAATAAGGGCCAAAGTGATTTGCGCTTTTGCGCAGTTGTTTCTTGGCTCTTAGATACGCTGCTTGAAAGCCCCAGGCTAGTTTTAATTTCGCTGTGTCGTGCTCTGGTTTCGGGGGTCATGGTTTAAAAAAACTTTGTTTTAGGGGATATATTTTAATTTTGGCCATTCACTCGGGGGTAGCGCGGGATCGCCGAGCAAAAGGCGCTACGAACGCATATTGTGCGATGGATTGGCGAATAGCCGATACATCGCACAATATTTTGCGTTCGTTGTCGCATTTGGCGAGGAAGCCCGCGCGTAGGGGGCGTTCCCCTTCAAAATAAATTATGAGTTAAGATGTTGATTCTGTATTTTGTTCCATTTTTCTGATTTGATCTCGAAGGAAAAGGATAATAGTTTGGAGAATAGAAGTGAAGGGAACTGCAAGGATAAGCCCGAGGATACCGAAAGTTTGCCCTGCAAGGATGGCAAAAATAATGATAACGGGGTGGAGTTGGGAGGTGGATCCAACGATTTTTGGGGTAAGGAAATTGGCATCAATAAAGTGGACGATAAGGATCCAGACCAAAACGGCGATGGCGATAGAGAGCCCTTGCATAAGCCCCAAAAGTACGCACGGAATAGTGCTAATGATAGTGCCGAAAACGGGAATAATACTGAGAACGCCAGCGATAATGCCGAGTAGCAAGGCGAAATCGACGCCGAAAATCCAAAGCCCGATGGTGGTAAGAGTGCCGTTGATGAAGCAGATGAGCAGCTGGCCATGGATAACGCCTGAAAGGCCGCGGTTGAATTTGGAGAGCAGTTCGTCGTATTTTGTGGCGTTGCCATCAGCGTCGGCGAATAAACTACGAAGTTTGCCCATAATTCCCGGTAAATCAATGGAGATAAACGCGGCGAGCATGAAAACGAGTATGAGTTGGATGAAGGTGCTGACGATAAATTCGACAAGATATTGAAGGATGCTGAGAGCGGAACCCGCATATTTTGTGCCAGATTCGAGAAAATCGACAATAATGCGATTGAGCTCCTCTTCAAGGCTAAAGTCTGAGGGGGGCTTCTCAAGCTTAGCAGGATCGCGGATTTTGAGGGTATATGTGCCCTTGGCGTCGGTTTCGATGATGATTTCGTTGGGACCTGCAAGGAGGAGGAATTCGTCTTTGGCTGTTTGTTTTAAGCGAAAAATAGCATGGGATGCGTCTTGGGCATGGGCGAGTGTTTGGAGACTTTCATCGCGATCTTGCCCGATCAGGAGTATGGGCATTGCGCCGCTGAGATCAACTGATGCGATGGTATTTTGGCTTTGGCTGTCGATGGCTTCTTGAAGGGCGTCGTGGAGTTTTTCTTGGGTATCTTGAATGGATTGGCGGATTTGTTCGTGACCGTCGCCGCGTAGTTTGAAGATAATATTGTCGAATTTTGCGCTCCATTGGGGAAGCTTCTCTGTTTTGATGCTCGAAAAATATTCGGGTAGGGCTGTGGTGGCTTGCCCAATTTCGGCGGCTAGCGAGGGGATAAAAAGAAAGGAAAAGCCGACGCTAGCAGAGAAAAATGCAATGTAGACAGATATGACGCTGAGCCAGCGAGGGATGATGCGCTTGCGGATTTTTTTGCCAGACATCCATCGTACGAAAGGTTCCATCAGGTAGACGAGGATGAGCGCGATAATGAAGGGCGCCATCACTTGGTGAAAGAGTATGACTAAAATGAGGATAATAAACGCAATCAATAGGATAAATGCGTTTTTTTTAATGAAATTTGCAAAGAACATTGAATATTTTGCAACCCCTTCCGGTAGCCTTCGTTTATAATATGGGATTCATTCTAGCGCGTGTTGCGCAAGCGCTCTTGTTGCTTAAGTTAAAAATTTATTTTTTCGACGCGTACATCCCCTTTTTTTGGTGCAGTCCACGCATTATCGATGCTAATAAGCAACCAGTGACGACTGTTTTTGGATAAAGTCTCCAGTGGCGCGCCGCCGCCTCCAGTGATATACATAGGGATATTGGCCATTTCAAACTGCGCGTAGTCCAAAATTTTGCCTGCAAAAATTGCGGAAACGTCTGCTTTTTGGAACAACGACAAGAGCTCAGCCGCTTGTTCTCGCGAGCGAAACGCTGTGCCACGTGCGCCAAAATTATCGAAGATCGGGGTATAAGTAAAGATTAAGCGTAGCGGTGGGCTACACTTACCTGAATCGTCACAACTGGAGCCAACCGGGCAGTCGCCGTCGCGCGAGCATAGGCAGTTGCCCTCGACGCCGTCTTCACGCGAGCAGTACAGGTTGTGCTTACAATACTTTGCGCTAATGGGTACGCAAACGCAATTTTGCGGTCCATAGCCAGTGTTTGAGCGCTCTTTATTGGGGGTAATACAGTATGCCTCTGTCGCGATGCATTCGCTACAACTCTTTTTCCCCGCTTCGGTGCACTCCTTGAGCATGGGCCACTGCGTTCTTGCGCTACTCTGCGGTGAGGGGATAAGGCAGCTTTCGTCTTTCGAACTTAATATTTCTCCTCTTAACCACTGTTTTTGTGGCTCTGTTATCGTAGCTTCCGCGGAATCGAGAAGAACTATTTGCACTTTTCCTATGATTGTTGACGCATTCGGACTCCCAAAGTGCTTAAAGTATGCGTCCATCCCCACTTCGCCCACTTCTGCCTCGCCTAAACTGCTCAGGAATGGGAGTGTCTTTATCCAACTGTTACATAAATAACCAAATTTGCGAGAGTTTTGGGTACTGCAACAAACTTCTCCGTCTTTATCTTCGCAGCTTTGGCCGTCTTTTACCCAAGTGATTTCTTGTAACTTCTCTTTCGCCTTTCGCCATTCCTTGGCGCCCCCTGATTTTGTGAGATTTCCAAGATTGATGGCCATATCGACTTTATGCTTTGCAACGCTTTGGAGTAGTGCAGTGTATGCCGCTTGCTGTCCTTCGGTGTTGCTAAACACCGCAAGCTTAAGTTTTGCTCCAAGTTCACCGCCGCCGTTGATGCTGTCGGTTTTTGGATGCAATTCAACTTCGAGTTTGCGACAGCCACAGGGTTTTAAGCAAAACTCTAAGCGATTCATATATTCTTTGTTGCAGCAATTATTGCTTTGTGCCTCCCCTCTGTAAGCTGCGTTC
Source organism: Bradymonadales bacterium (assembly GCA_041656175.1). Taxonomy (GTDB): domain Bacteria; phylum Myxococcota_A; class Bradymonadia; order UBA4248; family UBA4248; genus JBBAEA01. The sequence continues at coordinate 810 of JBBAEA010000180.1, read as the reverse complement.
ACGGGCATGGACTCAAACTCGTCACATGCGTAGCTAAGAGCGATCGCCGAGCTGTCGTATTCACTGCGATCGCTCTCCTCGGTATAGCAGGCCTTCTCGGCGAGCACCTTAGCGCGTACCCTCAACTCGTGGCTCCCCTCTTGGATGAGCGCGCAGCTTTGTAAAGAATTCTTCGTACACTGAGCCACTATCTTATAGTTAGGCGGACAATGGGTTAGATATTTTTCGGAACTTACGGCGTCACAGACCTCGTAAAGATCTAAAACACCCATGGGTAGTTGCGATAAACTTACGCCTAAAGTCGGCGCAATATCGCTGCGCACACCAAAATTCGCCGTTAGTTCAAAATGTGGACTTGGGCTTTGAGCCTGTGCGTAAAAAACCGAAACGTCACTGTCTCGCCCCATACCAGAGGAGCTCGGGCAGCGAAACGCTGTTTGACTCGCATCTTCTATCCGTGTTGCGCCATGCGCGACTAAGCGCATAGAGCTAGCCTCGAATATGTAAAGCTCCTCTTGTTCCAAAAACCGTGTACCGTCTTTGGTGTTACAGGCAAATATAATGATGCTAAAGAGCAAGATTATAACTGCAAGGAGATAGAATGGCTTTGTACGGTAAACTTTGTGCATCGTTCGCTTCGCTACGTCCGTAGTCAAATATGCAGCTGCCGCTTTTCTTTGGGCAAGCGCTGATTAATGTGAAAATTAGTCAATGGATGGGTTCTAAGGGCTCAGTTCCACAATTCCGACTACGATTTGCGCTGCACTCACGCAGGCTTGCATTCGATTGCGCAAATCTAGTCTCATTGAG
>JBBAEA010000179.1:0-5814 GCA_041656175.1 Bradymonadales bacterium | reverse complement strand
GCGCTTGCAAACGTTATTTTTTAGTTTTTGTCTTGACAATCAAGACGGTATCTCCGCGGGGACACCCCGCGACGCCCCGTCCAGTTTTTGGCGAAACAGAACCTTGCGGTCGCCTTAGGGGGTGGAATGGCCGCCGTTGGTAGAGCATAACGGTTTTAGCGCTAGTTTTTGCGAAAACGGCAAGTTCGCGAAATCTATGCCATAACAAATCGCCTTGCGTGCAAGCTGATTTGGGGCAAGCGCAAGAGCTATGTTGCGCCTCAAAACGCTATGATGCACTCACGACGGGGGCAGCAGACACAGGGCGCATGTAGCGAGTGGGGGTAGCGTAAGATCACCCAAAGAATTCGCTTAGTGACGCATTTTGTGCGACGGTTAAGCGATTAGCTTAAACGTCGCACAAAATAAGGCGGAACTTAGCGAATTATGCGGGAAGCTTACGCGTAGGGGGAGACTTCCCCCACAAAAAAATAGTCTTGAAAATTATCAATGTGACGACCTTGCGCTTGCTTTGGAGACTACCCAAAAAAAGCTATAGTTCGTTGCTCCTCGCGCAAATTTTTCAGCAAGTCGACGTAGGCTCGCTTCAGAGATATTGAGCTTTTGCTTACTGAGGGCTGAAACTTAATTCGGCACAGGGCTAAATAGTTAGCACAAACAGTTTCAGTTGTTCTTTTTTATTGTTTTTATTTAAAAACAGTTTATAAAAAACTTGGAATCTTATCCATTGGTGATATGTCATGGGCATAGCGTATAAGGAAAACAGTGTGGAGGAAAGTATGGGAAAATGCACAGCTTGATGTAAATATAGGAAAAGTTTCAGGGAAGAATAATGAATGAGGCGCATCTCGGAGTGGAAAAAACAAAGAGTATATGAGTGGTGTTGGCTGTTGGAACTGTTACAAAGGCGAGAAACAAAGGAATTATCTTTAATTAAGGATAATGGTATAGTTATAGAATCCTGTGATTCTGCAGGCGTTGTGGAAAAACATTCCAAGGGTCGTGCCGCTTGCCTTGAAGTATTTAGATACTTATAACACTTAAGCCAAATATCTGTGTGGGATTAGAACACCCTTTCTCAATTTGTATAAGAGTGTTCTATTATTCAATAAACTGGTTTTACTATCACTAACATAATGAGAAACAAACTTATGAAGAAATGCATATTTTTAATCGTTTTTGTATTTTTATTTATCTTTATTTCCTGTACAAAAGCAGAAAAAAAGACATTACTTGGCGAAGCAGCTTCTAATACCAGTGCCATCAATGATGACAAACCTGATCAGCCTTCAGCAGCTGAGCCTTTAAAACTTGAAGACGCGAAAGACTCTGTTAAAGATACAGCTACCCAAGACGCGAAGGATTCTATTGTAGATTCACCTGATGAAGACGAAGAGGAATCTGACCTAGCTCCCTATATCGAACTCGCAGATGATTCTGCCGACGTTGTAGATTTCGAAGGCGAAGATGCCGATTTTGAGTATAAATATTTGGCTGTAAATCCAGAGAATTGCCTCGTTGTGAACTGTAATAAATATCCTGGTCTTGAAGATAATGATTTAGAATGTGATACCAAAAACATCTTGGGGGGGGGGCTTCTATTTGGGCGCAACGACTTATAGGGTTGGCGAAATCATCAGAGATGGAGAGTTTTGCACGTACCATGGTGAAGATTGGACATGTTTTATCCATAAAAAAGACTATTTGAATTATATTAAAACTAATAATTTTGAATGCGACGATGATTATATTACACGTAAAAAATGCTTAGTTGAAACAGCTGATTGTTACGGAAAATAGATAATAAAAATGAAGCGCTAAAATCACTAATTAACAATAATATACACTAATGCTTTTGTGTGTATTTAATTATTGTATAATAGTTCCGTTCGTGTTTCAATACACAATACATTAATCAGATAGGAGGCTACCCATTACTTAAGTAGCCGTCATCCCACATTGAGCATTACGTATTTCTTTTAAGCTTTGCGCGAGGGGAGCCTTTGCTAACTTTCCTCTACAATGTGCTTATAACGCTATTTGCTTATAGGCGCAGCAAAAGCTTCGAACCTTCCCACTACCGGCCAGATTCGAGACTTTCGCCCTTTAGAGCGTGCGCTCGCCGTGCGCACCAAGAAAAAACCCGAGCAAAGGCTCGGGTTCACTTATCGTTCTATCGTTCTATCGTTTTACGGCTCTTGGCTCGCTGGTTGCGCCAAGGCGCTCTCATTATAATATATTTTATTATTGGTCTTAGCATCAAAGAGCAACTGTTCCATCCAAAGTCCCTGAACACCGCGCATCCTTACGAGATCTTCAAAGTTTCCGAGTAAAGCCTCTTGCTTGTTCTGTAGGAAACGATCACGTAAATCTGCTTTAGCCGCCTCGAAGCTCTCCTTTTCAGGTACAGACTTGGTCTTCATATACACAATTAACTTCGACTCGCCGACGTCAAAGATTTGATCGACCACCGAGTTTTCTGCCTGACGACTAACGCTGCGAACGATATCGGGGTAGTAGCCCAGCGTCGATAGCGTGCCTGAGTACAGCGTTGAATTCATCGACTGAACCGAAATACGGTCGATTTTCTCAATGACAATACTGTCTGGCGCAGCGACAACGGGCGCTTGTGCATCGGGCGCTACTTGGGCTGGCTCTGTAAGCATATCTTTTACAATATCTTTCGCCATTTCCAAGGCATCCGCCTCGCTCATGCCAGCTTCGAGCAAAGTTTCCTTCGCCGCGTTGAGCGCAATTTCATACTCGGGAGTAACGACAGGCTGTGGCGTCGCCACAGGCTGTGGCTCCGCTTCGACTCGCTCACTGGCGACTGACGCATAAACACCATGATCGAGTGCATCCGCCAAGCTTTGCCCCGATTTAGCGAGCTCCAAAACCTTCGCACTCACTTCGTCAAGTTTTTCGCTCACGCGTTTTTTATTGATTAAAGTTTTGGCAATCTCGATCTCAAACTCCGAAATGGGCTTCTCGACACGTTCCTTGCGCTCTACGATTTTTGCAAACACATGCGTGTCACCCAAATCTACCGACACCACATCGCCCACAACGCGGTTGATCAAAGCCTCTTGCAAAGCTTGCGCCAAAGCATCCACTGGCAACATGCTGCCCATGCCCTTGTTGTCTTTGTTCGCCGATTCATCGTAATCGATAAAAGCTTGATCGAAATCCGCCTTCTCATTGATCAGCAACTGATTGAGAATCGCAACGCGCTCTTTGGGTTGATAAGATTTATTCGTTTTCTCCCCTACCGTGTTGAGCTTCGCGTAATCTTTTTGGATCACAATTTGCTGCAGCTTCACTTCCTCGGGCTCCACAAACTTCGACAAATTCGCGTCGTAGTACTCCTTAACCTGATCTGCATCAGATTTCGCAAATGCCCGTGCCTGCTCATCGGTCACTGGCATAAACAATTTTTCTACATCCGAGGGCTTTATCATTATATAATCAAGCGCTGCCGTCGTGTTGGCCTGCTCGTAATAATGCCACAGCTCCGCATCCGACACACTCAACGAACTCGCCAAAACATCATATAAATGACGCGCCAAAAGCTCATGCTCCTTGAACTCCTCGTAACGCTTCACCGAGGTCTGGTAACGCTCCAATGCGCGCTCGTATGATTTGAGGTTAAAGTTGTTTTTGCGCAGGAAACCAAGGGTAAATACATCTTTATTCCCTCGTTCCCAATTCGTGATGTAATCCTTAAGCTCATCTTTCGTCACCCGAATGCCCATTTCCTTGGCCTTATCCGACATTAAATAAATGGCCGATAGCGAATCAAGCACTTGGCGTTGCAACATCGGGTATTGCTCGCTTCGAAAAACGTTGTCGTCGTAATTACTCAAAACCGCAAAACGCAAGTCGCGCGTATTGATGGTGTGCTTGTTCACGCGCGCCAAGTCTTTCTCTGCCTTTGAAGCGCAGTCTGTGCTCGGCAAGCCAAACATAAAAACGAAAACGACGATGATGACGCCGAAAATAAGATAGATGAACCACGAATTCTTGTGGGACCGGAAACCTTGGAGCATCGTTGCTCCTCCTTTCAAATTGTTGCTCAAAAAACCACAAAGCCTAGCGCGACCCCAAGCCACGCCCTCCAGCCGCGACACTATAAAGATAGGCGCCAAAAATCTCAAGCAAATTCACAAGCTAAATATCTGCCACCCACTTGTGCATCGTTTAAGCCTTTTAATTTTTTTTGCCCTTACCCAAACCCCCAATGCAGCGAAAATGATTCTAAGGGCATAGCCCTTAAACGAGCTTTGGAGCACCCCCCCAAGCTTCCCATAGCGGGCGCGGGGCAACGCCCTAACAACAAGACATAGCTTAAAGCGATAGCTTAAAATTTGGTGCTTCGTGAAATAATCTTAATTTAACTCTTGAAAGCGTGAAATATTCGGCTAGTATTCAAATTATTTAGCGCTTATGGCAGTTTTTGCTGTTTTCGATGGACTTATTTTGGTTTTTGACTGTATTTTTTTGGGAGGAAGTTATGAAAAATCAATTTTACTCGCTTTGGCTCTTGTTTTTAGTCTTGGTGTTTACGCTTGTGACAACGACAATGACGATGATAAAGTTAAAGAGAAACAACGTATTAGTGTTGACAGTGTTACGGTCTTGCCCTGCGTTAATGTGATGGCCAATCCAAAGCACTGCGGCGCGTGTAATAACGTTTGCGAGGCGGAACACAGTTGTATTTCTGGTGTTTGCGTAAAAGGCGAAGGCGAAGATCCAGTACATGAATGCGCCGATGGGATGTTGTATTGTAACGGAATATGCTATAGTCGTAACAATAAACTCAACTGTGGCGAGTGTGGCAACGTGTGTGCCGATGGATACACGTGTGATGGAAGAGCCTGCATTAAGGATTCCTTCGATCCAAACGAAAACGGGGATTGCGGTCTAGGCGCAGCACTCTGTGATGGCAAATGTATAGACGTACATAATGACGTCAATCACTGCGGAGCTTACGAGACTAAATGTGACGACGGCGAGATTTGTCGCTACGGCACATGTACAGAAATCGAAGGTAGTCCAGCATGCAATGGTTTTGGTGAAATTATGTGCGGCGAAAAGTGCATCAACACGAACTTTACAACGAATCACTGTGGCGAATGTAATAACGCCTGTGATGATGGCGAAGTATGCGTCATGGGGCTTTGCCAAGAGCTAGGGAATGTTGAATGTGGAATTGGTGCTGGGATGTGTGATGGGCGTTGCGTCGCCATACATTCTGATGACGACAACTGCGGCTCTTGTGGTACGAAATGTGCTGAGTTCCAAAAATGTATGTACGGAGTTTGTGTGAACGATGACGACATCTTTGACGGTGAATGCAAATACCGCGAAAATAAATGCGCCAATGATTGTGTTGACCTTATGATCGACAGCAAGAACTGCAGCGCATGTGGTTTGGCCTGCTCTGAAGGTGAAAAATGCAACCAGGGTATGTGCGTAAAGATCGATGACAATACCGTCGTTGATTGTAGCTCTGAGCCTGGCACCAGCCTTTGTGGTAACGAGTGCGTAAACCTGAAGAGTAACCCTGTATACTGCGGTAGCTGTAACGGCGGTTGCGGTGCTGGCCAGGTGTGCACGAATGGTAAATGCGTTAGTCCATAATTTCGCTAAATCCGTTTGAACTAAAAAAAGCAGAGCCTTTGGCTCTGCTTTTTTTTGTATGGTTCAAGGGCGAGTTTTCAAAACAAAGTCTATAAAATCCAGAGAGCTTTGCACGGGGGGAAACCCTTTTCTTGTTGCACAAGAAAAGATGTTTCCCCCCGTACCCCCCTTCCC
>JBBAEA010000178.1:0-5873 GCA_041656175.1 Bradymonadales bacterium | reverse complement strand
GCGGGTTGTTGCGGATAAGCGCCGGGTTGTTGCGGATAAGCGCCGGGTTGTTGCGGATAAGCGCCAGGTTGTTGCGGATAAGCGCCAGGTTGCTGCGGATAAGCGCCAGGTTGTTGCGGATAAGCGCCGGGTTGCTGCGGATAAGCGCCGGGTTGTTGCGGATAAGCGCCGGGTTGCTGCGGATAATCATAATATTCGCCGCCATAATTATATTGTGGCAGTTGCTTCAATTTATAATGGTACGCTTCATCATATTCAAGAATCCAAATAAACGGCCACAAGAAGAAAATCCCTCCAATAAGCGCGCCTACGTGTAAATCTTCATTCTTAGTAATATGCGTACTCAGAGTTTCATAACCCTCCATTTCCAGTCGCACGCTCAGTGTACTACCCGTTATCTTCATATCCTTATGTTTATAAGGCGTTTGTCCCACATTCTTGCCGTTGATAAAGAGCTGCGCGCCCGACGGTTCCGAAGTAATCAAGGTCGAACTAGAACAACTAAAGGTAAACAAAATCAGCACGATAGCAGCAATCGAAGCTTTAACTCGAAAGCTATGAAAATCAAACATACGCGAACTCCTTGATAACAAAGGCAGAAAACTTCTAAGCCGTAAACTTACATGATTACCGTTTAAGCAAACATTGTTTAAGCAACCATTGTTTAAGCAGCAATCCCTTTGGAAATTATAGCATAATTTTGCAACTTAGTCAAATGTTGCAAATCTTGCGCTGTGCAAAATAATAACACAAAGTTTCGCTAACAACATAGACTGAGACCTTTGCACGGCTAGAAGCTGCGAATTTAACTTTCGCAGATCCGATACAGTTTTAAACAAAATGAGACGTTTTGTAGAGAAATATAAGCTAAGAGACCTTTGCACGGCTAGAAATTGTGAATTTAATTTTACAAATCCGATACAGTTTTAAACAAAATGAGACATTTTGTAGAGAAATATAAGCTGAAAATGCTAATAAAATAAGGCAGGGTGAAGATAGAATGACATTTTATTCGAAAAGCGCTTAAAAGACTGCTTTCTTTGGGGAAGGGGGGTACGGGGGGAAACATCTATTCTTTTGCAAAAAGAAAAAAGCAGCCCCCCGTGCAAAGCTCTCACATCTTTTCTTTGCCATTTTGATGCGGATTCTAGGAAGCAAGGAGCGAAGCGAAGGAACGACCTCGGGGTCGTGACTGAGCAGAGCGACGCCGCTGACGACGAAGACGCGCAAAATGGCAAAGAAAAAAGGATTCTAAGGGCGATAGCCCTTAGGGGCAGAGCCCCACAAACAGATCAAAGCTTCTTTTTAAGCCCCCGAAACGTTAGTGCTGCAACTCCAAACTTTTCACGTAACCCGTCGCCTCGGCCTGTACATTGCTGCTCATCTTCGTTTGTACTGGTTGCACACCTAAGTCGCGTAAACACTGCTCAAGCGCCGCACTGGGCTTTAGCTTGTAAGCTTGGTTAAAGGCGCGTTTAGCACGCATAACATTGGCGCTCACCTTATTGAGCTGGTAGAGCTGCAAATACGCCTGACCAAGATACATCCACGCTTCATCATCGCTGGGATTGAGCTCAGTCACGTCCTTAAGATGATGCACTGCCCTGTCTAGGTTTTTTTCGTTAGCAGGTCGCATGAGCGCAAGCGTAATACCAAGATTGGCCTCTACGGCCTTAATCGCCTCGTAATCCTCGATTTCGCGCAGTATTTTGTACGACGCATCAAAACAAGCAACGGCTTCCTGCTCGTGATCGAGCGCGCGGTTGGTCATACCCGTCAAGTTCAGCGCCTGGGCGAGCAAAACTTTAGGAAAATCTTGCCGCGAACTAACGCGCTGGTAAAGCGGTCCCATCAAAGGTGCTAAGGCGCGCATCACCGTCTCAGAATCGCCTTCATCGAATGCTGTTTGCGCATAATCGAGTAAATCTGCAAAAAACGCAGGGCTCATCTGCCATGGATCAATGCGCGATGGTGTAAAATTATGTATATCTTCTATATAATTAATAAAACTTCCGTCACACTGCCTAATAAACACATGCGTTTGCGGAATCTTAAAGTGCTCACAAATCCGCGGAATATGGCTCAGAAACTCGTCTGGCGCAAACTCCGTACTCTCGAGCACAAAAAACGTCGCATTCCCCTCCACTAAAGGCGCCAAACATTCAATGGCACGCTCGACATTCTCCACCGCCAAACTCAATGGCTCAAAAATGCACAAAGCCTGCTGCCCAATACGTTGCGCCACCGCCGAATGCGAAAGCGTGGCGCTTTGCTGCTTATTTCGCAACGCGTTTTGCGCAATAATAATGTTTGACTCATTGGTCAAACTCACCGAACCACGCGGAAGAACTTTCTTGTCCAACAAATGCTGAAAATACGCAATCCCTAAGCGCCGCGCGTCATCCCCAAGCACCCGCGGGCTATTAACATCCTCACTCGCCGTACAGCGCAGCGCCTCCCTCTGCACAGCACTCACACCCCCGACCTCGCCGTCAGTCAAAATCGGACTCGCCTGCGCCGTCCCCCAATATTCATCAATTTCATCTACCACTGGCGCCGCTACCGACAGCGCACGTCGCCCCCCCCGCGCTCGCGTATTTCCCGCCCCGCGTCGCGCGCGTCGCATGCCCATCACGCCTGCACTCAACACTAATAGCACACCGCTAAGCAACAAAATCCAAAATGCCATCCATGCCTCCTTGGCACGGCCAAGGTCGACCCTCGGCTCCCTAGCCCACAGCATTGAAACTAATTTTGCGCAACTCGTCAAATATTAAACCCATGCACAAGCGCGCCCTAAAATCCCACTGTTGCGCGCCTAAATATATTCAAGCACTTGCGCAGCGTACTTTGAGAGACGGGGGGAAGTTTCCCCCCGCGTCTGGGCTTCGCTTAAAATTCGCTAAAAGCAGCTACACATTGTGCGTTGTTTTTGCTAAACGCTCAACCAACGCACAATGTGCTGCTTTTGCGAATTTTTGCGCGCGATCCCAGCCTCCCCCCTCTGAACGCGTTTCGCTTCGCGAAAAGCAAAAAAACAAAATGAAGAAGCTCGATGCATAGGGACTTTCGCCTTTAGAACTCATCCTTTGTGTAACATATTGATTTTATTGGCTTTTATTTGAACACTCGCCTAACTTTCGTTGTTTTTCTTGAGCTACTTTTTTGGCAATTTTACATTGTTCAGAGTCTTCCTAGAGCTCTGCCCCCATCTAAAGGCTAACGCCCTTAGATGCCGCTCTTGCGTATAAGCCATTGATTTTATTAGCTTTCTTTTAGTATTCGCCAGACCTTGTTTGTCTTAGCCTCGCTACTTTTAAGCGTTTTTGTACGACTCTGCTTTAAACGAGAAACGGCAAGTCGTCTTCACCGAGGGGGTAGCGCGGGATCGCCCGATGGAGCGGTGCCTGAGCGCATTTTATGCGTTGGATGCGCGATTTGAGCGCATACAAGGCATAAAAAAAAGCGCGAAGCCACCGATCATGAGGGAAGCCCGCGCGTAGGGGGAAACTTCCCCCACAAAAGTAAAAAGCATCCATATGGGACGCCCCTGCGCCTTTCTAGGGTTTTCACCCGCGCAAAGCGCAGTAAGCTTTTGTATTTTCCCCATACCCAGCTATAAGGTTGTCGTAAGTGTGCGGCTCTGAATTCTGGGCTGTCTGCTTTTAGTTTGTATTTTCCTAGGTTCGCGGTTGTTTTGAAGGAGTCTGATGTACCCCGATTTTTTATCCATATTTGGCATCCGCCTCTACGGCATTGAATTTGAGCGCATTTTATGGCTTTTAGGAAGTCTGCTTATGCTTTGGGGAGCCGTAAATAGCGTCCTGCTCCTGAGGGGACGTAAAATCGCCGAAGGCATAATCCAAGGCGGTATTGTCCTTGCGATTTTGGCATGGTTTGGACATAAGCTCTACTCTGCAACCATTGGCGCAGCGAATTACCAGCTATTTTTTAGCGAAGAGATTGAAATACACAGCTACGCCGTATGCATTCTGATCGGCGTCATATTGGCCGTTTGGCTCGCAACGCGCTCTGCCACGCGCGATGGGCTATCGGCGGGGAGTATATTTAACCTGTGCTTAGTTCTACTCTTAGCGGGCTTTTTTGGCGCGCGACTCGCACACGTTTTAGGCAGCGCGCCCGAGTACATCAACGCGTGCATCGCCCCCGAAAAAGTCGGGTTAGTGCAGAGCGATTGCTGGCGATTTTTTAAGTTCAGCGAAGGCGGTCTTACCTTTTACGGCGGCGTTATTGCAGGCATAGTAGTCTTATTTTTTTATCGACGCTTTAGAGCGGTGCCTGTGCTGCAAATCATGGACGTACTTGCGCCATCATTAGCGATAGCGCATGCCTTTGGGCGCATCGGCTGCCTCTCGGCTGGGTGCTGCTGGGGCGCTGTGACAAGCGGACCATTCGGCTTGATTTTTGCTGCAGACTCCTTTGCCTACGCTTCCCTTAGCCACTCGCACCCACAGCAATACGCAGCAGAACTCGCCGCAGGCCACACACCGCTGCTTCACGCGACTCAGCTATATGAAGTTTTTGGCGAACTCGTTCTTTTCTTCATTTTAATTACATTGTTGGCAAAACGCCGTCGTTTTGGCCATGTTTTCTCTGCTTGGCTAATTTTGTACGGTGTTATGCGGTTCTTTACCGAATTTATGCGTGGAGACTTTGAACGCGGCTACCTCTTTGAAGCCAAAATCTCTTGGCTCAACAACGCACTTGCCCTACCCGCCGAGCACCCCACTATCATGTCTACTTCGCAGGTCATCGCCGTCGTTATGATAACGCTTGGCTTGTTCATCGCGCTTCGGCGAGTTAAGAATGAAAGTGCTAGGCAAGAAAAAGAAAGCGTCGAGACGCAAGAAAAGGCTGTGACTTAGTACCATCGGCAAGACTTCGATAAGAGCAATGATGAACGTCAGAATACGTGAACTTAGTATTGTTTATGTCATATCGCTTGCGCTCTGTATTTTAGCGCAGTGGAATGCCCCCATACCGTATTGGCTCGAGTTTTCGTATATCTTCGTTTTACTGGCGTTTTTAGGACTACCTTTTTTTGCCATTCGCATCTTTCGGCAAAACAACGACGAAGATGGGCTTTTACGCATCGACTGGAGTAGCCGTGACGCCGTTTACGGCCTTGTTACAGTGTTGATAATATTTATACCTGTAGCCTTGGGCGCTTACCTTTGGTACGTCCATATTGTGGGTGGCAGCTTTCATTTTGCGTGGCAAAACTACGATAGACTCGAACATAGTGTATTATATGCTATATCCATACAGTTATTACTTGTCGCCCTTCCCGAGGAGTTCTTTTACCGCAATTATCTTCAAGGGAGCATTCTCTCTTTGGCGCAAAAGCGCATGGGAGCTAAAAAAAGCGCTGGCATTGCTATTTTTATCACTAGCCTGCTCTTTGCCTTGGGACACGCACTTGTTTATCTTAACCCCATGCGCATGAACGTGTTCTTTCCCAGTCTCCTTTTTGGATACCTTCGCTTAAAGACAAAAACGCTCACCGCCTGCATTATTGTACATGCGGGCGCTAACCTTATGATGCAGGGTATAGGCGTACACTTTTTTATTTAGCCAAGCGCTGAATTATTTTTGGGGCGCTGCCCTTAGAACCCGTTTTTGCGTACTGCATTGATTTTATTGACTTTTATTTTGAAAACTCGCCTAGCTTTCGTTTTTTAATCAAGGGCAGGTTTGAAACCTGCCCCTACTGTTTTTGCATAAATCAGAGCATTCTTAAAGTTGGCAAGAAATTGTATAATAAAGCACAACATGCGCTTGCGCGATCCTTGTCCAAAGGTTATCATGGTGACATACGCTATTTTGTTCTGGCAAAATAGTTTAAACCATGG
>JBBAEA010000177.1:0-5896 GCA_041656175.1 Bradymonadales bacterium | reverse complement strand
GTTCAGGCTCTGTAGGGGGCTGTTTTTTAAAGATTTTCGTTAAAAATTGTCCATTTTTTTACTTTTTGGGCTTCACTTTCTATTTGTTCAACAGGCTGCTTGGGGGGGAGGCGAGCTACAGAGCGCGAGCAAGCATGTAGAGCAGCTAACGATCAAGACGCGCGATTTAGCAAAAATGAGGAAACACTTTTTTTGTGCAGAAAACGTTTATACTCGCAAAACGCTTTAAACGTAGCGAGCATGCGGATTTAAAGCCCATACCTAGGTTTATTTAAAGGGATGAGTTGCTACACAGCGCCCCTCTACTTTTTAAATCTGATAGTGACAAGGTAGACAAAAAATGCTTACATATTATGGTGCGGGCCTGTGGTCTGTGTTGATGTTATGAATTGTTAAGGGAATTGGGCGATAATATGCATACAAGGCGAAAGTGGAACCAAATTTGGCTAAGCTTAAGTGGACTATTGACAGCGTTTTTCATCGTATCTTGTATGGATATGGGCTTTCCACCCATACCTGATATGAGCAAGTACAAGTGTCAGGCTGGCTACTACTTGCTGCATGAGTCCTTATCTTGCCCAGCAGATGAGGAGTGTATCGTTGATGGTACCCATATCTGTCGTAAGCTCCCCGCCGTAGATCCTTCTGGAGGCGATGGACCAAACTGTGATGCTGGCTATGTCACAGCGCGCATCAACGACTGCGCCGACCTTCCCGAAAGTGGCGACGGAGCCTGCGTACTAGGTAAGATCGCAGAGTACTGCCGCCCAGTCCCTGCCGATGCAATCGACCCTAATGTTGCCCTAACCCCAGTTCGTCTTGGGCAGCGTTGTAGCATCGATCAACGTAATCCTCCCCAAGGTACGCTACGCATACACATTATTGATGTTGGGCAAGGCGACGCCATTTGGATACAAACACCAGATCAGAAAAATATCCTTGTAGATGCTGGGGATGCGGGGTTTTATAACAAAACTCGTGCTGCCGAAATTATTCGCGACTACTTTATTTTTAGTGGTCTTGCCGAAGGAACGGAATTTGACGCCTATATTTTAACGCACCCACACTCCGATCACTTCGGCGGATTCTCGGGGCTCTTCTCGAGCTTTCCACCCAAAAACTATATTGACCCGGGATCCTATGGACCTCCTTCCTATAACAGCTGGATAGCTAAGGTGAACGCGTCTCAAACCAAGGTCTATATGCCCGCCGAGGAACACTGGAAACCAGGCGACGATATGCCCGCCGACATCTTTGGTAACCAGGTCAAAGCCACCTACATCTATAGCAAAAAAGACCTAGTTAACGAAGATAGCAACAACGCGTCAATTATGTTTCGCCTAACGTTTGCTGGTCATAGCATGCTCTTTACAGGCGACGCCGAAGCGGCTGTTGAGAGCACGGTTACCGCCAATCACCCCATGCTGATACAATCACATTATTATAAGGTTTGCCACCACGGCTCTGGAACTTCGTCTACGGAAAGCTTCTTAACAGCGATATGGGAGGGCATCCCTCAAGGAGATAGGGCAGCATTCATTTCGAGTGGTCGAATCAATTACTCTGGTTCTAAGCTCCCGCTTAGATCAGTCGTAGAGAGACTCGTTAAGCACCTTGGTGAATACTCGCGCTTATTTAGCACTGCTGCTGGAGACGACGAAAAATCAGAATCAGAAGCCATTCGCGACGACAATATCCTCATCGTCATTAAACCCGATGGCACTAAGTATGCGTGCTATTCTGGAACGAATTAATCAGCGCAGCTTGAGTTTTGGCCTTCAGTAAAATGTCGACAGAAGAAATACGCAAAATTAACCCCGAGCGAATGCTTAGGCTTTATGATAGCGAATCCCTAGACAAATCACCGTGTTTCGTATCTCTGGATTGGCCAATACTGCTTGAGAACATTGCAGGTCGCTGCCACAGCGCCCAAAGCGCCGAAGTCGCGCGCTGCTTGCCGCTGCACAACGACGAGGCACTTTGTGCGCGCAGACTAGCCGAAATCAGTGAACTTTTGAGCCTGTACGAGTTTGCCGAGGGCGCGCCCAGTATTCTCGTACAAGATTGCGATGATGCTATTTCGCGCGCGCAGCGAGGTGCAACGCTAGAGCCAGAAGAACTCATGGCTGTTGCAAAAAACCTTGATGTATACATCGCGGTGATACGAGCGTTTAATCAATACAAAGAGCACTGCCCACTACTCTTCCAATACATCGATGGAATGGAAGATTTTAGGGCGCTAGAACGGCGCATCACTGCCGTCTTTGCGCCCGATGGGAGCATCGTCGATAAAGCGAGCCCCGATCTAGCATCTTTACGCGAAAAAGCCCGCAGACTTTCAGAATCCCTTCGCAAGCGCATAGAAGCCAAACTCGCCGATCCCGACATTTTGAGCTTCTTACAAGATGGGTTTTACACCCAGCGCGAAGGTCGCTACGTCCTACCCGTAAAAACACAAAAACGCTCAAAACTCAGTGGTATCGTTCACGCGACGAGCGCCTCGGGTCAAACGGTGTTCGTAGAACCCGCCGATCTCGTCGAATCTAACAACGCACTGCGCATGGCTGATTTCGCCATCAACGCCGAAGAAGCTCGAATCCTGCAAAACCTAAGCATACAAGTAGGACAAAACTTAGAAGCCATACGCGCCTGTCACCGCCGTTGCATCTATCTCGATCTGCTCGACGCCGTGGTGCAGTTCGCAAACGAGTGTAACGCGCATGTGCCCAGTATCAGCAAGTCCGAAATCGCTTTACACAACGCAAAGCACCCCCTACTCGCCTTACGCGAAAAATCCGAACCTAAGTTTCGCGCGGTAGCGAACCACATCTATCTCAAAGAGCCACAGACTGCGCTTATAATTTCGGGTGCAAACGCTGGCGGAAAAACGGTAAACCTCAAAACCCTAGGTTTATTCGCGCTCATGAGCAAAGCGGGAATCCCCCTAACTTGTGGCCCAGACTCCCGAATTCCGCACTTCCCACAAATATTCTCAGACATCGGCGATGAACAAAGCCTAGCCAACGATACCTCTACATTCTCCGCGCGTATTATTGCGCTGCGTCAAGCGATGGCGGCGATAAAGGGCAAAGCCCTCTTTTTACTAGATGAACCCTTTAGCGGCACCGATCCAGAGCACGCGAGTGCCTTGGTCATAGCAATGATCGAAGCGCTGCACCAGCGCGGCGTTACCCAGTGCCTAACCACTCACTTTGACGCAGTAAAAGCGTTCACCCTACAAAATGACTACACTCTTGCGGCGAGCGTGGGCTTTGACATCGACTTGATGCAGGCAACTTACAAGCTACGCCTCGGTGTAGCAGGCGCCTCATCGGCTTTCGAGATCGCACAAAAACATGGTTTAGCGCAAGACATCATCAATACCGCCTCCGCGATTTACGCGCAATCAACCCACAGCGAGCTAGAGCAAGTCATCGCGCGACTTGAAAAGGAGCGCGAAGCACTCGATGTGGAACGGGAAACACTTGCCGAGAAGATGCTGGATCTCAAGGCACAAATCGAAGAAAACAACAATCTACGCGAAAAAATGCGTAAATCTGAAGCCTCCGTTTTGGGTTTTGACGTACAACGTGCCAGCGAGCAGTTGGCCAAAATCAGATCTCGCATCAAATCGATAAAAGCCTCAAGCTACAAAAAGTCGCTCTACCGCGACGCTGCCGCAATCAGCGAGCTTGAGCAAGACTTAAAGACTGCTCAGGAAGAAATTGATGATAGCGCCAAGCGAGTACGCGCAATAACAGCACCGCGAGTCGACGACATCCCCGTTGAAGATATAAAAATCGGTGCCCAAGTATATTCGAGAAGCTATCAACGTACAGGCGCGCTTGTGGAAATTAACGATGAGAGAGCCACTTTACAAATGGGGGCTTTTAAAGTTTATGTAAAGCTCGATGACTTGGGCGTAGCACCACAAGAAGTGGATCCACAGCCCAAAGAGAAGTCGCGAAAGAAGCGCTACGTGGCTGCCCCTGTGTTGGGGCAAGTTGTCAATAGCGGATTTATCGATGAAGTAACGGGATTTAAAAGCGAGCCACAAAACTCGGAAAACACCCTAGATCTTCGCGGAATGGCTGCAGACGACGCGTTGGAGCGCTGTTCATGGTTTATTGAGAGCTTAAGCCTAGAAGAGCACCCAGTCGCGTATATTATTCATGGTCATGGCACTGGCGTTCTCAAACAAGAGCTTCGCTTCTACCTCTCACGCGCTCGAGAAGTAGCAGCTACGCGTCCCGGCAATCACTACGAGGGCGGCGACGGTGTGACCTTGG
The DNA here is from genome assembly GCA_041656175.1 of Bradymonadales bacterium. Lineage (GTDB taxonomy): Bacteria > Myxococcota_A > Bradymonadia > UBA4248 > UBA4248 > JBBAEA01. The sequence goes on along the minus strand of JBBAEA010000177.1, from coordinate 1,607 downwards.
CATTCCTTAAGAACTCTCCAATGAATGCAAAAGCAGCCAAAAAATAATGATATATATTGCGGGAACTTAGCTTAGCGACAACATTAAGTTTATTAAATCATAACATTACACTCATAAAGGCTTCTTCGTGCAACAAGCCTTTGTGGATCGCGGGCTAGAAAAGCAGCTACGATCAAAGCAGCCTTAAGCCTGGGCTTGCCATAAGCTCGCCTGCGAAATTTCGAATTTTCTTAAATACAAGTAAGAACACCGTATTTCTTATGAGTTTTTACACAACAGTTAAAATCGTAGGGAAATGATTACCGAAAAGAAAGAGCTCATCATTCTAATGGATTGTGAAAATTTTTTTGCCATTAAATCCTCCACTTCTTCTGCTAGCGAGTTTTTAGAACCAATACTTTCGTTTTTAAACTCGAGATTTACGGTAAACCAAAGTTTTGCCTATACATGCAATAACAACCGACGCGATGTGACAGATATTGCAGCGGCTAAACTCCCGATCGAGCTTAAGCATGTCGAAGCGCTCATTCCACAAAATAAGCTCAAAAACTCCGTCGATATTTGCCTTGCCATGGACGCGGTTCGTTTAGGGATGCAGTATCCTCATGCGTACTTTGCCATTCTCGTCGGCGGTGATAAGGACTTCGCCGCGGTTGCCGCGTATTTACGCCGTTGTTTGCACAAACACGTGATTGCCTTTGGCTCTGATGAAAGCCCTAACCCCTCTTTGGCTCAAGAGGTTAATCTATACTTTTCGCTGCAAAGCGCGCATTTGTGGGAGCATCGCTTAACGCAGTGGCTTGAGCGAAAAACAACGCCTGCTCAGCGCAGCTTTTTGTCCAAACTATTAAACCTTATCGACGAACTACAGCTTCCCTCGTCCTGCCCCATCGAGGTTATCGAAGAGCAGCTCGATGTTAAGAACTGTGCTGCCAAGCTACAGGCTCTTGGCTGTACACTTTCGGAAAACAAGCGTTGGGTGCTTCGCTGGGGTCACAAAATTCAGGCGAGCATTGATCAAACGCGCGATCCCTTCACCAATCTGCACTTCTCCCCGCAGTATTCCTCGGAACTCGACGTCTACATCGATGTTATCGTTCGGGCACTCAAGCGTTTACAACCACTAAAATTCCCGCTGTCGATACCTGCGCTTGGCAGCGTAATTAAAGAGGATACTCGCGAATTACCCGCTTCCTTTAAAAAGAAAAAACTCTCCACCATTCTGCGAAAACTGGATTTCACGCTCAATAAAGAGCGCAATATGATCCTAAGCCCCGAGACCCCCAATGCGCTCGCGCTCTGCGAACAAGCCAAACGCCCAATACAATCTTCACTCTTTTAGCGCCGCAGCTTTGTAGCAGCTAGGCTAACGTTTAACGCTTTGCACAAAAAAAGGCGCACCATCTTGTATTTTGGGGGAGGCTCTGCGGGGTATAGCAAGCGCAAAGTCGTCAAATTAAAAATTTTAAGGCTATTTTTTGTGGGGGGAAGTGTCCCCCTACGTGTCAACCCCGCGCTGTGCGCGGGTTTGCCACTACCCCCTCCGCGGGGACACCCCGCGACGCCCCGTCCCGTTTTTGGCGAAACAGGACTTTGCGGCTGCCCTC
>JBBAEA010000176.1:0-5940 GCA_041656175.1 Bradymonadales bacterium | reverse complement strand
CCATATACGGCTTACAGGCATTGCCACAGGCACCGCAATGATTGATATCGCTTTTTGTATCCAAGCAAACGTAATTCCCCTCATTATCGGGATCGGGGCAACGCGTTTTATTCTCGTCCACGCATTCTATGCCTACGCAAGCACCGCGAAAACATTGCTTCAACATATCCTCAGTATCGTTGCAGGCTACCCCCTTATCATCGCCTTCACAAGAATCCTTTGCACCACAAAACTCATTGTCACTTAGGGAGTCAATGCACTTGTCATCGCACACTATTTTCCCTTCGCCGCATTCACAAATGCCCATATTACAGCTCTGCCCACTCTTACATCGCTCGCCACCGTAAGAACAAGCACCGCAGTTATGCTTATCCGTACTAATATCAGTGCAAGTCGCAGTGCCTATGGCACTTAAACATGCTGTTTCATGCTTCTCACAGGGTGCTAGGCAGGCAAACTCAAGCGTATCCTCAGTCAAAGCAGAGGGGCGGCACACTTTCTTATTAATACAACGATTCTTCGTAAGCCCATAATCATCCTCGTTGCGCATCTTGCATTTGCCCGCTGCACGCATTTCATCGTGCTGCACTCATTCTTGTTATCAGGGCAACAACGCGCATCACGCGGTGGGCAGACCCCTTCTGCGCCTGGAGTAAAATCTAAAAATTCAGCAGTTTCGCAGGATAAAATTAGGGAACACCCCAAGAGCAATAGATAAAACGCGATTGCCATGCGCTTTTTCTGTACAAAACAAATTCGCTCAAGCATCTTTGCAGCCCTCCACCAAAACAAGCTCTAATTCAATTTAGCATTTTAGCGAAAGCTATTTAGCATTTTAGCGAAAGCTATGCAAACAGCGCTTTACCCTTATTGGCGCTACAACCTTAGGGGGGTAGCCCAAGACCCCGCGAAAAATGCGCCCATGAGCGAATCTTGTGCGATGGTTTGCCGAATAGGCAAAACAACGCACAAGAAGATCGCGAATTGTCGCATTTTGAGTGAGGCTTGGGCGTAGGGGGCGCTCCCCCACACAAAAAAACTGCATAATGATCGCATGTATCAGAGTATCCCGAAGGGCTAGCGCTCTTAGAAGCCTAGTTCTACGTAACACTTTGATTCTATTCACTTTATTTTGAATTCTCGCCAGACTTTTCTTAGTTTTTCTTAGCACTTTGGTGAACGAATAAGCGACATTGATGTTTGAATTTGAAAAACAAAACTTGAAATGATGCCTAGCTCTGCTAAAATTAATGAGTGCATCTGGTAAGTGTAGCGCACGCGGCGGTCGCTATTTCCTGCAATTAAGGAGAACAAAGATGAAACGTATTTTAATTTGCATTTTCGCCCTTGCCTTTTTGGGATTTGCCTGCGACAGCGATGTAGTTTATTCGCCTACATTGTGCGGGAACTCAGTGATCGACGACGGTGAAGAGTGTGACGATGGCGGTCGAAAAAATCTTGATGGTTGCAGCGCTCTTTGCAAAGTCGAAGAGGGCTGGCACTGCGAAACGATCGAAGGCACATCGTCTTGTCAAAAAGACAAATGTCAAACGGGGGCAAAAAGATGTGTCGGAGAGCTGCAATCTGTTTGTGAACAAGGGATTTGGCTACAGGCAGCGCCCTGTCCTGAAGGCGAAGTCTGCGACGGTAAAATAAATATGTGTAAAAAGGGCGGTACCCCTCCAGATTTGGCAAAGTTAAAAGACTGCGTAGCAGAAATGAACGAATTGTCTCCTGGTCAGAGCGTTAATATCGCTTGCACACTCGACAGACCCGCGGAGCAAAGCCTAGATCTTGACATCAGCGTTAAGCCCGATAGCTCAGCTTCGCTTTCGCCCGACAGCCTTAACTTTGACGTCGGTGAAGAGCAGAAAGCCCTCAGCCTAACGGCATCCTCATCGCTTAAGGCCGATGATAGCTTTCAATTCAAAGCTACATTAAAAAACGTCAGCAAAACGATCAACTTCAAAATTGTAAAAGAAGGCAGTTGCAGCGAAGGTCTCGTGCGCTGTGAAGTGATCAATGGGGTCTATGATCGCCAAAGATGCGTAGAAGGCCAGTGGGTGCACGATACTTGCTATAAATCAGAGTTTTGTGGCTTTCAAGCGGGAACGGCCGGCTGCATTCCCTACCACTGCAACGACAATGACACGGCGTGTACTATGGAAGGCGACACGCACGTTCTAAGAGTCTGTGAGTCTGGAAATTATGTGAATTATCCATGCCCAAGCGACGAAAAATGCGTCGCTACCGACGATACTCTGCACTGCGAAGGAGCACCCATGCTCACCGCCATTGTTCCCGATAAACTTAAGATGCGACCTGGGAGTATAAAGTTTTTCCGTGCTCAATTGAACAAGGCGACCACCGATGGCAGCGATATTTCAGTATCGCTCGCTATCGAGGGTCCCTGTCTATTTGTGACGGGTGACAAAGACTCTGTAAAAATCGATGCTGGCCAGCTGTCTGCTATTTTTGCTGTCGCAGTGGATAATTCCGCCGTGATTGGTAACACATGCACCATCACTGGTAAATACATCAGCAGCAAAACAGCCACCATTACCGTAAGCGAAAAAGAGTGCGAAGATGAAGAAACCATGTGTCAATACGGCGCCCTACGACGCTGCACTGAGAAAGGGGAATGGGGCATCCCCAAGTTCTGTGATGCGGGCAAAACATGCCCCGACTTGAAGAACGAATGCGAAGCCATCAAGATTATCGCCATCAATCCTAGTACCATGAACACCCGAATCGACGAACGTTACACCGCAGAGGTTGAGCTTAACTATCCCGTTACCTTCCCGCCATTTGTTGTTGAGCTAAGCGCGGGGGAAGGTCATGCCATCGAATCCGATTTTCAGGTCAATATCTCGCCTAAGACTTTGAATTTTATGGGAGATGTGTCGCGATTAACTTTCGACTTTACGCCACGAGGACAACTTAGCTCAAATGTAAGCAGCTTTGAAATCGTCGCAAGCCAAACCTACGACGCGAGCAATAAAGTAAAACTTGTTGCCAATTACGACTCAAGTCCAGGCCAATGCAGCAGCAAATCGACGCGTTGCATGAGCTATTTGCTACAAAATTGCCAAGATGGTGCATGGAGTAAGCCAGAATTTTGCAAAAACTCGGAGCAAAGCTGCGGCAAAACTATTGGCAACACCTTCGCCTGTATCGACACCACAACGACAATCACCCCCAAGATCGGCACATTGGTCGTTGGCAAGCGCTCTCCCCTATATGTCAGCATTTCGCCCGTACCTCAAACAATCAAAACCTTAGAACTCCAAGGCTCCAAAAGCATCACAGTTTATCATGATCCCAGTAAACCAAGTGCTCCCAGTGATAAGCTGCAAATGCCCGCGGGCAGCAGCAAAAGAGCGATAGCCATTGAGGCGACAACCCCCGGATTCACTCACGAAATCAAGCTCCCCGATGATGAAGGACTCCCAAGCATTTTTAGCTCCCGATACTGCATTTTTGGGGAGCAACGTTGTACGCTTGTTGAAGTCGAAGGACAGCTTCGTGCCAATTTGGAACGCTGTAGCAAACCCAATACGTGGGAATCTGCTAGCGCAAGCTGTATGGAGGTATGCAGCCTCTATACCAGCGAATGCGAAGATCAAAGCATCATGGCAGTTTACCCCACAGAGCTGATTGTGCGTGAAGGTAATGTTGATACGAAGTATATGATCTCTATCGATCTCAATGGGCCTAAACTCTTAGCGGATAGTAAACTCATCGTTAGCAATGCGAATGGCAGTATTAGCAAGGAGCTTAGCATTGATCGCAATCAATCAAGTATAAACTACACCATAGATGCAGATTTTTTAACGAGTTTTGGCCCCTATGAACAACGCAGCCTCAGCATTAGTCTTGAAGACAAAGCCGATAGTAAGTTCTTCGTTACGTTGACAAAGCTTCCCGCTATTGTGGCGGACTAAGGCATGGGCAAAGCCGTGTATTCCAGTAGTCTTTAGATTTTTTATGGGGAAAATGGGGGAAGTTCCCCAATTGCACTATTCTTTTACGGCGCAAGCCCTCGTTTTGCTAGGGTTTGCGCTACCCTGCAAAGCTCTTATATTGCCAAAATATCGAGAAGTGCTATCGCTCCTATCATTTCGATGGCATTGCAAAGAGCTAGCTAGTTGCTATACTTTGCACTATATGCGTTTTTAGTCTGCTTGCAACTGTTTGCAGGTAGACCCCCCGATGCGAGGCGCAGAGTACGAGAGCCGTATTGACACACTCTAGCTTGATAAAGTTTTTGCCCGACAATTTCACCCCACTGCAACGCACGCCGTGGGGAGGGCGCAAAATTGTGGAGCAGCTAAAGTCGAACTTGTTGCTACAGAATGACAGCGAGCCGCCTGTGGTTGGCGAATCTTGGGAATTCTCTTTAGATGATGACTTTGCGAGCCGCTGTGTAGAAGAGCCACATTTAACATTGAGGGAGTGCTTTGCAGGGAATCCACGACTTCTCAGCCCCGCTCATATAGCGCGTTGGGGGCACGACTCTCCGTTGTTGCTCAAGCTCATTGATGCTGCCGATACGCTCTCGGTGCAACTGCATCCCGATTTCGAAGCGCCGGGTTTGGCAGCACACGAAAGCGGAAAATGGGAGGCGTGGATAGTTTTGCATGCGGACCCCGGCGCTGGAATATATTGCGGTTTACGCCCTGGGATTAGGCGCGAAGAACTCGAGAAAGCGCTTGTAGAGGGGGATAAGCTCAAGGATTGTTTGCAGTTTCGCGAGGTAAAGCCTGGGGAGTGCTACGTTATATCACCTGGTTTGGTACATGCGATTGGCGCAGGGGTTTGCTTGTTGGAACCACAAATTTCGCAGCCAGGGCGCAAGGCTTTAACGTATAGACTTTGGGATTGGCAAAGAAAATACGACGAAAGAGGGGTTTTATCGAAACACGGTACCGCTAGACAACTTCACGTTGAGCAGGCATTGCAGTGCATCGATTTTAGCCAAACAGCGTTGCAAGCCCTAGCGCCTGTGAGCGCCCCTATACGCTATGCCAAAGACCTATGGGTGCAGCGCCTCATCGAAACGCCAATTATCGTTTGCGAGATCTACAAAGGGCAAGCCGATTGCATTTTGCCCCTACCCCGTGAACTGTGTAGCATCTGTGTTTTGCGTGGAAAACTGCAGTTAAGCAGCGATAGTGAAAGGATAAGTTTTGAACAAGGCGAATCCGGTGTCATCGCGGCGAGTTTACGTGAATTGCGGGTTTGGGGGGAGTATTGCGAATTTGTTTTAACGTGGCTAAAGCCGTAGTTGAGCAATTTTCAAGGCAAAGGTCAAACAGCGATTTTAAATTTTTTACCACGAAAAACACGAAAACACACGAAAAGTTCTTTTTTATTTTATAGAACCAGCTTGATTAGTTATAGACTTTCGTGCCTTTCGTGTCTTTAAATTTTGAACCACGAAAACCACGAAAACACACGAAAAGTTCTTTTTTATTCTTACAGAACCAGCTTGATTAGTTATAGACTTTCGTGCCTTTCGTGTCTTTAAATTTTGAACCACGAAAACCACGAAAACACACGAAAAGTTCTTTTTTATTTTATAGAACCAGCTTGATTCGATAAAATCTTACGTGCCTTTTGTGCCTTTCGTGTCTTTAAATTTTGAACCACGAAAAACACGAAAAACACGAAAATACACGAAAAGTTCTTTTATATTCTTACAGAACCAGCTTGATTAGTTATAGACTTTCGAGCCTTTCGTGTCTTTAAATTTTGAACCACGAAAAACACGAAAACACACGAAAAGTTCTTTTTTATTTTATAGAACCAGCTTGATTAGTTATAGACTTTCGTGCCTTTCGTGTCTTTAAATTTTGAACCACGAAAACCACGAAAACACGCGAAAAGTTCTTTTTTATTCTTACAGAACCAGCTTGATTAGTTATAGACTTTCGTGCC
>JBBAEA010000175.1:0-6107 GCA_041656175.1 Bradymonadales bacterium | reverse complement strand
GTTTACGACCAATCTGTAGGGGCAGGTTTCAAAGCTGCCCCTACAAACCATTTCACACAACAGTTCAAAGACGGCAGCCTGAATCTTATTACAGCAATTACTAAAAATTTTTCGTGTATTTTCGTGTTTTTCGTGGTTAATAATTTAATGCACGAAAGTCACGAAAGCTATAATCGTGTAATTGTTTATGTTCCAAAGTTTACGACCAATCTGTAGGGGCAGGTTTCAAAGCTGCCCCTACAAACCATTTCACACAACAGTTCAAAGACGGCAGCCTGAATCTTATTACAGCAATTACTAAAAATTTTTCGTGTATTTTCGTGTGTTTCGTGGTTAATAATTTGTTTTGTGGGGGTGGGGGGCTTTTAGCCCCCCACCAAGCAGCCTGTTGGATAAGTCAAAAACGTACAAATTCCTTGCATTACGATGCAATGCACAATAAAATGTTTGTATATTGCGGAATGTCCCGCAATGGTTTTAATTTCTTAGTGTTTGTCATGGAAAACTTCGCAAAACTCCAAAAAACTTATGGTAGTTTACGAAAAAGTTCAGCATGAGTGGCTCAGAGTATGCATAGCAGCCCGTTTGCGGGAATTGAATTGAGAATACTTTTTGGTTTTTATCATGAGTGATCCCCCTATCCATAAAGCAACAAAAGATGCTATACTGTCGGAGGATAGTCGCATTGTGATTCGCGACGGTAAAGTGATTATCGAGAATCTATCGCAGGATTTGCTTGATGTCGCACTCGCGCTGAATCCAAATGACTTAGACCTTTTAGAACGCAAAGAAGCGTTGGATGAGGATACGCGCGGTGAAGATGTTGATGGCACATTATAGGCACTTGGGCTTTGTCGATCTCGTAAACGTGATGCAGAGCTATTGCCGCTACGACGAGGAGGCAGCTGCGGAGAGTTGTGTCTGGCGGATGTACACACCGCGTCTATGGGAGAATCTCGCGCTGATGAATGCGCAGTTTAACGAAATCTCCTTCGAGAGTCTGCAAAAATACGAAGAAATTTGCACTCGCGAGTCCTGGCATTGCTTTAGCATACAGTGCCTACTTGAGGGCTACATCACCATACTTTACGATACCAAGCCTGAGGCGTATCGCACGTTTAAAGAAATTCGCAATATTTTTGTCCCCGATGATGAGCGCATAAAGGTGCGCAAGTACACATCGGACTTAAGCGGGAAGGATGAGCGCGAGCGTATGCTACACCGCTATGCGGAGTTTATGCGCTGCATCACCATACCCGAGGGAAAAACTTTATTTAACTTAGTGCATCATTATTTAGAGATTCACGACGAAAAACTCGGTTTTCTGGCTGCCGTCGGTGATGCTGGCGCGGTACATCTCAAAACCGTCGAACGAATGCACCAACAATGTCTCGCCTTGTTTAACCGCGCCTACGACGCGACGCGCGACGAGATGAAGCTGGGGCTCATATCACCGAAGTTGTTTTCCAAATTGTTCGAGCGCGCTGAGGAGATCGAAGTTCAGAAAGATCAACGCGAGCGCTGGCTTGAGCAGAACAAGGAAAGCAGCAGCATGGGAAGACGCGAGGCTTAAGCATGGACACTATAGAGAAGAAGTTGCGCGCTCTTGGCGCAGAGATCACGGGCTCTTTTCCGGAGAACTGTTGTCGTATTAGTGACAATACGCAGCGACTCTTTGGCGGAGAAGCGTTCTTAGTACGCGAAGGCGCTAGTGCCTTGTCTGAGGAGCGGGTACAAGCGCTCGTGGCTGAGGCGATCGAGAAGAAGGCTTCGGCGATCATCTGTGATCCGAAGTGGACGCTTGAGGTTCAAGTTCCGGTCATACACCTTAAAGATCCGCATACGCGCCTCAAGGAACTCGCGCAAGCGTTTTACGGCAATCCGAGTACGCAGCACAAGATCATTGCCGTCACAGGAACTAATGGCAAAACGACCTGTTGCCACATCATCGAGAGTTTGCTCAAACTCCTCGGCTACAGAGTCGGCGTTATAGGTACCATTTCGCACCGATATCCTGGCTTTAGCGAAAAGAGCGTCAACACGACACCAGGAATCCTCCAGCTCTACGATTTGCTAACCGCTATGATCAACACCGTCGATTTCGTCGTGATGGAGGTCTCTAGCCACGGCTTGGCGCTCGATCGCGTTTGGGGGCTTCATTTTGATGTTGCCATTTGGACCAACCTAGGTCAGGATCACTTAGACTTCCACAAAAACATGGCGGACTACGCACTGGCCAAAAAAAAGCTTTTCACGCAGTACTTGCCAGCATCTTTTCGAGCCGGGAAAAAACCATGTGCGATTTACAACGCTAATGATCCCCAAGTAACGCGCATGGTCAAAGAAGCGCTTAAAGAGGCTGATTGGGGCGGGCTATGCATGAGCTTTGGCGATGAATTTTCACCGCGTACTACGGATCTGCGAGCCGTAGACGTTTCTTGGGATAAAACTGGATGGGTCGGGCTTGCCGACTTTCGAAGAGACCCCTTTCCGTTGATATGGCGACATGCTGGAAAATTCAACATACCCAACGCACTCGCCGCTGCACTTGCACTGATTGCGCTCGGTTTTAGACTTATCCCGCTGTTTAGGGCACTGGAGCATGTTGCGGCGACGCCGGGTCGCTTGGAATTAATCGAGCAAAAAGCTTATCCTAAGGTATATATTGACTTTGCCCATACACCAGAGGCGCTTGAGAAGGCGATTCTAGCTATCCGCGAAATTCCCACTTACAAGGGTAAGCTTTGGCTTGTATTCGGTGCGGGTGGCGACCGCGATGCTTCCAAGCGACCTCGCATGGGAAGAATTGCTTCTAAACTCGTCGATTACGCAATCATTACCAGCGACAATCCACGCAACGAAGACCCCATGAAAATCATCGCCGATATTGAATCTGGTTTCGCCGCGGATAGCAATGCGAAGAAACACATTCTGATCAGTCGAAAAGAAGCCATCCACTACGCCTTGAGTTTAGCGAAGACAGAAGATTGCGTCTTAATTGCTGGTAAAGGACATGAGGAATACCAAATTATTGGAGATGAAAAGATATACTGCGATGATCGAGAAACGGTATTGATGTTTATGGAAGATGAAAGTTCACCCCCCCCTCTCGGCATCATCTAAATTTTTAAGCTTTGCAACATTGTTCATGTGCATATATCTAGTGTCCGCCCTATTTCCTTTGGCGTTTCTACGTTGCTTTAGGGAAGGCGGACTTTAGTCTAAGACTTGCGAAATCGTTCGTATGGGTATGATTTGAGACATCCTATGCGCTAGCATGCCATAAGCTTTGTCTCATTTTGAAATATTTATTATTTGAAATTTCATTCTTCATCTCGCAACAGAGAAAACAAAATATATAGGAACCCAGAATGTTTGAAACATTATCAAAAGGTTTTCGCGAAATTTCACATCGTATGCGTGGAATCCGTGAACTCAACGAAGAAAATATCAATGAAGCTTTGCGCGATATTCGCTCTAGTTTGTTAGAAGCCGATGTCAACTACCACGTAGTAAAGCGCTTTCTCAACAGCGTTAAAGAGCGAGCGCTTGGCGAAACAGTTCGCGTATCTATTAAAGATACCGAGGGGCGTGTCCACAAGGTAACGCCGGGGCAGCATTTTATCAAAATATGCCAAGAAGAACTCGAAGCTTTGATGGGACCTGTGGACGAAGAGCCCATCAAAATGGGAGCAAAAGCACCCACAAAAATCATGCTCGTCGGACTGCAAGGAAGCGGAAAAACGACGACCGCAGCAAAACTCGCCTACTGGCTAATGCAAGAATATAAAGCAAAACCGCTCTTAGTGGCAGGAGACGTATACCGCCCCGCGGCCATTAAACAGCTACAAGTTTTAGGCCAAAGCATTGGAGTGCCCGTATTCTGGCGAGAGAACGCTGACCCCGTCGATATTTGTAGTGAAGCGGTGGAGTATGCTCGAAAACAAGCCTGCGATTTCGTCTTATTTGACACCGCGGGTCGCCTCGCTGTCGACGACGTTTTGATGAGCGAGCTTGAGGAAATCGTTGAAGAGGCTAAGCCCGAGAACATCCTTCTCGTTTGTGACGCCATGATTGGGCGCGATGCTGTTAACACCGCGGTGCAGTTTAACGAGAAACTCGACATACACGGCTTTATCATGACAAAGCTCGACGGCGATGCCCGCGGTGGCGCGGCTTTGTCGATCAAAGAAGTGACAGGAAAACCCATTCGATTTATGGGCGAAGGCGAGCAGATCGATAAGCTAAAAATATTTAGACCAGACGGCTTGAGTAGCAGAATCCTAGGGTTTGGCGATATCGTCGATATTATGATGGACTTTGAGCGCGTGGTCGATGAGAAGCAAGCGCAGCAAAGTGCCATGGATATGTTGAGCGGAAACTTTAACTTCCATCACTTTTTGGAGCAGCTCAATATGATCCAGAAAATGGGCTCTCTGCGCGGTTTAATGGAACGCATGCCCTTCTTTTCGGGTCTTTCCGACAAAGTCAACATCGATGATTACGAAATCACTAAAATCAAAGCGATGATACAATCGATGACCGAAAAGGAGCGCAGAAACCCCGATCTCATGTTTGCGCGAAGCCGACAATCCCGCGTGGCCAAAGGCTCTGGGCGCCAGGTCAAAGAGGTCGTCGAACTTATGCAGCGCTTTACCGCTATGCGTGACATGATGTCTCGCCTTGGCAACAACCCAGGTTGGTTGTCCAAAATCCCTGGGCTTGGTCAAATCAACGCGATGCGACAGATGGGCTCAATGGACATGAACGAAATTTTTGGTTCAATGATGGGCTCTGCTGCAGAAAGCATGATGCCCCCCCAGCAACAAATGCTTCCGCCTGGACTCCCCCGAGGTTACACACCACCCGGCTTTAAAGGCCAAATGCCCAAGGCAAGCGCCTCGCCTAAGGAAACGAAGAAAAAACGTAAACTTGCGAGAGATGCCCGCAAAAAGGGAAGAAAGTGACGAACTTTGCCGAAGAAATCGATGGAAAATGGCCATATTATTGCACAAACCACAAGATGCGCTATGCTTGGAGTAGTTGTGCTTCATGCGCCAAACTGATGTGCGAAAGCTGCGCCCTGCGCGTCGGCTCCGAGCAAATGTGTCTCGAATGTAGCAGCGAAGAGCGCCGCATCCACGCCCTCTACGAAAGCGAAATGCAACAGTTTGCGTTGCAAAAAAAGCTCAAAGAACTCGCCGTCAAAGAGCGCATCCCCCAGCGCATCAGCGACCTCCCGCGCGCCGCCCTCGACCTACTCAGCGCCCCACAACTTTTTTTCAAACGCGTCGACGACGTCCGTTTCGGCGTCAGCTTCATATTCGCCCTACTCTGCCTACTCCCCACCTTCGCCATCAGCGCGCACCAAATCGCAGTCGACCACGCCCCCTACACCAGCCTTCCCCTAGCCGCAAAACTCATCTCCATCGCCCTATCCGGCCTCATACAATCCGCCGTTGTCATCATTTGCGCCGACCTCATCATCCAATATTCCGCTCGCATCTTTGGCACTCGCACCCAACTCCGCTTCACAAGCGCCGCAAACATCGTTCACTTCTCCACCTTCCCCCTCCTACTCGCCGCAATCCCCATCCCCGTTTTCACCTACATCGCCCTCGGCCTCAGCCTCTCCTTCATCAGCATCGCCCTGCGCAGCGCTCACGGCTTTACCTGGCACCAAAGCCTGCTCAGCCTGCTCCCCGCCTGCCTCGTTTTAGTCTTTATTTTTTAATTTTTTGCCAAAACCTGCCCATACGGCATGCGCAAAGCCCGTCATTCGATAATTTCAAAACGGATGCTTTGGTGGGGGGAGCGCCCCCCTACGCGTCAACCCCGCGCTGTGCGCGGGTTTGCCGCTACCCCCCCAACGGGGGCTCAGGCCCCCGTAACGCCCCCGCAGCGTTTGTTCTGAGACTTTCTAAGCTTGGCCTGAACAATGCAATGCCGTCTAGCGGATGAAACTCTACAGTTCTATAAAACAGGAGAGAGCTTTGCGCGGGGGGGAACCTTTTTTCTTTTTGCAAAAGAAAAAAGGTTCCCCCCGCACCCCCCTCCAAAAAAGAAAGCACTCTTTTAAGCACTTTTCGAATAAAATGTCATTTTAT
>JBBAEA010000174.1:0-6200 GCA_041656175.1 Bradymonadales bacterium | reverse complement strand
TTATGGTCTTTCGTGGCTTTCGTGTCTTTAAATTATTAACCACGAAAAACACGAAAATACACGAAAAGTTCTTTTTTATTCTTACAGATCCTACTTGATTTGTTATGGTCTTTCGTGGCTTTCGTGTCTTTAAATTATTAACCACGAAAAACACGAAAATACACGAAAAGTTCTTTTTTATTCTTACAGATCCTACTTGATTTGTTATGGTCTTTCGTGGCTTTCGTGTTTTTCGTGGTAAAAAAGCTTTTCGTGGTAAAAAACGTTGTGCTGGGGGGGTGGCGGCGGGAAAAAACTTGTGTATTTAGTGTCATGATTTGCATTGAAATGCGTTATGCTTCAGGCTATACTTTAGCTTTGGGCAAGGGGTTTACGACAAAGGAGCAGAGTATGAGACGAGTGCTGGTTTTATTGGGAATGGCAGTGTTTTTGGCAGCGTGCGGCGGAACGAGCCCGGACACGTTGCGCAAAGAATGCAAAGATGCAAGCGAGGTTTATTATTGCGATCAAACTGATTTGTGCTGCGCTGGAGCCTGCGTAAAGGAAGACGTGTTTAATTGTGGCGCGTGCGGCAATTCGTGTGGCGTGGGTAATGTGTGTAAGGAGGGGATGTGTTTTTGTGAAGCCGACCAGAGCCAGTGTTTGACGGCGTGCTGCTCGACGGGCTGCGTTGATGTTCTGTCGAATGTAGCACATTGCAATGCTTGCGAAAACGCCTGTAACAAAGGTGAATTGTGTGTGAATGCAAGCTGCGAGAGCAACTGTCCCGATGGTTTTAGCCAATGTCAAGATCAATGCGTCGATACGAAGAACAACGCGAAGCACTGCGGGGATTGCGGCGCAACTTGTCCCGACCCGAGTGAAAGTAGACTACACATAGAACGCAGTTATTGCTTAAACTCGCAATGTTACATCGTGTGTGCAAAAGGCTACGCCGATGCCGATGACGATATTAATAGCGGCTGCGAAAAAGAAGTGAGCTCGGTTTGCGGAAACGGTTTTATAGAAGAAGGCGAAGCCTGCGACGCGGATAAGCTCAATGACCAAACTTGCGAGAGCCAGGTGGGTGAGGGCTCACGAGGAACGCTGCGATGTGCGCCCGATTGCATGAGTTTTATAACAAGCGACTGTAGCGCTGCTACGACTTGTGGCAATGGTAGGATTGATGGCTCTGAGCGTTGCGATAACAACGATCTTGGCGGAAATACTTGCGAATCTGTTTTAGGGGCTGGCTCTACAGGCTTTTTGTTGTGTAAAGGCAATTGTCAAGAATTTGACACGCGTGGTTGTAGTAAACCAACGCTTTGCGGCAACAATCAGCTGGACGCTGGCGAAGTATGTGACGCCGAGAAGTTGAACAATCAAAATTGCGCTAGCGTCGTTGGCGTAGGATCGACGGGGAATTTGAAATGCGCAGCAAACTGCGACGCATTCGACATAAGTGGCTGTACAGCGCGGGCGGTTTGTGGCGACGGTATCATTAACGGGACGGAGGAGTGTGACGGTACGAAGTTCGATGGCGCTACGTGCGAGAGCCGCGTTGGCGCGGGTTCCAAGGGCACATTGACTTGCGATAACTGCAAGATATCGACCAAAAACTGTAGCGCAGCCTCGACCTGTGGCAACAACCGCATTGATGGCAGTGACGTTTGCGACGGCACGGCGCTAAAGGCTGGCGTTAGCTGCGAAACGGTGGTGGGGCCAGGCTCGATAGGTACTTTGCGATGTCTCGCCAACTGCGCTGGCTACGATATTTCCGGCTGTACCGCGCCCGCAAGCTGTGGCAACAATATTATTGAGAGTAAAGAAGTTTGCGATGGCGCACGCCTCAACGATAAAACTTGTGCTAGCGAAGTTGGTCCTAATTCCGTGGGCACTTTAAGGTGCAATTCCAGTTGCAGCGGCTTTGACACCTCGGGTTGCTCCGCTTCAACGAGTTGTGGCAACTCTGTTATTGAAAGAGGCGAGGTCTGCGACGGAACTAGCCTTGCAGGGGCAACTTGTGCGAATAAAGTTGGGGCGGGTTCTGTAGGTTACGTACTTTGTGCGAGCGACTGTAAGAGCTTTAACCTGAGCGCTTGTAGCGCGCCCTCGACTTGCAACAACGGTACAATTGATGCAGGCGAAGTTTGTGATGGAACGAAACTCAATGGCGCGACATGCGCCTCGGTTGTGGGAGCAGGTTCTACGGGAGTGCTAAAATGCGGGGATGGCTGCAAGCACTTTGATACCAGAGGCTGTAGCGCACCACAAAGTTGCGGGGATGGTAAAATTGACATCGGCGAAGTCTGCGACGGCGCTAACCTTGCAGGCGCAACATGCGCGCTTATCGTTGGTTACGGCTCTACGGGAAAACTGCGCTGTAAAGCCAATTGTAGCGACTACGACACTGGGCTTTGCTCACCAGAAGTAAAATGTGGTAACGGAAAGCTCGAACCCGAAGAAGTCTGTGACGGCGCCCAGCTCAACGGTCGTACATGTGCAACTCAAGTAGGTCCGGGCTCAACGGGCACGCCGCTTTGCAACGCAACATGCACTGGCTACGAAAACGGCAGCTGCACGGAAGCTAGCAAATGTGGTAACGGCAATATTGATGCCGGTGAAGTTTGTGATGGAACGAATCTTAATGGCCGCACTTGTGCTCAAGTTGTAGGTCACGGCTCTGTTGGGACACCGACGTGTAACAGCACATGTTCTGGCTTTAACGTAGGTAGCTGCACCCCTGAGGTAAAATGCGGTAACGGTGTTATTGATACAGGCGAGGACTGTGATGGAACGAAACTCAATGGCGCGACATGCGCCTCGGTTGTGGGAGCAGGTTCTACGGGAGTGCTAAAATGCGGGGATGGCTGCAAGCACTTCGATACCAGAGGCTGTAGCGCACCACCAAGTTGTGGCAACGGCAATCTTGATTCTGGCGAAGCCTGCGATGGAACGAAGTTCCGCAACGGTTCTAATGCTTGCGCAAGTTACGACCCCGCGCTTTATTCCTCGGGAACACTTACGTGTAATGGTAATTGCACGATTAACGTAGGTTCTTGCGTCAAAAAGTGTGGTAATAACACGATTGATGCTGGCGAAGTCTGTGATGGTACGAAGCTTGGTGGCGCTACGTGCGCCTCGATTGTAGGCACTGGTTCTACGGGTACGCTACGTTGTAGCAACGATTGCAAGAGCTACGATACAGCAAGTTGCTCTGCTGCTGCTTACTGCGGCGACGGGATAGTACAAGAGGAACTTGGGGAAGATTGCGATGGTAGCGCGTACTTGCTCGATATAACGACCTGTAAGGATTACAGTGATGATTATGCATCGGGTAATTTAAAATGTACGCCTTCTTGTAGTGTAGATACATCGTCTTGTGTAGCCAAGGATGTTTGTGGTAACGGACGCATTGAGCAAGGCGAAGTATGCGACGGAGCGCAGCTTAATGGTAAGACTTGTGAAACACAGCTAGGTGCTGGTTACACGGGTAGCTTGCTTTGTAAAAGCGATTGTAGCGGCTTTGATACGAGTCAGTGTGTTGCCCCTGGAACCTGTATAGAGGATAGCTACCGTTGCGTAGGCCAGCAATTGCAACTCTGCATGTACGGAGACTGGGAAGATGACACCTTGTGCGAAGCAAACGAAGTCTGTAATGCGTTAAAGGGCCAATGTATGGCGGAAGCAGAGCAGCCGCCAGCGTGGTGCCAATTCAAACACCTCGAGAGCAGTAACGGCATCGGCTACGGGCGCATACTCTTAAATGACGGTAAAACCATAAACGACGTTTTGGGCTATATGAGCTGCTCTACAGATTTAAACCAAGCAGTCTCTGGCTGGCCCCTTAATCCCGACTCTGATCACAACCCTGCCTGCAGCGATTGCGGCAATAACGTTGAGTTTATGTCGGATCCTCTTGTTGCAGACCCTGGGACGTACCATTGTACCTTCATCTTTAGCTATGGTACGGACGATTACGCCTGTACTCCTAATGGTGGCGCGCCTATCGTGATTGACGCTAGTACAAAGTTAACGCAAACCCAAACGCGCAGCATCACGATTAGTCCCGCTACGGGTCTCAATCTATATTTTAGCGAGTACATCGAGGGAAGTAGCAACAACAGAGCGGTCGAAATATATAACGCCGAAAACGTAAGCATTGACTTATCTGCAAGGGTTTGTGATGTAAACGTATACTCCAACGGAAAAACCACCTCATCCACTATTCACCTCACTGGTTCTATTGCGCCCAAATCTGTCTACAGCTTGTGTAATTCAAGTATTAATGCTTCAGCTAACTGTTCCCAAAAGTCTGGTGCTTTAAGTCACACTGGCAACGACGCGATTGAGCTAAAATGCGGGGCGCAGGTCTACGACGTTATTGGAAAGATCGGTCAAGACCCTGGAAATGCTGGTTGGAAGGGCGTGAGCGGTGGCACAACGATTTCGACGACCGACCACACGCTTGAACGTAAGTGCAGTGTAACAAGCGGTGATCGAGTTGGCAGTGATGCTTTTGATCCGAGTGTTGAATGGAATAGCAAAGGCGTTGACATTCTGACAGGTCTTGGCAAGTTCCATTGCCCATAGTTTTGGGCGATGTGAGTTTTAGGGCGGCTACTTGAGTCGCCCTAAATTGTTAACAAACATTTCACCTACGAAAACAAAATGCATTACATAGCAAAAACTCAAGAAGAAACTCTTCACTTCGCTATAGCAGCGCTGTTTTTGCTATTTTCTCTATTCTTGTCCTCTTGCGCCGAGGCGCAATACGACGATTTTGATCCCAGCGACCCAGAGCAAGTGGAAAAGCGCTGCGGCAAGAACATGTTGTTTTGCGCAAATTCATGCACAGCATCCGATGCACAAAATTGCGGCAGCTGTGGCATTGATTGTGGCAATTTTCCGTGTCACGACAATGCGTGTCTCTACGAGTGCCCGCAAGGTTTTGCCAACTGCGATGGCGACTGGAGTAACGGCTGCGAGGTCGATACTCAAAATTCAGCCCAACACTGCGGCGGCTGTGTCGGCAAAGGCGGCGTTGAGTGTAAAAACGGCGTGAGTTGCGAAGCTGGCCAGTGTAAACTGTGTCCAAGCGATTACTACCAAGTAAAAGCAGGTACTTTTGTGATGGGCTCAAGCGAAAGCGAGTTTGAGAGGGAGGATAACGAATTTTCACGAGCCGTTATGCTTACACACGACTACTGTATGCAGAAGCACGAAATGAGCTTCAAAACTTTTACGCAGCTCCTTGGCTACTCCCCAAAACAAAACTATATAGATTCACACCCTGTGGCGGGTATCACTTGGCATGAAGCGGCAAACTGCGCCAACGCGAAATCTGCACGCGAGTCGCTCGAAGCTTGCTACCACTGCGAGGGCGAAGAGAAGGAGGTGCAGTGTGCGCCGGTGCAAGACATTTACCGCTGCCGCGGCTATCGCTTACCCACCGAAGCAGAATGGGAATATGCTGCACGCGCGGGCACTGCTGGTAGTTACTACAGCGGAAACGCTAGTAACGAAGCAAGCGCCACAGAACTCCTTAACGACATCGCGTGGTACATTAAAAACAGTGGTGGGCGCGTGCAAGAGCTAGCGACAAAGTCGCCTAATGCATGGGGCATCTACGATATGTCAGGCAATGTCGCCGAATGGTGTCATGACGAGTACGTCGAAACACCCACAGGAGATCTTGACCCCGTACAAGACCCCAGCTCTCTCACATCTCAACGCAGCTACAAAGGTGGCGGATACTCTAGCCCCAGCAAAGACTGTCGTTTAGCAAGACGAAGAGGTACAAACTCCGATAGTAGCTCCGAAGTTTTGGGTTTTAGGCTAGTCCGCTCACTTTAGGGAGCTCTGATTTATTGGGGCTACCGCCCCAAACCCCGTCTAAGGGCTATCGCCCTTAGAACCCGTTTTTGTGTCTAGAATATTGATTTTATTGACTTTATTTTGAAGACTCACCTAACTTTCGTTATTTTGCTCAAGCTGCTTTTTTGGCATTTTTTACATAGATCAGAGCTTCCTTAGGGAAACTCTAATCTATTGGGGCTACCGCCCCAAACCCTAGGGCGACTGCAAAGTCCTGTTTCGCCAAAAACGGGCGGGGCGTCGCGGGGTGTCCCCGCGGAGATACCGTCTTGATTGTCAAGACAAAAACTAAAAAATAACGTTTGCAAGCGCCCTCGCCCGACGCACGCATAGCGTATGCAAAT
>JBBAEA010000173.1:0-6229 GCA_041656175.1 Bradymonadales bacterium | reverse complement strand
CTCTTTAAGCTCTTTTCGAATAAAATGTCATTCTATCTTCTACCTGCCTTATTTAATTAGCATTATCAAGTTATGATTCTCTACAAAATGTCTCATTTTGTTTAAAACTGTATTGGATTTGTAAAATTAAATTCACCATTTCTAGCCGCGCAAGGGTTTTTAATGGTGAGGTTTTGCTTCAAAGCAAAGGCCTCTTCTTACAACAACAATGTTGTTGATTTGGGCATAAAAGATTTCCGTAATGATGAGTTTACTTAAGCAATAACTCCGTCTCTATAGCACTTTCCCCGCTTATTGCATGTCTTTAGAACTCAACGCCTTGCCACTAACAAGCGCTCAAAGCGTGCAAGGGCAAACTAGAATAATTTCGTACACACGAGCTTAAGCGAGTGCAACGCCTCCCCACTCGTCCCCTCGATACCTGTAACCACGTAGCCTTGAGGACAATTCAGCTGATAGCTCTCCCCTGTTTGTGCCCCCACTTCATCACTTCGCAAAACAATGCTCTCCTTGGGAGCCTCGAAAATAACTTGGGTCGCTACTTTTTGCCGCGTTAACTCGCGCCCCTCGAGTTCGACGCCTACCCACAACTGCGAAGCTTTACTGCGTATTGTGGACTCATTGCCTAGTAAAACAAGGTATGTTCCATCTACCACGGCAACAAAATGGCTCTCCTCTGCGATGCTCTTTTTGGCGCGCTCTTGAGCATATATTTTAAATTTTAGCGGAAGAACGCCCGAAATGGCACGAGCATCCTGATCCACTAATTCCCCACGGTAGTTTACCACGATTTTTTCCGACTCTTGCGCAGTCGCGCTAAGCGCCGTGAAGCCACACACAAACACTGTGCACAGTATACAAAACAGGATCATTCTCTTCATGCAAACCATCACTTCATTTGGCTCTGCTTATCCTCGACCAGCTTGGCTAAGCTCGCGACATCGTTACCTGTCCCTTCCATTCTCCCGAGTTTAACGATAAGTGCAGCTGCCTCGGAGAGTGCGTCTACACTTATTTTCTCGCGGATTTCTTCCTTTAACTTTCGTATGTAGCGCGCCTGGATATCGGGCAGATACGACATGCGAATGTCGTGATAATACGGGCTAGCGGGAGTGATGTCTCCGTACGAATTCATCGCAGATTCGAGTTCCTGCAAGGTAATACTACGATTTTGTAATTTTTGCCGAACTTGCTGAATGAGCAGCTCCACATCCTCTTCTTGAGCAATCTTTTTTAAGTACAAGGGAACTAGCTCGTTATCTCCGTCTAAATTCTGAACTTTTTGCAAAGCATTACGTGCATCCAAAAATCGCTTATTGGAATACGCCACCGCGCTTTCCTGCAAACTCTTCTCAACACTAGCCCACATTTCTACCTGTTGTTGTTGCTCGGTACTCGCCGATTGCCTTTTGACTATCGACGCCAATAAAATGACGCCGCTGCCAAAAAAGAATACAAGCGAAACCACAAAGACCACCATAACCCACATCGCTGGACGCTTCATGGCCCTTAGCTGGTTTGGATGCTGCATCCCCATTCCGGTCTGGTACTGCCCGCCAACCTGGTATGGGCTAACCGAAGGATCTCCCCAAGGTGCGGGCGCAGCAGCAACGCCACCCGGGCGCTGCAACATCGCTTCCATCGCTGGTTGCGGCTCTGGAACGTAGGCCTGTGGCTGCTCCGCTTGTGCAGTTGGGTAGTACGACGGACCCGCACTCAAAGCCGCCCCCTGCATAGGAACGGGAGCCGCAACCGGCTGCGAAGCAGCCGCTACTCGCCTTTGATTCGGGTGGTACTCTATCTTGGCTTCCCCGCGCCACAACTCATTGGGATCGCCACCGCTTTGCTCAAAACGAAAACGCACCGAACCAATCTCAATGATATCACCGTTGCGAAGCTGCGCTACACGGATTCGGTAGCCGTTCACAACCGTACCATTGCCACTCTCAAGATCGCGAAGACGGAAACCTTCCTTATACTTATCAATCGCTGCGTGGCTGCGACTCATTGATATATCAGGAATAACTATTTCGTTCTTCGTGCCACGTCCAAGGGTCGTTAGCTCGCGAACCAATATATATTCACGCTGGGGTGCCTTCCCAGACTCGACAACAAGCTTACCAAACAGCGGCTCATAGTCCATCGCCGACATATTGATCTGCGTCTTTTCGTCATCGAGATCCTCATCTATGGGCAAATCCAACATCATCGTCTTTTCGCCCAAATCCCCCTCATCCCATTCAATCTCCCCCGAGCTCTCCGCCGTCGTCTGCACACCCACAAGTTCGCCGCTCGCCGAGCCCTCATGAGCAGGCGCGTTGTCTGGCGAAAATACAGGCGACATTGAGCCAAAAGAAGCCGCGGGTAACTGCATCGCCGCTGGCTCCATCGAAGCCAAATTTAAGCCCACTGGCGCTGCCTGACTAGGCGCCGGAGCGGCTAGATCCTCAGCTGGACCAAGTGGCGCACTACCAAGAGGCCCCCCCAAAGTCGGTGCAGCGCTTGCTGCTCCTTGCAGTGAAACATGCGCCGCTTCATTGGGAGGCGCGCCTACTATATTCGGAGCTCCTACATTCTGCGCCGAGCTTTGCAGTGGTTCTATAGCTTTAGGCTTTGGTAACGGTGGCAATTTCGGCAAACTCGCTGCTCCCCCAAAGGGTGGGAGTCCCGCGCCTTGGTTATCACTTCCTTTCATATCTGTCGTCATCTTACCATCCAATTTCAATCTTGCGCCTCAAGATCTCAAAGGCGCCGAGATCTTCTCATATCGCATTATCCAACGACAAGCAATTGTTGAATCGCGCTGCCATAACCATAATCCGCAACCCGACCCTAACAAGATACACTGTATACAAAAAATCGCGAATTTCAAACAAGCAGAGTTTTCTACCCATTTTTCGCCCTTTTTGGGTGGGGGGACTCCCCCCCTACGCGCAAGCTTCCCCCATTATTCGCCAAGCTCTGCATTATTTTGTGCGGTGTTTGCGCTAAACGCTTAACCACCGCACAAAATGCATCGCTAGGCGAATAATGGGGGCGATCTTGCGCTACCCCCCTAACTCGCGTTGCACGCATGCAAACTCAAATACCACGCCACACGATTGACGCGTAAACATATATAAATACGAAACGCGCAGTCATCCACGGATTTTTGGCAAAATCAGCCCAAGCCCCCGAACAACACACGTTTAACTCTCAACGACCTCCATCTGCATCAATCGAGCAAAAGCCTTAATGCGAGCAGTGTCGTTTGCTGGAATAACGATGTGATGGTTCCCTAAAGGTTCTCGCAACGCATGCTCAAGGCAAACACGAATCGCAGTGCGACAACCCGACACGTTCACTCGCCGTTCGAGCACTTCGCCGCGACAAAGATAGAGCTTCTCTAAGCGCTCATCAACTCGCATAACAAGGATCTCATCCATTATATATTGTCCCCCCAACGCCGCCGCATCTTGAGACTCAAAATGCGTCAACAACTCAGCTGCTTTCACGCAGCCTTTGGCAATCGTGCAATGGTGCAGCTCAATGCAATCGCCTTCTATGCTCACTAAGTTTGCCATCCACGGCGGGCTGGAACATAGCCCCAAAAAATCTAAGAACAACATCGAAACTGCCGAACAAAGGTCGTTCTCGCATACGGCCAAAATACCGTTATCCAATAAATCCGAAAGCGCTAAGCAAGCCGAAACATGCTGCGAAAGCAGCGGAAAACAACCCGCCAATACGATATCGCAACGCTCGCGCTGTGCATAATCAAGCAACGCCGACGATAATTGAATACAGCGCTCTAAACGCTCGGACTCTACGCCCGCTTTCGGAAACGCCTGCCACTGCTCTAGTAGCTCCTTCTTTGATTCATAGTTCTCCCACCCAAGCGCAGACCAATCCTCTCTTATTACGCTCAAACCCAAACGCTCCCGTAACAGAGATTCTGCAGGCTCCGATGCCACTAACCACGGCGCTTTCTCGCCAAATGATACGATTTTTGCCTCTTTCAACAAACGACGCGCGCTCGCGACTTCTAGCCATGACGCCAAATCCAACTCATCCGCCCCAAACACCATCAATGATTTATGGCGAGCGCGTAAATAGGCGCGCACCTCGTTGAGCGCGGCAAAAGCGTTACTCGGGCGCGGCGCATAAACAGCGGGTGATACCCCTCGCTCAAGCGCTTCCAAAAACATGTGCTCTACCCCACCCGTAGCCAAAAACACAAAATCCGCCTCTGTAGCTTCCTGCACAAGCTCAAGCTCTGAGACGCCAACTTCGTTGCAAAGACGCATAAATTTCCCAAGCTCAAGCATTCGTTCCTGTTCACCTAAAGCCGATGATAAAACGAGGACGCGCGCGGCTCTTCTCGTTTCGTAATTGCGAATTCTGTACACGATAAGTCCTTTGTTTCGCCAGTTATTGAAGCACTTCTCTACACCTTATAAAGAAGTCTATCCATGTTACAACAACAGGCGAGTGAAACGCTAGCCATAGCCCCGACTCGTAAGGCAGATACAACATTGTTCTGCAATCACCAACCATAAACCGTGACACTACCATATAAAGCAAACTATGAGTCAAATGCAGAGCAGGGCTTTTTGCTGCCATGAGCTCAAAACATTAAGAAAGCTCCGAACCATCACGTCGGGGGCGTTACGGGGGCTTGAGCCCTAGGGCAAGTGCAAACCCCTATTAAAGCCAAAAATCGAACGGGGCGTCGCGGGGTGTCCCCGCGGAGGGGGGCGGAAACGAGCAAAACTAAGTGTTTTGCGAGTTGATAGCCCAATGAGACTAGATTTGCGCAATCGAACGCAAGCCTGCGTGAGTGCAGCGCAAATCGTAGTCGGAATTGTGGGACGTGGCAAACCCGCGCAAAGCGTGGGGTTGCGCTATCGCGATTCTCTCCCCATCGCCGATAACGCCGCAAACCCGTGCACAGCGCGGGATTGCGGCGTAGGGGGAAACTTCCCCCACAAAAAAGAATAAGATAAATATCGCTTTAATCAGAGTCTCCTTAAGGATGTGTAAACGTGAAAAGCTCGTTAGAGAGAAAAGAGAAGGAAAACGTAATCATGCTCATTAATGCGGGCTCTCCGCGCTCCACCGAACTTACGCAAGTAAAACAATATTTAAGCGTTTACCTTACAGATAAACACGTAATACAGCTACCCTTTTTATTACGACATCTATTAATGCGACTCTTCATTGTGCCACGTCGCGCAAGATTGGCACAACGGCGATACATGCGTCTGTGTCAACAAAACCATGGAGCATTCCCACTGATTAGCACCATGCTTAGCTTAGCCAAAAAACTCGAATTTACACTCAACACTCCCGTGTACATGGCATCGCGATTTGGACAATATGACATTAAAACACAGCTCTTCATCATCCATAAGAAACATCCAGAAGTAAAAAAAATTATCGCTATTCCCCTCTACCCGCAAAGTACGGATAGCTGCACCACAACGGCGGTGGAACACTTACGTAAATGCGCAAAAAAACTAGTTCCAAAGGCGAGCATTCAGATTATCGCGCCTTATTATCAATCGGAGCACTACTACGCAGCCCTAAGCCAAACAATTCAACCCTACCTCAGCAGCAAGTTTGAGCGCCTACTCGTGTCCTTCCACTCCATTCCGCTATCCCATCTTCGATGTTCGTGCGCAAAAGACTCTGATATCGCTTGTACAGATTGCGCAAAAACGCCTTGCTATAAATGCCAATGCGAGTTTAGCTTTCATAAGATTTGCGCCTTAGCGAATATCCCCAAAAACAAAATAGAACTCGTCTACCAATCACAAATGCGAAGTGGAGGTGAATGGTTGGGTCCCAAATTACACGAGCGACTATCCACTTTAGCCCAAGAAGGTGCAAGAAACATCCTCGTCATTTGCCCTGGTTTTTGCTGCGATTGCCTCGAAACGCTCGATGAAATCGCCATCACGGCAAAAGATACCTTCCTAGCGGCGGGGGGACGAAAGTTAGAACTCGTTCCCTGTTTAAACGACTCCCCTGCCGCAATACAACTGTTAACAGCTTTGCTACAAAATACTTGTTAGCACTTTGGGGGTAGTTCCTAGGGCAAGTGCAAACCCCCTATTAAAGCCAAAAATCGAACGGGGCGTCGCGGGGCGTCCCCGCGGAGATACCGTCTTGATTGTCAAGACAAAAACTAAAAAATAACGTTTGCAAGCGCCCTCGCCCGACGCACGCATAGCGTATGCCAATGCTG
>JBBAEA010000172.1:0-6242 GCA_041656175.1 Bradymonadales bacterium | reverse complement strand
CTTCGCTGGACGGTACCGTTTTTTATGCTCGTAGTGCTCGGCGCTGCTTTGCTAACGCCAGCGACTCTAGACATCAAGAATGATGACGACGTGATAAAGTTTTTGCCCCGTGAAGACCCACGCGTCGTGACTTTCGAAGAGATAGGCTATCGTTTCCATGGTTTGCAGATGGCGATAGTCGGTGTTGAAGCGAAGGATGGCGATATTTTTACGCACAAAAATCTCACGCTTTTGCGCCGTTATGCGACGGATTTTTTAACCGTAGATGGCGTTTCGGCCACGACGAGTTTTACCGAAATCAACGACATTTCGGAGATGACAACGAAGGAGGGGGAGGAGGCGAGTAGTGTTAGCGATTTGGTTCCCGATTTACCGCCACTCGGCAGCGAGGCTGCAAAGGATCCTAAGTTTGCCGAGCTTCTAGAATCGGTGAAGGCGCGCTCTCTATCCTTAGATCATGTGGCTGGATTTTTAGTGTCGCCAGACGCTTCATCTGCGGCAATTTATGTACAAATCGCGCCCGACGCCAATGTGAAGGAAACCGCGGATGCGCTCATTACGATGATGAGTCGGATCCAAGATGAAGTTGGCGCTGATGTAGACTTATTCTATGGCGGTTCACCATTTATCGGTGCGTACTCCGCGGATCAAACCCGTGCCGATATGCTTAAGCTATCCCCTTGGGTCTTCGTTATTGTACTGCTCATCATAACAATTACCGCAAAAAGCATACTCGCCGCATTTATTTCGCTATTTTCGGTTGTTCTTAGTATAATATTCGTAATGGGTGGCTTATCCTTGTTGGGAATTCCGATGACTCTGGTCTCCACCTCGCTGCCCGCTTTGCTCATTGCTTTGGGATCGGCCTACTCTATACACTTGCTCAACTCCAATCTGATGAATCTAGACAAGGGCTTGAGCCGAAAGGAGGCAGCCATCGCGGGGCTGCGACAAACAGGTCCTGCCGTTATTATTTCTGCAGTCACGACGTCTGCGGGTTTTATCTCATTTCTTGGCATGGACGTTGCGCCCATGCGTGAGTTCGGCCTATACATGTCGATTTCTACATTGGTGATATTGATAGTAACGTTCTGGGTTGTGAGTTCAGCGTGTATTTTGTTGCCGCTCAAGCTGCGAAAAGAGGGTAGGGCTCCTCGTTGGGCCATATCTCTAATGCAAAATAGTTCGAAATTTGTGCAAAATAGACCGCTGCTATCCGCTATATTTCTCATTGTACTAATTTCGAGTAGCATTTATTTTATCACCAAAGTCGAAACCCATAATGACAACAATTCTCTTTTTTCCCCCGACAGCCCTCCCGTCGTTGCTGATAACTTCATGGTTGAGCGTTTTGGTGGTTCCAACTTTATACAGATCGAGATCGATGGTAAAATCAATAATTCTCTGGTTTTGCGCCAAGTTGAGCGTATGACTGCTCTTGCTAACGCTCATCCGCGTGTAGCGGGCGTGCAATCGGCAAGTGACGTGATTGTGATTGTTGGGGGCACAATGGGCGATGGGAAGCATATACCCAGCTCCTCCGCCCTTACCAGTACACTTGCCGCCTTAGCTTTTGCCGAGGATAGCTCCGTGGCCATGCTCGCCGATGCCACTTGGGAGCACACCCTTATGCAAATCCGCGTTAGGGGCGCAAACCTTGCCGAGGGCGCTGCCATCGCCGATGAACTTGCACTCGCCTTTGAACCCTTAGGTCAAAGCCGCATTGCCGTAGCGCGAGACAAACTCAATGCACGAGCGCGCGCGGTCGAGCTTGAAGAGATTGCACAGCACCTACAGTGGATTTTACAGAAATACGAAAAAACTCTAGATGCCGATGAAATTAAGAAGATTCTGCAATCTGAGGATGTGAAAATTAGCCAAGATGAGCTTCAACTGGCATTAAAACTCAATCTCTTCGATGAAGATGACGCGATCCTCTACCTCGATACAGAGCTTGCTAATCTCGACGAAATGACGGCAAAAGTCGCAAAAGCGATAGAGTCTGGCGCGTATTCTCGCCAGTGGTTTGAGTCGATGATTCGCCCCTTTCTCTTGGCTGAGGAGCTTGAGGACGAAGTGGGTTTGGCCGCGGGCATTACTTATGTACACAATGCGATCGAAGACGTTGGTACGACTAAAATTCGCAAACTGCGCACGGAAAACATTTTTAATGCAATAAATGTTACAAAACCATCCGAAAAATTCGCTCAGCTTGTGGAAGGCGCTGTTTGGAGTCTAGGGGAAGACTTAGTCTTTTTACCAGAGTCGGAGTTTCCGGAGCTTGCGCCGCATGCCACCGATACGCAGTCTATGAAGGTGATTCCCTCGGGTTATCCTGTGATTTACACAGCCATGAACAATTCGGTTATACACAATCAATTTGTGAGCCTCATTGGTTCTGCGATTTTAGTCTTTATTATTCTCTTATTGTTTACGCGTCGCCTTAGCATGGCTGTATTTGGCCTCATCCCCGCGACGCTTACGATAATTTTTATTTTCGCTATTATGGGATTATTTAGAATATCTATGGACGTCGGTACGTCTATGATAGCGGCCATATCGCTTGGTGTCGGCATTGACTATGCTTGCCACCTGATGTGGCGATTTGGTAGACCAAAACCCGAGGAGGCGCTGGCGGCGTCCAATCACATGCTCGAGAGCTCCGGCTGGGGCATTGTGATAAATGCGCTGGAAATAGGCCTTGGCCTTAGCGTGCTTTACTTTGGCTCGCTGACTCCCATGTGTAATTTTGGTGTTCTCACTGGCGCTGCGATGTTGATCAACGCGCTCTGCTCTTTGTTAATTTTGCCAGGATTGTTTCAATTTGCCGCAAAACGCTGGTACAAGCACGATGAAGCTAGCGCTGCTAGCTAAGGAGTCATACACATCGAACAAGTCGCTTTGCATCTAGGGTGTGGGGGGCGCTTTTTCACGAAACTTAGCATTTTCAGTGCTTAGGCTTACGTTGATTCATTCGTTGTTGATGCTTTTTTTTGTGGGGGAAGTTTCCCCCTACGTGTCAACCCCGCGCTGCGCGCGGGTTTGCCACTACCCCCTCTACGGGGGGCCAGCCCCCCGTAACGCCCCCGCAGCGGTTGTTTGGCGCTACCCTCTCCGATCGTGAGCTGCTGCTTCTAAGCGCTTTGTTGTGCATGGACTTTGTTTTTGGGTAAATTTTGTCGATATTGGTATAAAGGAGATTCGATGAAAGGATTGAGTAAATTAGCGCTTTTAGCGTCTATACTGATGTTTACAGCCACCGCTATGGCGCAGGAACCGGCTGCGGAAAGCACCGCAAACACTGAAGCCGCCCCTGCTGTAGTAGCGCCGGCGCAAGATGCTGTTAAAGCTGCCCCTGCCGCTCCCGCTGCTAAAGCGATGAGCGAAGTAGATCTGCTGCTAGCCCAAGGACCGATGGCTCTCTTAGAAGAAGCCGATAGGCGCCATAACCCCTTTGATGACCAAATTATTTTAACACGCATGGTCTTGAATGGTGGTGTTCACAAAGATGTTACGTATTTATTTCATACCTATACCAAGGGAGAAAACCGACGCGCTGTACGCTTCCACGAACCAGCCGAAATGAAGGGCATGGGTGTCGTTATTAAAGGACGTGACGAGGTTTACGCAAGATTGCCCGATTCCGATAAAGTGCGCCGAGTGGGCACGCACGCGAAAAGACAAAGCTTCTATGGCTCTGACTGGTCGATGGACGATATGTCTATGATCTTTTTTGCCAAAGACTTTAGCGCTAAACTATTGGATGCCAAGTCTGATAACACTCACGTTAAGCTTGAGCTCACCAAAAACGCAGGCGTGGATTTACCGTATAACAAACTTGTTATCAAAATCGATCGCAAGTTAATTCTCATTGACTACATTGAGTACTACGACGATAATAACAAATACGTTAAGTTACAGCAACGTTATGCTCCCAAGGTTATGGGTGGTGGGTATTTGATGTATACGCACCTCAAACTCACCGACATCAAGACGAAGCATCAAACCGAGAACTTCGTCGAAGAAGAAAAAATCAACCAAAAAATTTCTGATGATACTTTTAGCAAACGCTGGTTGGTGAGAAGTCTCTAAGATTTGCTAAACATTGATGGTTTCGATGTTGATTTTTCTTTTGTGGGGGGGGGGAACTCCACCATTTACACTATTCTTTGCGCCGCATTCTTATCCATACATAGAGAGCTGCGCAAAGAATAAGCTCATGCAAAAGCTGCCATTTTATTTAGCGCTATATTCTTTGTACTGTGCGCGCAAGCTTCGAGTGTGAGATGAAACAGCTATGTGTTTTGCGGCTCCTTGCGCTTAATTGCGCGGGATGAAGTTTCGGCACTCCAATGCAAAATCTAGACATTTTTGCAGCGCAAACTTATATTGGAGGCGTGTAGTTTCGGCTGCACGTGGAAACAGGGAGTACGGAATGCTTAGAAAGCTCGAAATCGTTTTAGTTTGTTTAGCTCTTGTGTTTTTCTTCGCGGCTTGCTCAAAGAATAAGGGCAAGAAAGCAACGGAGGATAATGCTCGCACCGTGGATTTGGCGGAGTTAGAACTTGGCGATGAAGATAAACAAATAGAGAGAAGTGCTGAGCTTGATGGCTTGGACGAAATGGATGAGCCTAGTAGTGCCGCGGATACAGAGAAAGAGCGTGCCATTGCGCGCTTAAACGATAAAGCAGCGATTGATGATCTTGGCAACCCAAGACGCGGGCTACCCGCGGCTCAAGTTGAGGCGGAGGCGCAAGCAGACGTGGTTGAGGCTGATGAAGTCTTTGACTTTAGCGAAAAATCAAAGACGAAAACACCGCGGAGGCGAGCAAATCAAGTGCGTAGCCCCAGCGACAAGAAATTGGCCATTCAACATTTAATCGACGTTAAGGAAATACGCGAGCAGACCGCTTATTCAGGTGTGATAGAGTTGTCGGAACTACCCGGGCAAGATGCAAGCTCGCGCTACAACGCGATGCGTTGGATTGCCGGAGAAACACCGAACTTGGGGCTGTCTTTGCAGGTTTGGAAGCCTGGTAATGAGTCGGCGGCAGCAAAACGTTTTCAAGACTTGTATGAGCAATCCTTTGCAGGTTCAAAAATGAAGGGCTTGGCAAATGACGCCTACAGCAGCGAACACCATCGTTTGCGAGAGTTGACGTTCTATGACGCACCCAAACGGGCGGTTGTGTCGATAGCGTGCTCGGAGGACTTGTGTTCTGCGGAGCAGCTCTCTGAGCTAGCGCGTAGAATACAAAAGCGGCTTTAAGGCGTCCAGCAAGAATTGGGCTAGACGCGTTTTGTTTCCATAAACTTGAAAGACTCTGTGTGTTGAGGTGAATGATGAGTAAGGCAAGGCGAGGTTTTACATTAATTGAACTTATGGTGGTAGTGGTTATCGTAGCGATTTTGGCTGCAGTAGGGATCTCGGCATACAACAATTATATTGAAGATGCGAAACGAACTGAAGCACAAACAGCCCTTGCGGATATTGCATCGAAACAGGAAGCGTATGCTAACACTTGGGGGACATACATCAACATCGCGGCATGGAACCCAAGTACAGTGCCTGGCAATGAGAAAGCCAGTGCGGCGTGGGAAGTGGGTGACGAGTTTAAGGACTGGGACGTTTTGGGCTTTGCCATCACAGGGCCTGCGCGTTGGTCATATGCGGTAAAGGCTGATGACAGTAGCTACGTCGTGGGGGCGTGTCGCAAACGTGGAGAAAATATGCTCTCTTTGCATCTTTCAAGTGCGAATAGGCGCACCGTTATTGAGGGAACGGCAACTATTGTCACTGGTTTCGCATGTCCGTAATACGGGTGTTAATATGGTAGGCTAGTGACCCGTCCGAGCACAACGTGCCGTGATTTTCTTTGCGTAGTGAGGAATTAGCTGTGCGTCTATGCTTAATGCGCAAGGTGGCTCATTGATTTTTGGCTTCTCTAGACTTGTTTAAACGCGAACGAAATAGCACTAATAAAGACAGGATTAAGAGTGAAAGTATAAAGGTGCTATGCGAAGATTTAGGCGCTAAGAGCGACTTTTCACACGCACAATCGCCGCTTCCTCGAAGATTATCGTACTTCCCATTTATGGGATCAGGATCTGGGTCGGGATCTGGGTCAGGATCGGGATCAGGATCTGGGTCAGGATCTGGGTCAGGATCGGGATCAGGATCTGGGTCAGGATCTGGGTCAGGATCGGGATCAGGATCTGGGTCGGGATTTGGGTCGGGATCT
>JBBAEA010000171.1:0-6321 GCA_041656175.1 Bradymonadales bacterium | reverse complement strand
CCCCGTTTGCTTGCCCCCTTTATGGGGTGGTAGTTGAGTTGGTTACAACAACGGCCTGTCACGCCGTAGGTCGCGGGTTCGAGCCCCGTCCGCCCCGCTTAAAGCGGGCAAGCAAAATCTTGGGGTGGTAGTTGAGTTGGTTACAACAACGGCCTGTCACGCCGTAGGTCGCGGGTTCGAGCCCCGTCCGCCCCGCTCAAAACGCTTTCTTAGTGCGCTAAGAAAGCGTTTTTTTTCGCGCGCTAGATCTTGTCATCGAAAAATCGTGTTAAAACAAAAAATTCATTTTGAACTTGAGATATACTAAAGACAAACTAAAATAATGTTGTGCTAGTTAAGTACCTAGCCCTAATATTGTATTGCATACTAAGATGAATTTAAGAGCACACCACATTTTTTGTCTTCAGCTCTATGAAGGCAAGGGTTACAGCGAAGCATTTTGTAAAAACATGAATCGCATTCGCCATGAGCTATGTGAATTTCCCAAAAGCGAAATTTGTCTGCGCATAGAAGCGGATGATATATGCGCTCATTGTCCGAATTTAGTGAATAAGCATTGCAACTTCGGACAAGCCAATACAACAGAACGCGACAAAATAGCGCTACGCATCCTTGGGCTTGAAGAGGGAGCGCGTGTAAGTTATGCGCTGATTCAAGCAAGATTGCGCAGTGCAATGACTGCAGAAGCTTTTGCGCAACTTTGTTCGCGCTGTTACTGGTATGAACAAAGAGTTTGTAGCTGGGAAAAACTCTCTAGGGTTCTAGTATCTAACAAAGATTGCTTGGGTAATCAAAGTTAAGACTTGCACGCTAAACTAAACTCTAATCTGAGCTATTCAAAAAATTACCGAGGTTTACTATGAACAGGCTATTTATCATTACTTTTTCCGTTTTTACTTTGCTACTGTTATCGGCCTGTGAGTTAGATGCGCTACGCACAAAGGATCAACGCGGTCCCGAGTGCACCGAAGGGCTTAACGAGTTTGGAAGCTGCAACAGAAACCAAGCTTGCGTTAACGGTACTTGCAGCTTAGCTGGTGAAGAGTGCAAAGGTATTGCAGAGAATGCGCCCAACTCCAATGGTTTTGGCTACTGTTTACAGGGCTACACCTGTAAAGACGGGCAGTGTATTGCGAGCGTTGGCTGTTTAGTCAAAGCGGACTGCGGTGAGAACATGCTCTGCCAAAACAACAGCTGCCATTGCGAAAGCGCTTTTGGCAACTGTAATGGCGATCCCAACGACGGCTGCGAAACTTCTTTTAGTCAAAAGAATCTTCAGGGCTGTGGTATTTGTGCACCTCGATATGCAAACTGTAACGATGACTAGGCTGACGGCTGCGAAGTTGACCTTTTGGCAACAAAACAAACCGCGTGCGGCGAGTGCGTTGCAAACTACGCCAATTGTAATAACGACCCGAGCGATGGCTGCGAAGTCGATCTTTTGGCGACAAAACAAACAGCATGCGGTGTGTGCGTTGCAAACTACGCCAATTGCAATAACGACTTGAGCGACGGTTGTGAGCTTTCACTAACGCTTATGCGCAAAAAAGATTGCAATACCTGTCTAGATGAGTACGGAGACTGCGATAACGATCCCAGCAATGGTTGCGAGACCGATTTACTAAACGATCAAAACAATTGCGGTTGGTGTGGAAACATTTGCGATTCCTGCAATAGGGGCTTTTGTCGTTGCGCTACAAATGTTTGTGCACCAGGGGAACATTGCGATGAGGGTGAATGTAAATGCGGAAATATGGGATTTAGCTGCGGACATTATAATCTAAACGAGGGTAACTGCACGAATCTTCACAGCTGCGACCCTTTAGAAAATAATTGTGTATGCCAATCTTATGCTAATAATAAACATAATACCATAACTTGCACAACTGCGTGCCAACCCTACCTATGCTCGATTAAAGGCTACAAAGTCCAAGATCTTCTGCAAAAAACGCCCTATACTTTCATTATTTTAGCTTGGCTGGATTCTTTAAACAGCCCTCCAACGAGCTACCTCATACAGAAGTGCGCTTTTTAGGGATCCGCTTTAAAGCTGAAGAGCTTTCCTTGGCTACTCGTTAGCAAGCTGCTGCGCCTGTACAGAGGCTTCGACAAGACAGAGTACAACGCAGTGACGCATATAACGAAACTTCTTAAAAAAGCCCGTGGGCGCATCTTTGAGCATGACGTTGATTTTATCCAACCAGAGCGGGAGCAGCTGGTAGGACGAGGTCATGGCGCGTCCCATGGGCTGTAAACCTATTTTTGACCAAAACTTGAGTATTTCTTCGGGTAAAATACAACGAGTACACCAACTCACCAAAGAAAATACGAATGCGCCGCGTACAATCATCCGAATACTCGCCTCGATTCCGTAGCGAAAATCCCAGATATCGCCATTGCCAAAACGCCAAGCCAGTATACAGCCACCGATGACACTGACCAAGAGGGTAGCAAGCCAAAATCGGGGCCACCAAAGAGAGAACAGCAATTTTTTAGAGGCAAAACCTATAGCCACTAAAATAATGAGAAGTGACACTGCCGAAAAAATAATATTACCTGTAAACTGGAGTATAAAAGCTAATAAAATAAAGGGCGCCACGTAGAGACGAGTGCGAATGACGCGCTCATCAATGCTACGCCCACGCGACGAAGCGGCGAACTCTAATTCTGCGTCGCCGGCTTCTGCCGCGTTGCGGGCAGCAGCGATGGCTTCATGCTCTTCGAGCTCGCTACTGGCCAAGCGCTTGTCGAGCTCGCGCCTTACGCGGTTTCCCGTAAAATACCCCCAAAGCCCAGCGCTACCACCAATAATCAGCACCAAGGACACCAGCGCAACGACAGCCCAAATCACTCCCCAACCCGCAGCCTGCTCGCCAAATACCTTCTTTACCAAGGTAACGAAAATTTCCCAAATGTCGTTGCCATAGTAGATCCACTTCTTAAAGACGCTTTGCACTTGCGACCAAAATACAGCACTAGCCCCTGCGAGCACGCTGAGTACAAAACTACGCGGGCTAAGCAGTAGCACGAGTTCCACCACCAAGGCTTCAGATAAAATGCCAAAAATCGGGCCAAGTATGATGCCACCTGGCGATAAGCTCTTGATGGCTGCAGCGACGACGGCGGTGGCAATGGTTGAGCCACGCGCTGGATAGACGCGGCGTTGCGCAATGAGCAGAACAACGCTTAAACTCACCATGATTAAGCCTGTCTTTGGCACATGTAAGGTGTGCAAAAACGTTCCAAGCATTAGCTCTAAGCCCCCCCAAAGTGCGCCAAAAGCTGTGACATAAGACCAAAATAGCGTTTTACTCTTGTTCAATGCTTAACCCGTTACCATATTTAATCATGCAGAGCTCCAACTCTGCCAATGCCCTAAAAGCTCTAGCCTACGATACGGCTACTGTCGAGAAATTTATGCACTCGCGATTTATGGGGTAAGATCGAGGTTTTTGCGAAGTCTTTTCTTAAGGGGGGGTAGCGCAAGATCACCCTTAAAATGCGCTTAATGACGCACGCCGTGCGAAGGTTGCGCGAATAGCGCAAACTTTGCACGGCGTAAAGCGGAATTTAGCGCATTTTAAGGGAAGCTTGCGCGTAGGGGGGCCTCCCCCCAACAAAGTTAAAAACTAGAGAAAATAACGATACCCATAAGAATTGTGTAGCTAGCATATTGCAGGATGTTTTGTTATAATGATGCGGGGTTTATGATTTGGAGCGTATATGCGGTGTTTTGACGGATTTTCGATGATTGAGGCTTTAGTCGCCATCGCGGTGCTTGTGGTCGGGGTGATGGGTGTGTTGGGGCTGTTTTTATACGTATCGGACTCAAGCCGGGAAGCGCGGCAAATCCACGCTGCGACTTTGGTTGCGGAGCAGAGCATCGCGAAATTCGAGATGGAATCGCGCGATTGGATCGGGGGAGCGCCACCCGCGGCGGGAACGAGTTTGAACAAGATGTACACGAGCGCGCTGGGCGAATTTGTCGACCCCATAGCAGAGCAGCTCAACGCATTTGGCACGCCCGAATCGGCACTTGCCAGCAATGAACCTGCGCCGTTTTGCATGCGCGTACAGGTGACGTATCGCGACCCCGTAATGATGTCGGGGGGCGTGCGCGTTTTTTGGGCAAAGGCAAGCGCCACGCGCTGCGACGAGGTGGACCCCGCACTCTTTGATCTTCCTCGAACGCGACCACAGGGCTACGGCTTTGTAACCCTACCCTTTGCTGTGAGGGCATACCGATGATCAAGCTGCAAAGACGCGGATTTACGCTAATTGAACTCATGGTTGCGATGACAATTATGGGAATCATCATTGTGGGCGTCTATGCCTTTGCAACGGGAATTTCTCATAATTTTTCGCGCGAAACCGAGGCGTCACAAAATACACTCAACATTTCAATTGCCGAGCAACTCATACAAAGAGATTTACAGCGCTTGGGATTCCGAGCGTCGATGGATAGCGTCTTTGATCCACTCGTTCGCGTGTCGGGGGGCAGCGATTTTGTGGCGCTGGCGCTGAGCGTTGTGCCCAAAAACGGAGTTGTGCCGCAACATCATATGGCTAAAATCGTTGCAGATCTTAGCGATTACGATAGTTTTGTTGTTTCGTCACTCTCTGGCAACACCCTCTCCTTCGAGCCTGTACTACAGCTACCACCAGACCCCGAGAGCTTAAAAAACGGCGCTTTTGTCCGCGAACCTGCGAGCGAGTCCGAGTTTAAAATGGCCTTTCGCAAAGCCTTTGGAAATGCGCGCGCATTGCGCATAAGCTCCAGTGCAGGCAAATCCGTGATTGTGAGCATAAACGCCGTCGACGTCGACGACATGAGCATCACTATTAACGGTTATAGTTACCAAAGTGAGGATGGCTTCCAAGACTCCACCCTCGCCCATGCACACGCCAACCCCGTCATGGGTGTGAAGTACGATTTAGTAGAATATAACGCGGAGCCTAGCTTGAGACGCTGCACCTTCGATCCACTAGGAGTTAGCGCAAAGGAAAATTGCGTGATCATTTTGGAGCGCGTCTATTATTTGGGCTTCTTGCCCATCAAACATCAAAACAACTTAAGTGAAATAAGTACGCTTTTGATAAGTAATTCACAAGAACTCGTCACAGACTGGCACAGCAAAACCGCAAGCTTCACTCTCGCCGAGCTCAGTAGCGTCTTTTATCGCTTCTCTTTGGCTTCCCCAAAAGAGCAGCGCTACATTAAAGTTCAGCAAGCCGCGCTTGATGCACGCATCGCGCCTCCGTATTTACTCGATGCCAGCAACAAAGCCTACCTACTCAACCACTCCCAAGGTAGCGCTATCGTCTATTCCCAAACGCCGCCAGAGACACAATCCTCTTTGATTTGGCAATAATAAGATTCTAAAAACCGCAAAAACAATACATAACGCCATGAACTCGCTAAACACACAGCAGAAAGCAAAAAATACACGAAACTCGTGTGTTTTACGCGCTTTGCCGCTACGAGCAATCGGGTCTCCCTACCAGCGCCTCGCAAAATTTCGCTGTGCACGCACACAAAACTTTGCCAAACGCGGCGTCGCCCTGCTCGTTGTACTCTTTGTTCTACTCGCCATTACGGCAATCGCCATTTTAGCGGTCCGCAGCATGAATTCCGAGGAGCGGGCCAGTTATAGTTATAAACTAGGACGACAAGGGGTGCAGGCCTCACACCAAGCAGCCGTTGTTACCTTGGGTGAGTTGAGTAAAAACATTCTGCTCGTCCTTGCATCAAGTCAACAAAAGGGCTTGCAAGCTGGCCTCGACGCGATGCAAGACCAAGAGGCGAGTAGCGAAAACCTTGAAGCAGCCTGGAACGCGCGCGTTTCTACGCAAAATTATAGCTATGACGCTGATTTTTTTACCCCTTACACGGGTCTTGGCATTACACCGCCCGCTCCTAGCGATAGTACTCGTGTAAAAGGCGACCTCAGCCGACGCATTGCGCAGTCCGCTGCTGTTGGTAGCATCGAAATGACCGAACTAGAAGTCGCTGGCTTTTCGGATAACGTCGAATTTTGCCGCTACTTTATGCAACTGGACGCTGCCGCCACCATCGGATTACCCCCCGTAAGTCAAGGAAGCTTTTACTATGCCAGTGATCTCGATCGCAATTCAGCAACCAAGCGCGATCTCGCAACCATACAGATGGAACCTATAAGCTGCCAATAAAAAATCGACGAATCGACACAGACTTAAAAACTTTGAACGAATGAGAGCTTTGCACGGGGGAAACCCTTTTCTTGTTGCACAAGAAAAGATGTTTCCCCCCGTACCCCCCTTCCCAAAAGAAAGCACTTTTTA
>JBBAEA010000170.1:0-6416 GCA_041656175.1 Bradymonadales bacterium | reverse complement strand
ATTCGGCATAAGGTTGAAGTGCGGGGGGTGATCTCCATGACAGGCTTTTAAGCCCAAGGGGGTAGAAACGCTCACCGCACTTCGTGCTATGCTAGCTAAACATAGCAATAGATTACTTACAAGGGGGGTAGTGGCAAACCCGCGCACAGCGCGGGGTTGACACGTAGGGGGAAACTTCCCCCCAAAAGTTAAAAACTTAAAAACAGCCAAATATACGACTTTGCGGTTGCCAGGGCTTGGACGGGGCGCGTTAGCCAAATAGAGCTGAACCTCGCTACATTCAAGCGATGCACCCTATATTGATTCCATTAAATTTTGTAAGACGCTGGGTAGTAAATCTGGTCGGTAGCGTACGATGTCTAGAAATTCGGTGAGGAACTTCATGACTTGGCGAGGGTTTGTAAATTGGCCTTGCTGCACAAGTCCGTTAACGACTTCAGATAAAGGAAGGCTGAGTCCATCGGGGAGGGGATCTTGGGGATAGGCTTTAGTATAGAGCTCGCAAACGCGGCGCGTAATTTGCAAGTAGTCGATGTCGGAGAGTGCGTTCAGGTAGCAGATGCTTTGCGGTTCGATCGCCTCGTGCAACACGCGAACGCCGTCGGAGTTGGGAGTCATGGCAAAGACTAAGTACAGCTTGGCATCGTCGTCGTAGCGTGTGGGAAGTTCGCGCTGAATTCCGTAGCCACCGACCAAGAGTTCTTCTTGGCTAAAGGGGAGCGACGCCTCATTTTTACCACCCGTCGCGTGCGACCAAGCCTGAAACAAGTGCTTTGCAAAGACGCGGTTTTGCGACGAGAGTAAGGAGTAGAACTCCGCTTCATCGATAACGACGACTAGCCCCGCGTAACCAACGGCTTTACACAAATATGCGATACCATTAAGCAGGTAGCCATAAATTTTAGCCCACGGCCTAAAGTCGAGCAGCGAATAGATTCGATGAAATCGTCCTTTGATACGATTTAACTCGGTATTAATGTCTTGGTTCGATTGCGTTGGGTGCCCTTCAATCCAATCGAGTAATGCGTGCCTCGCCGATTCCGCCCAAAGCTCGATATTCTCGACTTCGCCTGAAACTTTAAGTGTAGCAGGATCGCTCAGAGCCTTCATATATGCCAGCGCTGGGCTCAAATACAGATGCAAACCCGCATCAAGTTGAGCCTTCAAATTCGTCGTGCGTGAACCCTTCGCCGCCTTTAGCAAAAACTTCTCCATAATTTCGGGGTTTTGGGAAGCTTTTTCGAGCAGTGGCCGCAAACCCTCTAGTTCGTCGGGTCTATCGGGGTAGACCATGCTTTTAACAACGGCGTGATAGATGCGTTTAGGTTGGGACGGCGAGTTTTCGCTGTGGTCAAGGACGACTTTGGAGACAACGAAGTTTTTCTTGAGAGCGATTTGTTGGCTTAGTTCCAAGAAGTGCGTTTTTCCCTGTCCGTATTCTCCTAAAAAAGCCCGTCGAGCGCCGCCATAATTTTTACAATCCTCGAGATCTTGCTTTACAAGCTCAATCTCTAGGTCACGTCCCACGGTGGTTTGCGTTAAATCGGCGCAAGGAACTACACCTAAGCGCATTGCCTCGATGGAGAGTGCAGAGCGCAATGGCGGCGGTAGTTCTTCGTTGTTTTCACGCATGGTGATAGTGTAGTCAGGATCGAAGTCACGGCGAAGAACCTCGCGCGGCAAGTTCTCTGCGTCAAACTGTACTAATGCGCTAACCCCACCTAATGTCCAAGATAAAATATTTCCTGTACCAAATTCAGGGTGCACTATTCTCGCTTTAGAAGTCATCGAAGCCATCGTCCTCGTCTGCATCATGTGTTTCGATTAAGTTCTGCTGTCCGCTCCAAATCAGCTCGTTGGCCTCTTCCTCTGTGAGCGCAAGTTCTCCATCGGCAAGCTGGCGATAAAGGAAGTCGACCCAAGTTTTTACGAATAATCTTCGGTGGTTGACCTCGAAATACGCATTTGCGCAGGCTAAAGCCAAGATTTTGGCGTTGTTTATTTGTAGCTCGCGGTTAAAAGCGACATCGCGCGCGTCTTGAAAAACGTCAATGAGCTTTGTTCCCAATGCTTGCAGAAGCGGTGCAGGTTCCAGATCGAGTTTTTCCAAGTCGATGAGTACGGCTTGAGGGCTACGTGCGCTTAAGGGCATTGGCGATTTGAGCCGTTGATAAAGCGCAGGGTAGTCGGGTACGACGGTTCGCATAAATTCGGGTGGAACAGCATACATAAACAAAGTGTTAGGCAGCTGATGGCGGCCACAAAGATCGACCACTTGTCGCAAGTTATCGCCGATAACGTGTGAACGCTTGGCACTAACCGAAAGGTTTCGATCAACCTCGTCAAAGAGTAGCGCGGTACCTGGCAGACCAAGGGCAATGATCATCTGCAGCATGCTGCGTAGCATGGTAAAACCGTTAGACTTGGCGAGCTGATCGTAAACGCCGTGTTCACGTAGAATAGGAGAATTGATGTTTTCGCCAAGGAGCCAAGCTTCCATGGCTTGCTCAACTTCGTAATTCTCGCAAAGGTAGGCAAGCGCGAGTTGGACGATGGCTAGTCTGTAGGAGTGACTCTCGCACCAAGCCCGAGCGACGTTTTTTCGCAACCACGCTTCTAGCGCTTGCTTCACATTGCTTTCGCCTTTCTCTTCAAGACTGTCGCGTTGAGCTTCGATGACCAAGCGCACGACGTTGCCAATGCCAAGAGCAGGACGAGAAAAGAGTTCCACTGGCTTTGCCATGAGGTGGCTAGCAACATTTTGGTATACCTTAAGCGCGTCGTCGTAGGGGCACTCGGTAGGAGAGAGCTCAACGATCGAAGTTACAAAACCGTATTTCCACGCGATCTCTCGAACGCAGTGTAGAAAGTGCGTTTTACCGCCTCCAAAATAGCCTTGTACGAGCTTAAAGCTAGAGCCAACTTTGAGTTGAGAGCGAAAATATTCATGCTCTAGCACTGATAAGTACGAGTCATTCCCCACATTTATCCAGCTTAAGCCGTATTCCGGCGGTTGGCCACCTTCGCCTAATCTTTGAATAATGTGATTTGCAATGAGCTTATTTTCTTCGAAGTTATTCATGAACTCCAGTCCTTAATTCGTAAACGTAATGCTGAGATAGTACTGCCCTTCACTTGGTCCTTGGGGGATATATAGCACATTGCTCTTCTTGCGAGTACTACCACCAGTGGCCACACCAAGGTCGAGTTGGGAACCGTTATAACTTAAGAGTTTGTCTTTGCGTAACTTTTGAAGTTGGTATGCCAATAAGTACTTTGGCAGCGGGATTAGGCTTTTCTTTGTTGTTCCCGGCTTATCCCAAAGCCATGCCAGAGGTGTAAGCAGATCCACGAGGTTTACATGCGCGCGTGGCGGGAGCGATTCTTTTAAACACTGCATCTGATAAGCGGTGCGAAGTTTGGTAAAAAAGCTTTTAGAATCTATGCGAATTTTGCGAAATTCCTCAATCTGTTGAGCGTGTAGCCTCGCGATATCTTGCACATCCAGCGAGGTGCTTGCAAGCACTTCACGCGCATAACTAAAAGCCGATTTAGCCTCTTCAAAATTGACTTCCAAAGTAAAGGGGTGCAAATACAAACTTAGCGGACGATCAGATAAAATCTTGAACGACTCTTCACTAAACTCCGATTTTAGCCCTTGCATCAAGCGATGCTGGGCACTTTGTCGCAAACTGCGAAGACGCACTCTGATGTCCTCTAACCACGCTCCGTAGTTTTCTTGATCTAGGTCGTCTTTCTCGAGTTTAGCAAAGGCCGTATCAAGATTCGCCAAATAATCTTGACGCTCTAAATCGTCAGCTTTCTTCAGCTTCTCTAGCGCTTTTGCCAAAGCTTTTAGACGTGTCTGCTTCGACGTCGCTGTTTTAAGTAAATCCTTGGCTTTGGCCAAGCTTTCAGCGTCGTTTAACGCCATGGTTACATCCTTCGTATCTGTAAAAATAAAATGATTTTGCTAAACAAAACGGACTTAAGCCGAATCTAAAATATAGCCCTGTGCAATGCAAAAATCGCCTGTTAATACGTTGCAATTAAGCAGGCTAGCTATGGCTTAGCACAAAAATGCGCTTCTTGCTGCTCAAAAAACGCGCAACAAGCATAGCGCATTCAGTGGCAATTGTCTTGCTCTATTTCATTTCATGTGTTTTTCGTGCTTAATAAGTTTTTCCATCAATAACGTCATTTTTTTACCACGAAAGGCACGAAAGCTTTTTTTACCACGAAAAGCTTTTTTACCACGAAAACCACGAAAGGCACGAAAGATTATAACAAATCGAGCCAGTTCAGAAAAACTAAAAAAGAATTTTTCGTGAATTTTCGTGGTTTTCGTGGTTCAAAATTTAAAGACACGAAAGGCACGAAAGATTATAACAAATCGAGCCAGTTCAGAAAAACTAAAAAAGAACTTTTCGTGTATTTTCGTGGTTTTCGTGGTTCAAAATTTAAAGACACGAAAGGCAAGTAAGATTATAACAAATCGAGCCAGTTCAGAAAAACTAAAAAAGAACTTTTCGTGTATTTTCGTGTGTTTCGTGGTTCAAAATTTAAAGACACGAAAGGCACGAAAGATTATAACAAATCGAGCCAGTTCAGAAAAAATAAAAAAGAACTTTTCGTGTATTTTCGTGTGTTTCGTGGTTCAAAATTTAAAGACACAAAAGGCACGTAAGATTATAGCAAATCAAGTCGGGTCAGAAAAACTAAAAAAGAATTTTTCGTGTATTTTCGTGGTTTTCGTGGTTCAAAATTTAAAGACACAAAAGGCACGAAAGATTATAATAAATAAAAAATAGTTTTTCGTGTTTTTCGTGGTTAATAAGTTTTTCCATCAATATTGAACATTGCGCTAGTAATCCAAATACAAGTCCGCAATATCGTCGCAAGACAAGAGAAGCATCAGCAGGCGCTCAAAACCCAAAGCATTGCCGGCGAGTGCCCCAAGCTTTGGTAGAGCGCTAAGGAGTTCATTATCGATAGGGAGCGTTGGGTAGCCCAGATTGCGTCGTTCGATATTGTCGAGCTCGAAGCGTCTTCGCTGCTCCTTGGCATCCGTTAGCTCGGAGTAGCCGTTACATAACTCTACCCCCAAAGCGTAAAGCTCAAAACGCTCAGCAAACTCAAAGCCGTCTTCATCTCGCTTGGTTCTTGCCAATGACGCCATACTCGCCGGGTAATCGCATAAGTAGCATGGGCGATCAAAACCTAGTTTTTCTTCGATTTTATCGATTAATATGCAATTTAAAATGTCATTGCGCGACCATTGCGGATTGACTTTGCAATCAATGTTATTGGCTGCTTCGATGAGCTCGCTGTCGCTCAGCGCAAAAGGGTTAAAACCTGTGTATCGCTCAAAGGCGTCACGAAAACGCAAAATTTCGTAGCCCTTATTCAAACTAACGCTGCATCCTTTGTACTCTAAGCGCTCTTTCCCCAGATTCTGAGCGATGGCCAGTACAAGCTCAAAAGTCTCGGACATTAAAGCGCGGTAATCGGCATAGGGTTTGTACCATTCGACTAAGCTAAACTCGCTACGATGTAGAGTGCCGTGTTCCTCGTTCCTAAAGACTCGCGCCACTTCGTATATCGGAATGAAGTGCTCGGCTAAAAAGATTTTATGCGCAAATTCGGGCGAAGGCTGAAGATATAAGGTTTCGCTGCCAAATAGCCATTGGCTTTTAAAGCTTTCTACATAAGGATCGGTGGCGGTACTTGGGCGTAAAGCCCTCGTCTGTATTTCAAGGTAGCCCCGAACATCAAAAAAC
The DNA here is from genome assembly GCA_041656175.1 of Bradymonadales bacterium. GTDB lineage: Bacteria > Myxococcota_A > Bradymonadia > UBA4248 > UBA4248 > JBBAEA01. The sequence continues at coordinate 636 of JBBAEA010000170.1, read as the reverse complement.
TGGCGCAGCGTCTGCAAAGCAGCGGCTCGCCATTTTAATAGGCTTAAGTTTTTTTTGGACATCACAAAATTTTAAAAAAATGCAAAAAAGAAGTTTTGCAAGGCTGAGAAGTCTTTCTTCTTGTACAAGAAAAACGAATTTCTTCCGTAGCCTTTATCGTTGAATAGCATAAAAGCGGAAAAGCGGCAGCGAAAGCACTGGCGAAGGGGGTAGCGCAAGAACACCTGGGATTTCGACAAGGAAGTTTAAAAAACGTCTCGACACGCATGTTGTGCGTTAATTTGGCGCATGTCCGAAATAATGCGCGAAATGTGACGTATCTTGACGAATTTTGAAGGGGGATTGCGAGTAGGGTGGGGGCTATTAGGATTCCTCAAAAAAAGCTTCAATCAGCGTGTAAACTGGAATGTTATGCGAAAAAAGCTTTTTAAAACAGCTTTTCTAAGATCGAAGCCTTTGCACGGCTAGAAATAACGAATTTAATTTTACAAATCCGATACAGTTTTAAACAAAATGAAATGTTTTGTAGAGAAGCACAAGTTAAGAATGCTAATTAAATAAGGCAAGGTGGAGATATAATGACATTTTATTCGAAAAGCGCTTAGAAGAGTGCATTCTTTTGGGAAGGGGGGGTAC
>JBBAEA010000169.1:0-6436 GCA_041656175.1 Bradymonadales bacterium | reverse complement strand
ACCCTCATTCACGCGATTGTACGCATTATGCGCGATCACAGCGACCCGCTCCAGAACATCATTAATATGTGTCGCAAAGGGCTCAGCTATGTGCCAAACCATATAGAACTCTTGCTTATACTTGGACAAAGTCTAGCTTTAGCCGAACAAGTTGAAGCCGCCGCCGAGGCATACGAACTAGCGCTACAAGCGATGGAACAAAAAATGCAACGTGAGCTTGAACTAAAACACGTTTCGGGCGACATCAACTTTGAGGCTGGCAAATATAGTAATACGCGGAGGCGCGCCATCGGGGTTTGTATGACACTGGAGAGTTTATACCAAATCCCGCAGTTCGAGGAACAGCGTACCCTACTCATGTTGCGCAGACTTCGTCTAGAACCTCATAATTATAACGTCTTTTTGGAATTGCTGCGTTTGCTAGAGCGCCAAAAAGCCTACGCGGAAATGGCCTCAATCTGTGAACAATTCCTACAGCGAAACGAAGAAGAGCTTCACCAAGAAGCCAAAATTTCTGTATACTTAAACTTATATCGAATTTTTGAACAACAACTTGATAGTTCAACGCAGGCCATGCATTACCTAGATCTAGCACGCGCTTTGGACAGCAAGCACCCCAGTGTACTCGCCATCGAGGTACACCGCGCACAACAATCTGGACACAAAAGCGACGAGCTCACCTACCGACAGTTGCTGCTTGAACAGCTGCAAGGCACTGAAGCGGTGCAGCAACTTTTGGAACTTGCCCAAATCTACGAAACGCAGAATAACGATAACTTTAAAGCGCTAAAGTGTTTGCGAAAAGCCTTAGCCATAGATCCACAAAATATCGATATCCTGATGTCACTTCGCCGTAATCTTCGCAAAGCAGGACAGGACTTTGAACTCGCGTGGGTTTTGGAACGACTTGCCAACCTTAGCAACGACGTACAAAAACGGCGTTCCTTTTTATTGGAAGCCGCAGAAATACACGCTAAGCAACATAATCGCCTCCTGGCCGAGAAGTTGTATAATGAAGCGCAGCTCTGCTCTCCTATCAATCCGGCATCCGCGCCAGCCTTTGCCTTAGCACAGTTTGCCTCACTCAACCCCTCGCCCATGATCCATGGACCTGAGCAAAATTACATCTACGGCTACGACGATTCATTGCTACACCCCAGTACAGACCAAGCCGAATCTAGCATTTCGCTCAGTTTGGCGCATGATGACACTAGCACGGCTTCGACGGAGCATAGCCAGGCTAGCTTTATGGCACTGCGAACCGCTAGTGATAACGAAATTCCAATCTTTACAGAGCTTGAGGAGTTTAGAACTAAGAGCGACGTGTCAAGCGAATTGGCGCTCGAAGCAGTTTCGATCGCCGATGAAGTTAAACTCGCCCGTAAAGCAGGCGACGATAGACGACTGTTTAAGAAGCTTAAACAACTCGTCGAAAGCCTTCCCGAAAATGAGCAAAATCCGCGCATGCTGCAAGAAATCGGCTGCATCGCGCTTTATGATCTTAATGATAAAGAGGAAGCGAGAAAGTTTTTGGAAAAAGCGGCAAAGATGGACGAAAATATCGCAAACGGCGAACAGACGCTAAACGCGCTTGAGGAAATCTATGAGTTCACAAAGGATTACGAAAAATTAGCCAAAGTTTATGAAAAGAAATACCAAGTATTTAGCTTTTCACCGAAACGACGAAAATACGAAATTCGCTTAGCACAATTGCATTTTGAGCAACTTAAGCAAACTGAGCTCGCATTAATAACACTTGAGCGCCTGCGTGAAGAGAACCCGCAAAGTGAAGGAGTACTCAGCTTGTTAGCGCGGATCTACGCTCATGAGAAGCGCTTCGATGAAGCGCTCAATATTCAACATAAACTCGCTAAACTATACCCCCCCCACTCAAAAAGTGCCATCGCATCTAAGCTCACGGCCACTAAGCTTTTGGCAAAGTTGGGAAGATGGGAAGAGGCGAAGAGCGCGTTGATAGAATTACTGGAGGAAGGCGAAAATACGGATCGCTTAGGCATTATCGAACAGTACAAGCGCTTTTGCCGCCAAAGTGACGACTGGGATGGATTGCTCAAAATCCTTGCCCGAGAACTCGCCTACTACCTCGCAAAAACTGAAGCCATCGACGTACTCAAACTCAGTGCCCAGCAACTAAAAAACTTGCAATCACTCGCCGCACTCCACGCGATCCGTGAGTATGCCGATATACTGTACCTCAAACAAGAGCGCATCGAAGAAGCGATTTTGTTGTACAGCTTGCTTGTACAATGTTCGCCGAATGACCCCTATTCATTTAATATTCTACGTGAAATCGCCGAAAACTACGAAGATAGTTCTATCGCCATCGCATTTGACTTGCAGGAACATTGGCCGCTAGACAGCATAATACCCACACACGAAGAACTCGAAATTGCCGTCTCAAAATCTAAGGAAGCATACGCTAAACTTCGACTCGCACTAAGCTTCGCTCAACAAGGTAAATCCCACGAAGCCAACCGCTTGCTTTTCGCGGTTAGGGAGCAATCAGGATTTAAGGAAAATAATGAGATTATTGGCAAGATGGTAGAGAAAATTGAGGGAAGAATCGAGGAAATAGCTAAGAACTCGAGCATGAAGGTTTAGGGATGCTCTGATCATTGCAAAAACAGTAGGGGGCAGCTTTCAAACCGACCCTTGATTAAAACAACGAAAGTCAGACGGATTTTCAAAATAAAGTCAATAAAATCAATAATCTACATACAAAAGCGGCTTCTAAGGGCGATAGCCCTTAAACGGGATTTGGGGCGCTAGCCCCAATAAATCAGAGTTTCTTTAGGCAAAAACTCGCGAGATTTCACCATCGGGGCTAGCTTCACGCTTTTGCGTCGTTCTGGGATTATTCACATGGCTTATACGTGAGAGCACCCGATATGCGCATGCGCAAAAACAGCGCTGCTAACCACTAAACGCACAAAACTGCCAACAAAACTCAAACACTGCGCTTTCGCTTGGGAAACGCTATATGCTCCAAATCCTTGGCAAGTATGGTGTTGGGAAAGATTGCTTGAGCCTCTTGGAGGAAGGCGTGGTTTGAGGTATAGCGCTGTGAAAAGTGCGTGAGTACCAAACAAGCAACGCCCGCGTCGCGCGCTATACTAGCGGCTTGAGCAGCAGTTAAATGCATGTAGGCGTTAGCTTCACGAGCTTCGGACTGTAAAAACGTCGATTCGCACACGAGCATGTCAACGCCTTGGGCGAGTTTGTAGGCGTTCTCGCACAGACGCGTATCCATGATAAAGGCGAAGGATTGGCCGCGGCGAAGTTCGCTAACCGCATCTAGCTCTAGCCGCCCCTCGTCGGTGTCGAGGTAACCTTGTTTTTTGAGCAAACCCACACTCGGACCTGCGATTTTGCGCGCCCTTAGGGCGGCAGCGTTCATGGTGCGGCTATCGTGCTCTTGAAGGCGGTAGCCCCAGCTTTCGATGCTGTGCTCAAGACGCATGGCACTTAGGGTAAATTTATTGTTATTCACTAAGATGCCAGCTTCATCAAAGCTGTTTCGTTCCAAGTCGAGCGCAGTCTGGAAGGCCGATGCATTGACTAGGTGTTCAAAAAAACCTTCCCCGTATCGCGGGAAGTATGCGCGGACTGTATGTTTTATGCGGTCGAGCGACAAGCGCTGCACTACGCCCGCGAGCCCCAAGCAGTGGTCGCCGTGGAAGTGGGTGATGGCGATATTGGTGATGGACGAGGCCGCGATGTCGGCAAAAATCATCTGCCGTTGCGTTCCCTCACCAGGGTCGAAGAGGAAGCCTTCATCGTCCCAGCGCAAAAAGTAGCCGTTATGATTGCGTTGCCGCGTGGGCACTTGCGCTGAGCTACCTAGGATGACGAATTCGCGTACAGACATGGCTCTCCTTTAGCGCATGCGGATGAGGCGGCAGCTACGCAGCTTCTCGTAGCCCAAATCAATGAAGGCTTGGTGTAGGTCTTTTTTGTTGACATCGACGTAAACGAGAAGTTCTTTGTTCTCTGCAAGCAGCATTGCGCTGAGTTGAGCTAGCGTTCCAGTCATGACTCTAGGTCGTCGCATGGGTATGGGAAAGAAGAGTTGCTCTAAGAATATTGCTCGGTCTGTGTCTTTTCTCTGCATTAAAAATACGGGTTTGCCCCTTTGTGAGCCTAATATTATTCGTTCATTGGCAATCAATTCTGCACAATTTTTCTCTAACGCCTCCCTCGCCACTCGCCGCATATCCACACCAACAACTTCAATAAGTGACTCGCCTAAAAACTCCACAACCAGCGCTTGATCCTTGGCGGTAGCAACTCGCGCGCCATAAGCGTCATTGAGCTTGTAATCTAATTTTTGTAGGCGCAGTAAATTCAAGCGAATGTCGCCGAGCACGGCCTTTCCCGTACTCTTAAAACCCTGCCAAAACGCACTCACAATATCCTCCGGCCCAAACGCCGAGTGCGTCTCCCCGCTGCTACGCTTGCCCAAAGAGCGCGACAGCGACATCCCGAGATGCGTCATTGCCGTACAATCTTTAGCAAATAACTGAACGGTTCGGTCGTTCATATACGCGATAGCATCCAACTTCTCGTTCAAATACGTTCCATACCACCAACCAGGTTCGTTTGGCATTTGCACCGCGCTTTTAATCTCATCGGCCTCATAATCTTGAGCGTGCGTCAACAATTCCGCGATTTTCACCTTATCTTTTGCTGGCACATCTGTGCTTTGGTACTGCAATTGATCCATGGATTAGCCTCTTTTCAATGATTTGTAGCGAGTAAACTGTTTATTATTCTCTTTTTGTGGGGGCTAAGCCCCCTACGCGCGGGCTTCCTCAAAATTCGCGCAATTCGCGTAAATAAAATGCGTTGTTTCGTCTATTCGCCGAACCACCGCATTTTATACGCTCATTACCCGAATTTATCGGCGATCCCGCGCTACCCCCAGCACTCCGTATCAAAAGTCAAACTTCAGTCTTGGCCGCAAGAATAGCGCTTTTTTTGCCTAGATATATTTTGTGTTTCTATAAAGTATAGAGAACTTCGCGCAGGTGAATCCCTTTTTCTTTGCAAGCGAGAACTAGATCAAACTGCCAACAAAAGCAGCTTTTTGGGAGGGGCAAAGAACTAGCCCCCTTACGACCTTACGCTATCTTGAACGATTTGTCCGTCTTTGAATTTTGCTCGCATGGCAATTTTGCCATCCTCTGTATACTGTACATACTCGCCATGGAGTTTGTTGTCGATATAGAATGCATCCTCACGCGGTAAACCGTTATCGAACCAGCGTTTTGAGCGTCCTTCTAACACGTCGTGGGCATAATTTTGCTCTAAAATGAGTTGCCCCTCCATGTTCCAACGTCGCATTACACCATGTAAAACGCCTTTTTGGAAGGCGATTTCGAACTGTTTTTGTCCGTTGGTGAAGTAATACTCGTAAGTTCCTACACCGTCTTTAGCCATAGTTCACTAAACCTATTGTTCTCAATACTGGCTTTTCGCCGTTAATCATTAAATTATCATGGCTTTGGCCATACACCAAAGCTAAGTTCACTTTATTAAGCACAAACTCAAGATATGCAAACTCTGGAACTGAGTTTTTGGTTTTTTTTGGGGAAATTAGCAAGTCAAATCCAACACTTTAAAAAATGCTCATCTTCTGTCTTGCACCCCCAAGCATCACAGGTATGCGCCCGAGCTTCAAGACTTTTGGCGCCATTGATGCTAGATAACATGGGAAGCGCTTTGGCAGCGCAAAATCGCTGGGAGGTGAGCAAATGACCCTATTTTGGAACGAAATCGAGGCGCGTGCGAAGCAATTTGCAACAAAATGGCAAACGCGCACAGGCCGTGAGCGGCAAGAGGCGCAGCGCTTTTTGACCGAGTTTCTTTATTGCTTTGGCATTGAGGATCCCTTGGCTGATGGCGGCAGCTTTGAGCGCAAAAGCCCCAAGGGCTGGGGCGATGAGGGCTACATCGATTATTTCTTGCCAAGCAAGCTTATCGTCGAAATGAAATCGGCAGGGCGCGACCTAAAAAAAGCCACGCAGCAAGTCCACGACTACGCATTGTCTTTGCCCGCCGAACAAATGCCCGCGCTGATTCTTGTTTCCGATTTTGAGCGCTTTGAACTCACCGTTCGCGAAACGCGCAAAAAAACGGCATTTCGACTCTCGGCGCTGCAAAAGCATGTTAAGCGCTTTGCCCTGCTCGCGGGCTACGAAACCCAGCGAGTTCGCGACGATGCCAATATCGTCGCCGTCAATGTGGCCGCTTCCGAAAAAATGGCCAAACTTCACGAAGCGCTCTTTCGCTTTGGCTACGATGGGCATGATTTGGAGTTGATGCTCGTACGCCTACTTTTCTGCATGTTTGCCGAAGATACGGGGATTTTTGTTCAAGATGACTTCTTAAATTACGTCGAAAATGCGAAGCCTGA
>JBBAEA010000168.1:0-6588 GCA_041656175.1 Bradymonadales bacterium | reverse complement strand
ACCTTTTTTCTTTTTGCAAAAGAAAAAAGGTTCCCCCCGCACCCCCCTCCAAAAAAGAAAGCACTCTTTTAAGCGCTTTTCGAATAAAATGTCATTTCATCATCTACATGCCTAATTTTATGCGCATTTTATTATTTTGCTTCTCTACAAAACGACTAGTTTTCTTTAAAACTGTTCCGTTTTGGAAAAAAACATTCAAATTTTTGGTTCGTGCAAAGGTCTCTATATTGCGTGTTTTTTGAAATGGATTTTCTGCTTCCTGAAGCAAGCTAGCCTTTTTCAGAGCATCCACAGAGTCAAGCGCCCCGCCGCGAGGACGCTTAGCTCTGGCACTTACATCCAATGTTATGGCCGTTCTACCCGCATAAACACGGCTAGACAACGGCCTCGCAAGCCGTTCACGCCATTTCCTCACGCTCATCTATGATTTCACAACTCAGCTGTCCTTGCCTCAAAACCACTCGCCTGCTTGCTAACGTTGGCTGGCGATTCTTCCAGCTCGGACTTTAGCGCACACGCTGTGACGGTAATACCATACTCGCTCAACTCTACCTCGTTCCTACTTGCAAGTACTGTGGCCGAGGCCGCATAGAATCCCGAAATCGACAAAAACAGCTAGCTTTTTTAATCAACAGTGTTATGGATGATTAATCAATTGACAATAAAGGCGAATGCATTTACAGTATTTTGAGGGTGAACGTAATTGTGGGTCCACTATTTTTAACATTAAGGAGACTGAAAATGCCAATCATTCCTTTTGAAAAAATGAGAGATGCGTTAACGGAGGGATTTCGCACCACAGAGCATTACCCAAGTTTTTCTGGCTTTGTGAACTCTGGGGCACTTTGGGACTTCTGTATTGAAACCCTATGCGACCCTATTTCCTTAAGCTGCATCGTGTTTGCAAATGACTTAGGCATTCCTCCTGTTCAGTCCTTGCTCGTGTTTTATGAAAAAGCTGTACGACCCGATGAGTCGTTTAGATTCAGCGAGCGTGAAAGCCAGACACTTGGTGCCTTAATGGGCTACTTGTTTCGCTTTGTCCTAAATTACGAAGATCTCACTCGAAACGTCGAAGTCAAGAAATATGGAATTCATGGGGCATCGTGCTTTACTAACGGACCCGTTTGGCATTTTGAAGAAAAAATATAGAAAATGTGTAAACATTCATCAAAACTGCTCCGATTTTAAAGCAGATTTACTTGATTGCATCAACAAGTCCCCTAAGAAAGCTCTGATTAATTAGATATTTTGTTTGCTTCTTTCGTGGGGGAAGTATCCTAGGGCAAGTGCAAAATCGTCAAATCAATAAATTTCAAGGTTATTTTTTTGTGGGGGAAGTTTCCCCCTACGCCGCAACCCCGCGCTGTGCGCGGGTTTGCGTCTACCCCCTCAACGGGGGTCAAAGCCCCCGTAACGCCCCCGCAGCGATTAATCAGTGCTTCCTTTGTGACATGGCAGTACTAGGGCAAGTCAATCCAGCGGCAAAACTGCTGGATTGACGTCGTTGTAGCAGTGCAGTAGCACAACTGAAAATTTGAAAGAGAATTGATTCCGCTCTCATGTTCAAAATTCTCCAAGATTCGCATAAATAGCTTGTTAGCACTTGCTCTGAACCTCTGTGACTAAAGTAGTGAAACGAATTCGATAGTGTATTGACATCACTAGCCTTCTTCGTTAGGCATAATTACGGAATTGTCAGGTTTTCGACAGTTCAGTTTATTGTAAAGGATGCGGAAAATGTCAGAGACTGTCTTGTCCATTAAAACGACAACAATTATCAAAAGAATTGATGCAAATTTCGTGTCAGTCTACAAAAATGCAACGCCGTTTTATGATTCCGGCGAGTTATGGGAATTTTGTATTCGAACGATAGCGAATCCCGTCAGCATCTCTTGCATTGCTTTTGCCAATGATCTCGGCATCCCCCCCGTGGCCTCGCTTCTTCTCTTCTATCAACGAGAGTTCGCTCCTAGTGTTTCGTTCAAATTTTCAGCACAGCAAAGCCAATTTATGGGAGCACTCATGGGCTTTGTGTTTAAGTTTGTCCTGAATTACGAAGGGCAGAAAGAGCGATGCACCGTTTCGCGACTTGGTGTTAAAACGGCTACACGATTTATCAATGGACCCGCTTGGTGTTTTGAATAATCGCTTTTCTATTCTGCGCCATCCATCACTTGATAGAGTTCCGCAACGCCCTAAGAATGGACTGAAAAAGTAAAGGGTTCCAAAAAAGAGGTGAAGTGAACCCAAAAAGTTGTAAAAATTTTTAAAGGGGAGAGAGGTGGGAAGATTAGAGGAACGGAAGCTTATGCTCGAGCAGGCAGCAAAAATATTTGCCGAGATGGGTTTAAGTCAAGAGGAAATTGCGGAAAAGCTAGAGCGAATGTGACGATTGATGCGGTGAGAGGGTGTGGCTTGCGATGCGATGCGGGGGGGGCTTGCGATGTGGTGTTTTTAAATTGTGCTGCCACGTCGCTTGCGTGTTTCGGGTATTTGAGTTTCCTTGAGGGGGTAGCGCAAGATCACCCAAAGAATTCGCTTAGTGACGCATTTTGTGCGGCGGTTAAGCGATTAGCTTAAACGTCGCACAAAAAAATGCGGAGCTTAGCGAATTATGCGGGAAGCTTGCGCGTAGGGGGAAACTTCCCCCACAAAAACAAACTGCAGAAAAAACAATTTACTCGCCTGCATCAAGGAGTGCTTGGCAAAGTTCGAGGGCATCGATAGCCCAATAGCGTTCCGGGCGAGGTTTTTGGGCTTGTGGGTTGGCGGCGCTGGGGCGGCAGTTGAGGACGGCGTGGGTCCAGCGCGTGGGTAGGGCGGCGTGGCCGTGGATGGCGCCAAGTAGTGCTCCGCAAATGGCGGCGTTGGTGTCGGTGTCGCCGCCGCGCATGATGCTGTCGATGATGGCCGCTTCGAGTGTGGGGCTGTGCAACATTTGGTAGAGCGCGTTTTGGAAAGCTAGGAGAACCCAGCCTTGATGAGTGAGGTAGTCGGCGGGTGGGGCAGAAGCGGCTTGGGCGATGCATGCCTGAAGACTGGGAAGCGCGTCGATTTCTTGCGCCCAGTCGAGAATTTTTTGGTACAAGTCTGCGGCGCTGCAGCCAGTAGCGATGGCGTCGGCGATGGCCATGGTATAAAGCGCGTTTGCTTGGCGACAGATGGGGTGTATGTGGGTTAGGGCGGCGTCTTGTTCTGCCCATTCTTTTACGTTTTGAAGTGGGAATTTGGCGCCAAATATGCCTAGTGGGCTGACGCGCATCATGGCGCCGTTGGCCTGACTCTCGGGGGTTTGTTTGCCGTGCAGAGCGGCGCATATGGTTTTTCCGCAGTCGGGGGGGTCGCTGGCGCGCCAGAGTTGGTAAGCTTCGAAGACGGCTTGGGGCTCGTATTGCTTGTGTTGGACTATGCTTCGGGCAAGTGCTATTGCCATCTCGGAGTCGTCGGTGATTTGACCCGCGAAGCTGTTCCAAGGGCCGCCGTCGGCCATATCGCGAACGCCGTGTGGGTAGGCTCGGCGGATGGCTTCTGCGCTCTGGAACTCGACTAGTGAACCGAGTGCGTCGCCGCACAATTGTCCTAAAAAGCAGCCTTGGGCTCTCGATAATCGTGTTGTTTTCATGCTTCAAACTCATGGAGTTGTTGTGGTAGAAAAAACATACCATCGCGCTCAATATAGCGTTGCGCTAAGCCAATTTGAAAGTCTTGGCTAGAGATTGGTACGAGCAAGCCGTTGCGAACGCAGTATGCCACCATTTGATCGAAGAGCGTGCGAGGGTCGCGCTCTTGATCATAGCTAAGTTTAGCATCTTCCCCTTTGTGGAAGGCTAGATTTTCTAAACGCTTGTCGACAAATTCCCAAACGAATTCATCTTTTTTTGCTACGCCTCTCCATCGACTTTTATCGTTATGCATGGGTTTGTAGGCCGAAACAACGAGGTCCTGCTTGACGCTGCTTTGGTTGCTCATCGCCTTGATGCCACCATGTTTCTTGTTGAGTATAGAGACGTTGCCAACGATAAAACCCGCATCCGATAAGGCGTTCTGTACGCTGTTCCAGACCTCTGCGCGCGTGTTGGAAAACTCCATGGTTATCCAGTGACCCGACTTTAACACGCGAAACGCTTCCTTAAAGCAAGAATGCATCAACTTGCGATAATCGTTTATACCCTTTTTTTGGCTTTTATTTTCTATCGCTTCTTTAAGATTACACGTTAGTACCGAAAGCCAAGACTCCCCAATAAAGTTGAGCTCCGAGTACATAATATTGGCGCCAAATGGAGGGTCGATAAAGACGTAATCCAGTGAATTGCTCGGTATAGTGACTAAATGACTAGCGCTCGCCGTTTGTATGAGATTGCTGCTGCCATTCCATGCGATGTCGGTAATTTTAGACTCAAACAAGACAAGAGCCGATTGTTCCACGAACTCGCTGGGGATATAGAGTGTTCCTGTAAGCGGTCCGTTGATGCGGCCATTTGGGTTATGCGCGTTGACCACGTACCTGTTGCATTTTGTAAGGTTTCTCGACAAAAATGAGGTGGCTAGCCACTTTAAATTCCGCGGTAAACGCGCCCAGATTGCAGCAGCACACACGAGGTTGCGCTTACTGTAAAAGTGGTGCACATGCGTAACACCCACCGAAAAATGATCTCCACTTTTATCGCCCTTTTGAATGGCGTTTGTCGGAAACCAGTGGCGTGGGACGTGAGCATCGATTTTGTCTAAAAGCTCTAGATCAAAGCTGCTTGGCACTTTTTTATAATTCTTTCCTCCAACAAAATACGAAATGAGTACAGGTACTTGCTTGACTTGTTTTACGCGCTCTCCAATGGCTGCGTCGTAAAAGCTAGTCCATGCCTTTTCGGCTTTTGACGCGCTGGGGCGTTGGTTTTTTGGCGTTTTTTGGCTTTTTCTTCGCCCTAAAGATGATTTAGCGGGTTTTTTACTCAGCCAGTGCGCACAATGTGGGCATGGGAAATCTTTTAATACTACGCCATCACCCAGTTTTACCGCCACATCCCAAAAAACGAATTCTCGCGTGCAGTTGGGGCAGATTAATACCTCCGACCATACGACGTAGTTGATTCTTCCCTTGCTCTTGCCATCGCTATGCAGCGTTTCGTAAAGCCAAGCGCACTCCTCGTTGACTTCGTTTAGAATGCGCCTAGCCTCGTTTTGCACATAACCGAGATCGAGAGCTGTATTGTAGTTGTGTGCTATGAACGTTGCTGCTGGCGAAAGATCGTTGAGTAGCGCTTTGCGCGCCCCGAGTTTGGAGAAGGCGCACCAACGCTTTTTCCCATCCTCGCCGCGCTCTTCGCGCAAAATCGTAGCGTCTGCTTTTACTTGGTAGCCAAGTGAAGCTACAGCGTCGCGGTCTCCACACAATCGCGCTGCAACCCCCGTCATGCCGCTACCGCAAAAGCCATCCAATATGATGTCGCCAGGTTCGGTATAGTGCAGGATGTAGCGCATAATCGCCCTTGGCGGCACCTTGGTGTGGTAACTGTGAACGCTGTAGATGGGGTCGTTCTTGCCTTCGAGGACGTCGGCTGCAAAAGCCTCTCTTTGGTAGCACTGATGCGCTGGTTTAGCGGTTTTTTCCGCCTCCCAGCGCGCGATAAAATCGGCGATCCACGGGTTGGGGCAGGCACAATAATAGGGTGGATCGCTTAGCGCCAAAATACTCTCGTCGCTAGCAAGCGGGAAGCCCTCAAGCTCGCGAAAACTGGGAAGCTGCATTTTTTGGCGCAGAAGTGCAACGAAATGCGCGCGACGCGCTTCCTCGCTCTCAAACTCTAGTCCCAAACAGCTTACGTGCTTCACTTCCCCTAGCTTCGCGCTCGAACTGGCTAGGTCTTTGTGATTTCGCTCTTCTTTTTGCATCATCGTGTTCCATGCCGCGTCGTTATTGGACGCATCCCGCTACTGTATCACGATTTGCGGTTTCGTGGGATCTTTAAGGAAAATCTGATTTATTAGGGTCAATTCCACAAAGCCCGTAAGGCTATCGCCCTTAGTGCTCTTTTTTCTTTGCAATTTTGGCCTATTTCGTCGTCGGCTGTGTCGTTTGGCGCGGTCACGACCTCTAGGTCGTTCCCTTGCCGCACTCCTTGCCTCCTAGAACTAGGCTCAAAATGGCAAAGAAAAGATGTTTTTCTTCTTTTTTTCTAGAACTAGGCCCAAAATTGCAAAGAAAAGCATCATTGTTCTTTGAAACTGGAATCCGCATCAAACTTGCTAAGAAAAGCATCATTGTTCTTTGCAATTGAAATGACCTCAAAACCCCGTTTTTGTGTGCAGAGTAGTGACCTTTGCATGGCTAGAAATAACGAATTTAATTTTACGAATTCGATATATTTTTAAACAAAATGAGATATTTTGTAGAGAAGCACAAGTTAAGAATGCTAATTAAATAAGGCAGGTGGAAGATAAAATGACATTTTATTCGAAAAGTGCTTAAAAGAGTGCTTTCTTTTTAGTGCCACAGCCGTCCAGGCTGTGGCCGCTTCGCGCGCGGCCTCAGCCGCGACCCCAATTTCCGTAGGAAGCGGAAATTGAACGCCGATAGGCGGCCCGTAG
>JBBAEA010000167.1:0-6608 GCA_041656175.1 Bradymonadales bacterium | reverse complement strand
CGCGCGCGGCCTCAGCCGCGACCAATCGCTGACATCCATGTCGCGATTGAAGGGGAGGGGGGTACGGGGGGAAACATCTTTTCTTTGGCACAAAGAAAAGGGTTTCCCCCCGTGCAAAGCTCTCTTTAGGTGAATTTTATCATCATATTTTGCGCGAATTCTTGCGCAAAGGTTTTTTACTTATGTTGCATCGTACTATTTTAGATACACAGAAGATTCTTGCTATTTTATTTATACTGCTTGTTTTTGCCATAGCCTGCGATAGGCCGGAGGCGCCCAAAGACGCGAAGCCTGGGATCAAGAATATGGTGACGGCACCGAGTAGCGATATGGTGTATTCGGATCTCGACAAGGAGCCCAATAACAGTTTTTTGCAAGCTTCGGACATTGCTTTTACGAGCGACGAAATGACGATAGTTGCGTCCTTGGACGTGGGCGATATCGATACGTATAAAATTAAAGCAAAGCCGGGAAGCATTGCGGAAATTACGGTAACACCCCTTGGAGAGGGCGATATTATTCTGGATATATCTACTTCAACGAAGGAAAGCGATCGTATTTTTTATGATAACTTTGCGGGTTCGCAGCCTGAGCTGGTGAATTATTTGCGGCTTTCGCCGCAAGGTGTGTATTTTACGGTACGTGCTAGGGCACACGAAAAAATCGCATATCGGCTTGAAATACGCCGAATGCAGAGCGATATTGCTTTGGAAGAAGAGCCCAATAATAGCATACAAACGGCGCAAATTCTGGTGCTCCCTTCGCACCTAGAGGCGAGTCTCAACCCGCAGGCAGATGTAGATTATTATTTACTTTCGCTTGCGTATCCTGCTGTGCTCAATATTGAAGCTCCTGGAGTTCCCATCGAAGTTAGCTTAAGCGACGCACAAGGTCTTGTTTGGACCACGAGCAGCAGCGAGAAGACGCTTCTAAGTTCCGATGTGTTGGTGCCCTCACCGAAGCACTATGTTTTGCGCATAGCGGCTGTTGATGGTTTTGAGCAAATAGCGTCGTATAAGCTGAGCTTGCTTGAGGCAAGCGCTATGAATGCGGAGCGAGAGCCCAACGATAGTCTAGAAACTGCGCAGACGCTTGCGCCGACTAGCGATGGGGTGAATTTATCGTTTTTGAGCTCGAATGATGTTGATTATTTTAAGCTGAATTTAAGCGAGGCGCCGGAGAATGCGGTGTTTAATTTGCGGGCAACGTCTGTTCAGGATTTGCCCATCAAAGTCGAGCTTTTTGACGAAGACTTTAAGCCAATCCCTAGCAACAACGTAGAGAACCGCAACAGTGTTTGTGCGCTATCCTTGCAGAATATGAGTGCGCTCATTGTTAAAGTTTCGCATACTACGCGAGCAAATTTAAGCTATCCTTTAGCTTATACACTTACTTGGTCTACAGATACGTCGAACGATCGCGAGGTGGAACCAAACGATCTGCCTAGCGCGGCAACGGCTTTAGCCTTCGATCAAAGTATACGGGGCAATATCTTCCCAGCTAGCGACATCGATGTATATAAAATCGAGGTTCCAGCAGTAGAAGGCGTAAATGCTGAAGCGGTTGGGCAACTTCAAATACAGAGCGCTGCGGGCTATGTTGCAGGTTTGCGTTTTAAGCTACAGGATGCGGAGCTCTACGAAATATCGCAGGCGCAAAGCCAAGTATACTCAGCGCCGCTGCGTATTCAGCTGGATGCCCCGAGTGGCGTTTACTACCTTATCGTGAGTGGTAGCGGGGATGGCTGCGTTAAGAGTTACGAGATTACGGCAAGTTTCTTAGCGTCTGAACCTGTGCTTGGGGCGGTGCAAGAGGGCGCTAAAGTGGAGAGCGGCGATGGCTCAATGCCTGAGAACGCCGAAGATGCGGCCATTGATGTTTTGGATAAAATACTGGAAGCCGTGCCCGAAAATGCCGAAGCTGCGCCGCGTCCCGTCGAGCTTCCAAAGAATGATG
Organism: Bradymonadales bacterium; assembly: GCA_041656175.1. GTDB lineage: Bacteria > Myxococcota_A > Bradymonadia > UBA4248 > UBA4248 > JBBAEA01. Next base: position 4,652 of record JBBAEA010000167.1, on the reverse strand, counting down.
CGGAGTCTAAAACCGTAGGAAATAAGCCACCACCGCCAGTAGCTAACGTGGATCCTGATGCGTTTTAGGTTGTGCCCAGAGTTGTGACTTGGTGTTTTGCTGCACAATAAAGTCGTTTCTGCTTTTGACTTTGTTTTCTTGGCGCGGGAAGCGTAGCGACCGCGCTGGGGGGTAGCGCGGGATCGCCGATAAATGCGCGCAATGAGCGTATAAAATGCGGTGGTTTGGCGACTAGCCGAAACATCGCATTTTATAGACGCGAATTGTGCGAATTTTGAGGAAGCCCGCGCGAAGGGGGGCGAAAGCCCCCCTGCCAAAAAAAAGACAAGATTTGGTCTTTTATTATCCGCGGTCGATGCCAGTAAAGAGCAGGGCGATGTTTTCGTAGCTAGCGATGCTGGCTGCTTGTTGCATGACGATGAGGCCAGCGAGGCCAGCGCTGCCGGTGGCGGACGGGTTGATGCTGCTGTGTTGTTTGGCGAGCGCGTTGGCTTGTTTGAGTTGGGCTTCGGTGGCGACAATGGGGATTCCGCCGCTGCGAAGCATGGTGCTAAGGACGGCGAACCAGTCGTAGGTTTCGTCGTCGAGGATGCCGTGGGCGACGGATTGTGGGGTGGCTTCCCAGGGCCACATGAAGCGGTGTTTTTGCGCGGCGGCGATGCGGACTACGGATTGCACTGCTGTCGAGTCCCAAGCGCTACGGATGCAGTCTGCTTGTTGGATGAGTTTCGGGATGGCCTCGACGTTGTGCGCCGCTGCCCTCTCCTCGACGCTCATGTCATCTTGGAAGGCATGCAGCTCGGGTAGCGGTTCGCCGTTTAATCGCGCGTTGATAAGTGCGACGACGCGGTCGTAGGCGCGGGCGAGTGGGAAGGCGCCTTGGGTTTGTACAGTGTGTAGGCGTGGGAGGTATGGCAGGGGATCGTAGCGCATGACGTCGGCTAGTGCTTGGGCGGTGGAGGAGGCGAGTGCGCCGCCACCGACTTGTATAAACATGTGGTGGCATGGAAAGAGCAGGGCGCGCATTTGGTCGAATAGTTCGTATGCGAGTGTGCTCCCACCTTCGATGGTTAGGCCGTTATCGGGACCTTGGCATGTAAAGGGTAGGGCGCCAGCTTTGACGGCTTGGACAAAGCGGCGGTAGCACGGGTCGCCGCTTTCGCCTTCGCGCCGTTCGGATACTTGTAGCTCAGCGCCGAGGTTTTGTAGGAGTTCAACGACGGCATCTTCGGCATTGGTGGGGATGAAAACCTTGAGTTTGGCGCCTGCGGCTTTGGCAATGACTGCGGCTGCGAGCGCTGCGTTTCCACAGCTTGCGATCGCAAGTTCTTTGCGAAGAGCGGAGGGGGCGAGGTTGAGTAGTATGCCAAAGAGATGACGACCTTTGTGCGAACCTGCGACGTTAATGGTTTCGTTTTTAACGAGTAAGGATTGCTCTGTACTAAGGCCGATCGCTTTTGCCAAATCGCGCTCGATGCTAGCGGGCGTTTCGTTAAATCCGCGCCCATCAACGGCGATAAGTGCATCTTGTAGCGCTTCGACGCGTTCTAGGTAGTCGCGGTCGGCATGCGCGGTGTTCATCGTGCGATGATAGCTCAATAAGCGGTGGCGATAGCGGATGAAGGGGTTTTGCGAGTCTTCAAGTTCGCGGCGCTGCCAAAGGTTTTTGTTGATAACGTGTTTGCGCTGCAAGATATGATGGCACTCGGGCATCACGTCGACGTTTGGGCAGCTAAATAGTTCCGCATCGTACGCAAATACGCGTGTTCCGCAGCCAACGCAAGATAAATAATGATGCTGTGGAATCATAATACCTCCAGAACAAAATATTGTTTTTAAGATGATGCTGCGAACAAAAATTGGCTTCAAAAAAAGTATATGTTCGCGTTTTTTGGGCTTTAAGGCGAGGAGAACGTCTTATGATAAAAGCGTTTTCGCAGCAATACTTGCACAAAATTCTGTTTTTCGCAGATTCGTGCAAGTAAAGCGTTATATGGTGTAAATAATTAAATTTTACAGTTTGCTTCTAAGGCAGAGAATTCGGCGTTTTATTCGTTGATTAGCGCCTTTCTCGCCTATTAGCCTATTAGTAGTTGCTATCGCTTGTTTCGCCACTGATGATGGCTACGGAAGCGGATACGCCGAGTCGCGAGGCGCCTGCTTTGACCATGGCAATGGCAGTTTCGGCGTTTCGGATACCGCCTGAGGCTTTAACGCCCATTTCGGGGCCAACTATTTCGCGCATAAGGGCAATATCTTCGACGGTGGCACCACCAGTAGAGAAACCAGTGCTTGTCTTGACGAAGTGTGCGCCAGCGGCTTTGGATAGGGCGCAAGCGATAATTTTTTCTTCTTGTGTTAGCAAACAGGTCTCGATGATGACTTTGACCAAAACGCCGTCAACGCCTTTAACGACGCGGCGAATATCGTATTCGACCAAACCATAGTCGCGGCTCTTGAGTGCGCCAACGTTGATAACCATATCAATTTCGCTTGCACCGCAGCGCACAGCTTCTTGGCTCTCAAAAACCTTAGATGCGGTTGTACCAGCGCCAAGGGGGAAACCAACCACTGCGCAAACGGGAACATCGCTTCCTTCGAGTAGTTGTTTGGCTAAGTGAACCATACTGCTATTGACGCAAACGCTCGCAAAACGATGTGTTTTGGCTTCTTCGCAAAGTTTCTCGATCTGTTTCCTATCGCCCTCGGGTTTGAGGTAGGTGTGATCGATGATGGTGGCGAGGTCTTTGGGGCTGACTTTTGATGCATCTAGCCCTTTCATACGAGGGGAAGCTTCTTTCTCAAGACCCAAACCATTAGCGTGGCAACAGCATGATTGCGATGACATATAACAAACTCCGATATTAGGTAAAAGCATTGCACCGTTGCAATGTGGCGGAAGTTTAACCACTAATCGCTATAATGTACAGCGAAGAGCGTAGTGTGCGGCGCGGCATTTTCGTTGTGTTAGCTTCGCTGGTAGTTTTTTTATTGCCACGCAGTAGGAAAAACAGAATTTAGTACAAGCTAGCCTCTATTTGGCAGCGAGTTTAGGATCTTTTCGCACCCTGAGCTCTCGCAGCGAATATTTCTCACCGCTTATCTTGAGTTCCAAGCTGTGTTCGTGTCCTTCTTTGAGGTCTTTGAAGGGCTGGGCGGTGAAAATCTTTTTATCATTGGCGTTTTCGCTGTAAACCAAAATTTCCCATCGTCCAGAGTCGAGTTGTACGTTTTCCTTCGCCTTTAGGCACTTGATAACGGCTAAGCGTCGGAAGCAGAGTGTGGCTTTTGCGTCGGAGTTCCTTGACAAGGATACGCGGCTAGCTTGAGCGTGGTTCTCTAGCATGATTGCGTCAATGGTGGCGCTTCCCAAATCGCTTGCTTCAAGGACGTAGTTGAAGTCTTCATAATCGGGGTGTGAGGCGTGGATGGTGATAATTTCGTGTTTGGGGAATCTAAAACTGCCCGCTTCTTGAAAGTTCGCGGATTGCGAGAACAGTTCCACCTTTAACAGCGGGTCTTGGAGTAGCTCATTTGGTAGCACAAAGTTCACGAGGATTTCGTTTCTCTCTTTTTGCTCTACGGGTGCAGGGAGTTCAATGTTTTCGTTGAGTGTTCGGCGTGGCCAATAGACGTGTAGGTGCGAGGCTGCGTCGTCCTTTTGAACGAGGATGTGATGGGGGAGGCCGCTTGGGAGCTTATAAACACCGCTACCGCGCAGCGATATAACGTCGCCGTTGAGTGAGCCACGAAGAGCCGCGCCGTCGATATTTCTCGGTGGTAGAATCGTAGTTTCAGAGATTTTGTAGAGTTCGTCTGAGGAGAGGAAGACCTCGGCGTCGTGGTCAAAAAACACATCCTTATCGAGGAATAGATGTTTGGGGAGATAGCCCGGGTTATAGATGTTGATGACGTTCGCACTCGCCTTTGAGAAGGGGAGCGCGCGGCCTCCAGAAAAGAGCGCTTCGTAGTGCCCATTGATAAAAACTTTAGAGTTGGGAGGCTTGAGTTGTATGTCTACGAATTGGCGCGCAATAGGCATGACTTGGATTTCTGGTATAGTCTCGACGGGTTCCTCTTCCGCAACGACTGGAGTTTTGGACTCTGAGAAAATAACGAGTTTTAAGAAAGCCAAGCACACTATAACGCAGATGAGAATGATAACAACGACAATAGGCCAGTTGCGCCTTACCACTTTTCGCTCTCCTGCTGCTTCTTCAATGGCGTGTAAGAGCGGGGAGTCAAGAAGGAGGGTTTTTTCCTTGGTGTGACGAATAGGTTCTTGTGGCGCGGAGTCGTAACTCTGCATCGGCTGGCTATGGCTTTGATGCTGCTGAGCGCCATAACTTTGCATCGGCTGGCTATGGCTTTGATGCTGCTGTGCGCCATAACTTTGCATCGGCTGGCTATGGCTTTGATGCTGCTGAGCGTCGTAATTTTGCATCGGCTGGCCATGGCTTTGATGCTGCTGAGCGCCGTAATTTTGCATCGGCTGGCTATGGCTTTGATGCTGCTGAGCGCCGTAATTTTGCATCGGCTGGCTATGGCTTTGATGCTGCTGAGCGCCGTAATTTTGCATCGGCTGGCTATGGCTTTGATGCTGCTGAGCGCCGTAATTTTGCATCGGCTGGCTATGGCTTTGATTCTGTTGT
>JBBAEA010000166.1:0-6755 GCA_041656175.1 Bradymonadales bacterium | reverse complement strand
ACTTAGTCAGATTACATGGTGTATTACAGGCGCCGCAGTGCTTATGATTATCACTCAATGAAATGCAGAGGTTTTGGCCTGTAAAGGTAGCATCTTCTCCCATTTGGGGGCATAGCGTATGATTCGTTGTGCTGCAGGCAGTTACGACGCATTCTTTTTCTACACAGCTTTTTATGTGTGAATCCACATCGTTGCAAGTTGTTCCAGCATTTGCACCCTTACAATCCCCACTAGCCCCGCAATATTGCTTGTTAGTGGAAGGATCTATGCATTCATCCCCACACAAAATGTTACCAGGACGAGGGCAGGTACAGACTCCATTATCGCATATTTGCGCCCCAGCACATTTCTTCCCCATAGAATTCTCATCTTCTGATGATGAGCTGCAGCTTCCCTTGGCACCGCAATATTGCTTATCGGTAGCAGGATCTACGCATTTACCATCGCATACCATCTTGCCTGCAGGACAACGGCAGTCGCCATTTTGGCAGCTTTGGTCGTTCAGACATTTTTCGCCTGCATCCTCGCCTTCACAGTTGCCCTTAGCACCACAAAACTCTTGGTTGGTCTTCGGGTTTACACAAACGCCATCGCAAAGCACGTCGCCCGATGCACAAGCGCAAATGCCGCCTCGACACACTTTGTCTTCACCACAATTGATCCCCGCGTAATCAGACGCCGAGTCATCTTCACCTTGGCAGCTCCCCTTGGCACCGCAGAACGCGGCATTGCTCTTGGGGTCTACGCATTTTCCATTACACATGATTTGCCCAACCGAACAGTCGACGTTAATTTCACCAAGTTTACACTCGTAGAGCTCGCTGCCTAGCTCCGTTTCGACGCATTTATGATCCGTGTGGCAGCGCATGACCTTTTTGTTATAAGGGCAGTCTGTAGGCTGATAGTCTTCATCATAGCATTCGCTTATCATTTCGCCGAGTAGTTCGCCCTCATCATTTCGGGGTGGGCACTTAGCACCCGCATACAAACCCAAATCTTCGTCCCACTGACATGCCGAAAACAATAGCCCGACAAGGGCAAGCAGCGTTAGTGTGCGATAAATAACCTTCATACGCTCTCTCCTGATACATAAGCTTTCAATGTGTCTGTACTCGCCAAAGGATACAGTCAAAGGCAGCTTAACGAACTATGCATGGATTATCAATACTCATTGCGAGAATTAAGGAAGCTGCAATTCACGCCAATAAGCAGTAAAATTTGCGGCGTAAACTAAGAAAAGCTAGGCGAGTATTTAAAAAACGACATAGAATCAAGACGTTACACCCAAGAACGGCTTTCAAGGTGCTTGCTCTTTGTACGAGGTTTGGGGCGGTAGCCCCAAATAATCAGCGTTCCCACAGAGCAGAGGCTGCGTAAACATTTTGCAGCCTAAATCCAAGGGCCGTTACCTGTAAATACAAATGGATTCGAAGCCGCAACGTCGCCATGGGCAGGAAAATCACTGCGGTAGTGCCCACCGCGACTTTCACGGCGCAAGAGCGCTGCGTGGGTTATCATTTCGGCGGCATCTAGCATATTGCGAAGCATCAGTGACTTAGGTTCTTTGTTCTCAACGATATGATTAATAAAATCGAGCGCTTTTGCCATTCCTTCTTCACAACGCACTAAACCGACGTAATCCCACATCATTTCGCGCAAACTTTGGGCGATCGCCTGCTCTTTCTCGGTGATATGCGTGCTTGTTGTTATGGCGGGGTAGGGGTCGTGTTTTTTCGTTTTTGCAGCAAAATCGATTTGTGTCAAAATATCCTGTCCCACTCGTGCACCAAAAACTAGCCCTTCCAGCAGCGAGTTGCTCGCCAATCTATTTGCTCCATGCACCCCTGTTGCGGAAACTTCGCCGCATGCCCAAAGCCCAGAGCAAGAACTACGACCGTTGCGATCTACAGCCAATCCCCCCATATGGTAGTGTGCCGCTGGCGAAACAGGCAGGAGATCACGGCGAGGATCTAGGCCAGATTCTTGGCAAAGACTCCAGACCGTGGGGAACTTTTTGGGGAAATCTGCGCCTATAATGCGAGCATCCAAAAATACAGCACTTTTGCGCTGCTGCACTCCCCAAATTCCGCGTGCAAGAACATCTCTTGGCGCTAATTCGGCATCAGCGTGTAAATCGCGCATAAAACGCAGGCCATTGCTATCGTGTAATGTCGCGCCTTCACCCCGCAATGCTTCGGTGAGTAGCGGAAGCGGGTCTTGTCCGCTAGCCAAGGCTGTTGGGTGAAATTGCACAAACTCGACGTCGCTAAGAACAGCACCGATACGACCTGCCATGGCAAGACCGTCGCCGCAAGATTCTATGGGGTTTGTTGTGTAGCGATATATGCGCCCAACCCCACCGCTCGCCAAAATCACTGCCTTTGCAAAGACGCGAATAATCTCGCCGCCTCGCACACCTTGGGCGCCAACGACGTCTCCTTCTGCTTTGAGCAGATCTGAGACGTAGCAATTATCGAGAACTTCAATGTTAGAGCGCTTTTGCGCTGCAGCAACGAGTGCGCGCTCAACCTCGGCACCCGTGCTATCGCCACGTGCGTGTACAATGCGCCTTCGCGAGTGTGCGGCTTCGCGGCCAAAGGCGAGTTCTCCATCGTGTTTGCGATCAAACTCAGCCCCCAGCGCCTCGAGTTCACGTACTCGCAGTGGTCCCTCGCTGGTTAAAACGTCCACAACTTCGGCCGCCGATAAGCCATCTCCCGCCACCAAGGTGTCAGCCGCGTGAAGTTGCGGGTGGTCGTCATGTCCTAGGGCAACTGCGATACCGCCCTGCGCAAGTGGTGTGGCGCCACCGCGCCCAAAACTCGACTTGCTGAGTACCAAGATTTTTCGATCCCCTAAGGCTAAAGCGGCCGATAAACCGCCCACACCGCCACCAATAATCACGATATCTGTATGCCGCTCTATTATCATGCTAGCACATCCTTTCATAAGCAATCTTCTGTGTAAGCGAGAAAAAGCAAAACTTTATTCGTTTATTACACGTTATTGCCAAATTATGATACTCTTGCCTTGTAACCGACCGCCTCCCGCGCACGCCCCAAAACCTTGTCCATGACGACTTTGGCACGCGAGGCTCCATCGCGCAAAATATCTTCAAGCGTATCGCGCCGCGTCATATAATCGTTGTAAATGCGTCGCGGCTCCTCGGTCTGTTCGCGCAGAAGTTCATAGAGCGCAATTTTTGCATGCCCATAACCAAAACCTGGGCTTTGGTAGCGTTCGATGAGTTCATCGCACTGCTCAGGGCTTGCAAAAAGCTTATAGAGTTTAAAAACATTGCATTTTGTATGGTCTTTTGGCTGATCCATCGGCGTTGAATCGGTAACAATGCGCATAACTTGTTTTTTAAGCTCTTTAAGCGGAATAAGCAGATTAATCGTATTTTGGTAGGATTTAGACATTTTTCTGCCATCGAGGCCGGGAATGGTGTGCAACTCCTCGCTCACTTTTGCTACGGGTAGCTTAAAAGTTTCGCCGTACACGCTGTTAAAGCTCAGCGCCATGTCGCGTGTCATTTCGACGTGTTGAATTTGGTCCTTGCCCACTGGTACGACGTCGGCGTCGTTGATCAAAATGTCGGCGGCCATCAAGACGGGGTAAGCGAACAAGCCGTGTAATTCAGCACCTTCGTTGCCGCGATCCTTGGCCGCCTTCCACGCATGGGCGCGCTCCAATAGCCCCATTCGCGCCGTGCAGCTCAAAATCCACGTTAAATCATTGACTTGCGGCAAATCCGATTGGCGATAAAATGTGCAAATCGCAGGGTCGAGGCCAAAAGCCAAGAAATACGCGGCAATGCTGTGCGAATACTCCCGCATCAGCTCTGGGTCATGTACCGAGGTCAGCGCGTGGTAGTCCGCGATAAAGTAGCTGCAATCGTAGTCGTTTTGCAGCGAAATTGCTGGCAAAATCATGCCCAAATGGTTTCCGACATGCGGGATGTAGGTTGGTTTAATGCCGCTTAATGATACAGCCATCGATTTTCCTTATCCTTTATTTTTTGGTGGGGGGAGCGCCCCCTACGCGCGGGCTTCCTAAAATATGGCCTAAGCGCCGCGAAATTTTCTGCGCTGTATTCTCTATTCGCTCATACAGCGCAGAAAATGCGGCGCTAAGTCCATATTTTAGGCGATCCCTCGCTACTCCCCTAGCTCTACAAAGATTAGTGCATATAATTAAAGAGTCGTTGCCAGTTCTATCAAGCGCGGGCAACGATTAGCGGATTAGCACAGTTTGAATTAACTGGCGAGTATTGTGGTGTTTGGCTAAGGCTGGCGCATTGCGTATGGAGGGAGAGAGAACAAAATAGGGGGGGTAGCAAAAGATCAGCCGAATGAACGGCGACTGAGCGCATTTTATGCGGTGGATGCGCGAAACGAGCGCATACACCGCATAAAATAAGGCGCGAAGCCGCAGATCATGAGGCAAGCTTTTGCGTAGGGGGGCTTTGAGCCCCCCAAAAAGCAGAGGTTCAAAGCTGAATGTTGGGGCATAAAGTAGAAAAACTTGCAAGTCAGCAAGGTTTGCGACACATTGTATACGGCTGGGGTGCGCTGGGGGCTTTAGAGGAATAAGCGATTTTATATTAGGTGGTGGAATGAGTGTAGCCGAGAACGTGAAGTTTTTGCGTTTGTCGAACAGTTGGTCGATTGATGATTTCGCACAGCGAATGGAATTGTCCGTGGCGGATTGCCAAGCAATCGAGAGTGGGGTGCGCGTGATTTCGTCGGCCGAAATCAACCGAATGTGTCGGATTTTTGACGTAAGCATCGACGAGTTGTTTTCGGAGCGCGGCAATTACGACGACGATGAGGGCTCAGTCTTGATGCCTTTGGATGATTTGCAAACGCTGCTAGGAAAAATGCGCGATCAGTGAGCAATCATAACTCTGTCATCGAGGAGCGTGTCTGCGTCAATGCAGGTCTTGCTTTTTTGAATATAGTCAATGAGGGCCGTCTTGATGAGAGGGCCTTTATCGATAATTTTTGACCTATCAAAGAGGCCGCTCAGCGAGTCGCCGCCATCAAACAAAAAGTTATTGATGGCGACTTTGTATTTTTTCTTGGGATTGAGTCGTTTTTTTGCAACGAATAGGGATCGTTCCTTAAGGCAGTTATGCTCCCAGTCTTCGAGTTTTCCGTCTTTGTTGATATCTTCAGGGTTATTGCAGTCGATCTCGAAGATGTAGCGCAGGCCTGCGACTTGGAATAGGCCGTGTTTCCCGCTTGTGGCCACCTTGAGTATGCTGAGTAAATCGGCTCCTGGCATCTCTATGAGGTAGATGTAGTTTTCAAAGGGCATGATAGCCTCAACATCTTCGCGATGGAGCGTGTTTTTTAGGATGTCGCTTCGTAGGCCACCCGAGTTTTGTATGGCCAAGTCGGCTTTGGGATAGACCTTCATCATCGCTTCAGCGACGAGGTTGCCGATGGGGCATTCCGTGGTTTTGTTGCGTATGATGGGCGCCTTAGCGCAACCGATAACTTCGCAACGCGCTGTTTTTGCGTTTGCATCAAGTTTTTCAATAATGGATAGCGCGCTTTGGCTCGGTTTTAGTTTCATTCCACCGACGTCGATGGCCTCTAGTGGGAAGGGCTCATCGCTGCAACCACTTCCAACGGCTTTGTGGGTTAAGAATTTTTGGCTCAATGAATCGACTTGTGTGCTCAGTTTTTTGTTTTCGGGCTTTAGGGTAACGGTGGTGTAACTGCGACCAGACGCGGTATTTTCGGCGATCAGTATGCCATCGCAAACGGCGGCAAAACTTCGGTGCGAATGTCCTAGAAAGATAGCGTTGATATGCTTTTTCGTTTCTTGGGGGAGTGCCAAAATGCTGGCAAGTTCGCCGTCGAATTTGGGGCAGCCGAGCTTTTCGTACTCGTTTTGAGGCGTACCTGTTAAGTGGCCAAGAACGATAATGTAATCTGGATTTTCGGCTACAACGCTGGGCATTATGCGGCTAAGAGCTTGATCCGCGGGCTCAAAGACGAGGTCTATAACGTGTTCACGTAGCGTAGTAACAGGCGTATCCGTGGTGCTAAGCCCGATTACAGCGATACGGTAGGGTCCTTTTTCTATGATGGTGTATGGCTTGAGTTCAGGTGGCGGCCAAGGGAGCGCACCTTCTTTGGCTAAGTTTTTGTCGTGGCTAATGTTTGCTGCGAGCCAAGCGTAGTTTGACGCTTTCATCGCGGCGTAGAGCGCGCCGCGGGTTGGGTCGGGGTTTTGGGGAGAAGCGCCGTAATCGAAATCGTGGTTGCCGATAACTGTAGCGTCGATGCCGAGGCTGTTCATAATGTCGACCATACCCATCCCCTTGCTATCACCGATAAGTGATGAGCCTTGGAATTGATCTCCTCCATCGAGTATGAGCGGCAAATAGCCCTCCTTTTCGGCTTCTACCGCAGCCATAAACCACGGTAATCCCCCAATCGCCATAGTCGTGTCTTCCTTGTCGGGTATTTCAAAGAGCGTAGCGTGGAAATCATTCCAGAATATGATTTTTACTTCTTCTTCTGCTTGGCTAGTTTCATCGCTAGCAGCGACGAGCTCAGGCTCGGGCTTTGTCTCGGTTTCGGCGACTTTTTTGTTGCAAGCAAAAAGTGTTAAACACAACGACGTGCAAGCAAGAATTTTTATCCAGAGAAAACGCATGATTAACCTCGCCTAATCTTATTTATTGAGAGCTTTGCGCGGGGGGAACCTTTTTTCTTTTTGCAAAAGAAAAAAGGTTC